>JBDTYM010000022.1:0-48113 GCA_040005635.1 Dokdonella sp. | reverse complement strand
GGCCGCGAGCCCTTTCTCCAGCAGCGCGTGCAGCGCTGCGGAATCCGTCGCCCCGCGCAGTGCCGCAGTGATCTCGGCACTGGAGAACAGCTCGGCGAGTTCGGCCAGCAGCTTGAGGTGCTGGTCGGTGAAATGCGCCGGCACGATCAGCGCCGCGACGAGGTCGACCGGCTGGCCGTCGTCGGCGCCAAAGTCGATCGGTGCGGCCAGCCGCACGAACGCTGCGCGTGCAGCGGAGATTTCGGCGCAGCGGCCGTGCGGGATGGCGACACCGTGACCGAGCCCGGTCGAGCCGAGCCGCTCGCGCGCGGCGAGCGCATTGCGCACGATGGCGACGTCGTCGTCGCCGGCGAGCATGCCGGCCAACTCGGCGATCAGCGCCGGCTTGTCGTTGGCGGCGAGGTTGCTCCGCACCCGCTCGGCGGGCAGCAAATCGAGAAAACGCATGGGCGGGGGCGGAGTTTCGTCGGCAGCGGAAGGCTAACTGTAGCGCGCCGCGCGCACCGCGTCGGCATGATGATCGGTGATCTTTTCCTTGTGCTTGCGCACCTGCACGTCGACTTTGTCGACCAGCGCGTCAATGGCGGCATACATGTCGACCGCGGTGGCATCGGCGTGCAGCGTCTTGCCGGAGAGCTGCAGGGTCGCTTCGGCCTTGTGCAGCAGTTTTTCGACGCCCAGACAGATGATGAGTTCATGCAGATGGTCGAAGTGGCGCGTGACGCGCTCGAACTTGCTGGTCGCGTAGTCGTGCAGCGCAGCGGTGACTTCGACCTGGTGACCCTTGACGATGATCTGCATGGTTGGCTCCTCATAGATGGGCCGGTGAATGTCCGACCCGGCTGAAACGCCTGCCATGTCGCTACTCTTCGCGGCACGTTGCAGGCTCCATAAGCTCCGACAAGCAATCGCTGGTGGTGTTCCCTCCGTTCGGGTGGTGATCGTTACCGGTTCCTCAGTCCAGACTCAACCGAGCCGGCTGCGGTCGTTCGATGATGGAATATTGAGCGCCTCTCTATATTTCGCCACGGTACGCCGGGCGACGTTAATTCCGCGTCGATTCAGTTCGGCGGCGAGCACCTGGTCGGACAGCGGCCGGGTTGCCTTCTCTTCACCGATGAGTTTCCTGATCATCGCCTGGATGGCCGTCGCCGAGGCCGCGCCACCATCCACCGTGGTGACGCCGCTGGAGAAGAAATACTTGAATTCGAAGGTGCCACGCGGCGTGTGCAGGAACTTGCGCGTGGTCACGCGGCTGATCGTCGATTCGTGCATGCCGACCTCTTCAGCGACGTCCTTCAGCACAAGCGGACGCATCGCCTCGGCGCCGAATTCGAGAAAAGCCTCTTGCGCTCGCACGATCGAGGACGCCACTTTCAGCATTGTCTCGGCGCGCGTCTTCAGCGACTTGATCAGCCAGCGCGCCTCCTGCAACTGGCCCTTCAGATAGTTCGCGTCCTCACGCCGCGCCTTGGCGATCAGTCCGGCATAGTGCTCGTTGATGCCGAGGCGCGGCTGGCAGCCCGGCGCCAGCGTGACCTGCCAGCGGCCATTGATCTTGCGCGCATAGGCATCCGGCGCGACGTATTCGGCGCTGGTATCGGCGTAACCACTGCCGGGCTTGGGCGCCAGCGAGCGGATCAGCGTCAGCGCGATATCGAGCTGGGTCTGGTCGACGTGCAGGCGCTGGCACAGGCGCGAGCGGTCCTGCCGCGCGAGGGCTTCGAGGTGCTCGTCGACGAGCACCCGCGCAAGGGCCAGGCCGGGAGTGTCGTTGCTGAGCGCTTCGAGCTGCACGGTCAGGCATTCCCGCAGCGTACGACTGGCCACGCCAACCGGATCGAAATGCTGCACGCGATGGCGCACCAGCTGGATTTCCTCCGGGGTGATCGCGTACAGCGAGACGAGCGCGGCGGTGAGCGCCTCGTCGCTTTCGCTGAGATAACCGTCGTCGTCGACCGCCTCGATGATCGTCGCGGCGATGGCGCGCTCGCGATCGGACATCGGCGTCAAGTTGAGCTGCCACAGCAGGTGGTCGCGCAGGTCCTGCACTTCGGCGTCCTGCGGCTCCATGCCGTCCTCGTCGAGCGCGGTGCCGCGGTATTCGGTGCGGTCGAGGTCGAGCGGCTGCTCGTCGGTGGCTTCGGCAGCGATGTCGCCTTCGGGCTCGGTGGTGCCTGCTTCGATCTCGGACGCGCTGTCCGCCTCGCCATCCGCCTCATCGACGTCGCCGTCTTCCATGTCCAGCAGCGGATTGGATTCCAGCGCGGTATTCAGCTCCAGCTCCAGCTCCAGCCGTGATAGCTGCAACAGCCGGATGGCCTGTTGCAGTTGCGGCGTCAGCGCCAGCGACTGACCGAGGCGGAGTTGAAGAGCGGGTTTCATGCCGGAAGCGTGCCAAATCCCCTTTTCAGCATCCTAGCGCCAAAGCGGGGTGGTGGGCAGGGCTTGACGGCGCGGAAAAGTCGGCAGAGTCTGAACCGGTTAGGCCGGCTGGGAGTCGCTCTGCCGAAACGGCACCTACATGCGGAATTCGCGCCCGAGGTAGACCTCGCGTACCTGCTCGTTGGCGAGAATCTCGGCAGGAACGCCCTGCGCCAGCACCGATCCCTCGCTCATGATGTAGGCGCGCTCGCAAATGCCGAGCGTTTCACGCACGTTGTGGTCGGTGATCAGGATGCCGATGCCACGCGACTTCAGCTGGCGCACGATGCGCTGGATGTCGACCACCGAAATCGGATCGATGCCGGCAAACGGCTCGTCGAGCAGCATGAAGCGCGGCTTGGCGGCCAGCGCGCGCGCGATCTCGACGCGGCGGCGCTCGCCGCCGGACAGGCTGACACCGCGCTGGCCGGCGATATGGCCAATCTGCAGGTCGTCCAGCAGGCTCTCCAGTTCCGCCTCGCGGCCGCCGCGGTCAAGATCGTTGCGCAGTTCGAGGATCGCAAGGATGTTGTCGGCGACGCTCAGGCGACGAAACACCGAAGGCTCCTGCGGCAGGTAGCCGACGCCGAGACGCGCGCGCACGTGCATCGGCATGGTGGTGATGTCGCGCTGGTCGAGCTTGATCGCGCCGGCGTCGGCGGCAATCAGGCCGACGATCATGTAGAAGCAGGTCGTTTTGCCGGCGCCGTTGGGGCCGAGCAGGCCAACGATTTCGCCCTGTTCGAGGCTGAATTCGAAGTCGCGCACGACGGTGCGCCCGCGGAAACTCTTGCGCAGACCGGACGCACTCAACATCAGGGCGTGCCACTCGCGGCCGGCTTGGTGGCGCTGGTCGACGGCTTCTTGGCTTTCTTGGCCGGTTTCGCCGTTGGCGGCGCGGCGGCGGCCGGCGCGTCCGCGGGTTTGGCGGCAGGTGTCGTGGCCGCCTGCTTCTTCGGTTCCATCACCAGATGCACGCGATTGGCGGGCGTGTTGTCGCCGCTTTCCATTTCGCCGGTGTTGGTGTTGTAGGTCATGTGCGTACCATGAAACGTGCCGCGGCCCTGCTGCACGACGGTCACGTTGCCAGTCAGGTCGGCGATGGCGGTATCGCTGTTGTAGTCGATCTTGTCGGCGTCGGCGATGATCAGTCCTGCGTCGTTGTCCTGCAGCTGCTGCATGTGCGCCTGTGCCTTCTTGCCGATCAGGATCACACGCTGGATGCCGCCGGAGATGTCGTTGCCTTGCGCGTCCTTCGCGTTGCTCGCGTGCTGGTAGATCGTCGCCTCGTCGCCGTGCGCCTTCATCGAGCCTTGCACGACCTGCACGTTGCCGTTAAGAAAGCTGACGCCGGGCTTGTCGTCGGTGCTCTGTTGTATCTTCGAGTAATCCGCGTCGACGAACATCTGCTGATTGCGGTCGGTGCTGAGCGCATGCGCCGCCGATGCCGCGACGAGCAGCGCGCAAGCCAGTGCGGCGGCGCTACTTGTGCTTCTTTGGGGGATTCTTCGGGGCATTGGCCGGCGCCGCGTGCTTGCTTTCGATGATGGAATGGACATCGGACAACAGCTCCAGGGTCTTGGTATCGAGATCACCGCGCATGCCGATCCCCTTGAGTATAGAGCCCTGCTGGGTGATCGTCGCTGGCGCTGCGGTTTCCATTTTCTTGTCCTTCGGCCACGTCGTCAGATCGGTGGTGACGACATCGATCGGCTTCACCTTGTCGTTTTCCTGCCGATGCATCTCGACATGGCCCTGCAGTTTCATGATGGTGCCGTCGCTGTTGACCCAGGCCGCATCCGACTTGCCCACCCACGGGTTGCCGCTGCTGTCGACGAGCAGGTAATCCGGCGTCGTCACGAAGATCTCGGCGGTGTCGCCGTTGCGCGCCAGCCGCGGCCCGATCACTCGGAACGTGCGCTTGCCGGTGATGTCGAATGCGTCCAGCGTGAAGTCGGTCAGCGTGTAGTCCGAGCGCGGCGGGCCGGCGAACGTCTGCGCGTCCGGGCGCTCGCGGACATACCAGACCAGCAGGCTGCTGCCGGCTGCGAGCACGGCGAGCACGACGACGGTGATCCAGTAGCGACGATCCATCGGCAGGCGTCTGTCAGCGCAGGAACGCTGCGAGTTCCGCGTCGGCCTTGCCCTGCGCGCCGAGGATCAGGTCGCACACCTCGCGCGCGGCGCCGCAGCCACCCGTGAGCCGCGTGCGCCAATGCGCCCGCTCGCGCACCCACGGGTGTGCGTTGGCGACTGCGACCGCAAGGCCGGCAATCTGCATCGCGGCCAGGTCCGGCAGGTCGTCGCCGGTGTATGCGACCTGGTCGGTTTCCAGGCGCAGCGCGTGCAGCAGCTGATGCAGGCAGGCGAGCTTGTCCTGCTGGTCCTGATACACGTGGGCGACACCGAGTTCGGCCATGCGTTCGGTCACGATGTGGCTGAGGCGCGCCGTGATCACGGCGACTTCGACGCCATTCGCGAGCAGACGCTTGAGGCCGAGACCATCGTGCGCGTTGAACGCCTTCAATTCGTGACCGTCGGCGGTGAACCACAGCTTGCCATCGGTGAGCACGCCATCGACATCGAATACGGCCAGCTTGATGCGCGCGGCACGCTCGCGGATGTCGGCGGGAAGGTCGGTGGGGAGCATGTTTTGGGGGGAATTGGGAAATTGGGAATGGGGAATGTGGAAAGGGTTGCGGCGGGAACAGCCGGCCTTTGCGATTCCCCGCATTCGCAGCCTTCAAACGACGCGGGCGCGCAGCAGATCGTGGATGTTCAGCGCGCCGACGACGCGATTATCGTCGTCGACGACCAACAGCGCATGAATCTCGTGCGCTTCCATCACCTGCGCGGCTTCGACCGCGAGCTTGTCGGCGCTGATGGTTTTTGGATGCGCAGTCATCAGGCGCGTGACCGGCGTCGTGCGCAGGTCGATATCGTCATCGTCGACGGCGCGGCGCAAATCGCCGTCGGTGAACACGCCGAGCAGGCGTCGCTCGGCGTCGTCGACGATCGCGGTCATGCCGAGGCCCTTGCGCGTCATCTCGACCAGCGCTTCGGTCAGCGATACAGCGGGGCCGACGCTCGGGATCTGCTCGCCGGTGTGCATGATGTCGCTGATCTTCAGCAGCAGCTGGCGGCCGAGACTGCCGGCTGGATGCGACCGTGCGAAGTCCTCGTCGGTGAAGCCGCGTGCTTCCATCAGCGCGATCGCCAGCGCGTCGCCCATCACGAGTGCGGCGGTGGTGCTCGAGGTAGGTGCGAGATCGAGCGGACAGGCCTCGGCCGGCACGCTGGTATCCAGGTGCACGTCCGCCAGTCGCGCCAGTGACGATCCCTTGTTGCCGCTCATCGCGATCAACGGAATGCCTTGGCGCTTGATCAACGGCAGGATCGCGAGCAGTTCGTCGGTCTCGCCGGAATTGGAGAGCGCGAGCACGACGTCCTTCTGCGTGATCATGCCGAGATCGCCGTGGCTGGCTTCTGCCGGATGCACGAAGAACGAAGGCGTTCCGGTCGATGCCAGCGTCGCCGCGATCTTGCGCGCGATGTGGCCGGACTTGCCCATACCGGAAACGACAACGCGGCCGGGGCATTCGAACATCAGCTGGCAGGCACGCAGGAAGTTCGCATCGATGCGCTCATGCAGCGCCGTGATCGCCTGCGCCTCGATCGCGATGACGGTCTGCGCGCTCTTCATCAGGGCGGTCGCGTCGAGCAAAGGATTGCTCATGGGCTTGGCGGCGGCGAGGAGGTGCGCGTTCATCGTGGTCAGAGCCTTGAAGCGCTCGGCGAAGTGAGGAAGCGGGTGAATTCTGCGCTGCTGCGGGATTTTGAGTACCATGCGCGACCTCATTGTAGCTGCTTCGCCGACGGGAAGGGTCCGCCACCCGGTGGCTTCAGACGGCGCTCATCGCGCGAGCGTCGCAGCCTGGCCGGCCCGCCGATTTCGGGCAACACGTCGTCGCATGGCGCCTGTGGCGCACCACGGCGTCGCCGTGAAGTCTACGATGGAATTCGTAATCGCAATATCGCTTCCGAGGAAACGCAGAAAATGGACACTTCCATCGTGCAGAGTCTGATCCAGCAGGGCATGCCGGAGGCCACGGTCGAGGTGCATGGTCCGGACGGCGTGCACTTCGAGGCGCTTGTGGTCAGCCCGGCATTTGCGGGCAAGCTGCCGCTGGCGCGTCATCGTATGGTCTATGCGACGCTGGGCGATCGCATGGGTGGCGAGATTCATGCGCTGTCGCTGCGCACGTTGACGCCGGACGAAGCCGCGCGCGGTTAGCTCGACATTTCGCGGTAGCGCAGGGCGCGCGCCGTATTTCCTTTCAACCCAAACGGAGATGCATGGTCCATGGATGGCGGCAGACAGCGAGTAGGTCGAGTGGCGAAAATTGTGATCAACGGCGGGCAACCGCTCAGTGGCGACGTCTGGATATCCGGCGCGAAGAATGCGGTGCTGCCGATCCTGGCCGCCTGCCTGCTCGCCGACGGGCCGGTGACCATCGGCAACGTGCCGCATCTGCACGATGTCACCACGACGATGGAACTGCTCGGCCAGATGGGCGTCGAGCTGGTCATCGACGAGCGCATGAAGATCCACGTCGATCCACGTCCGGCCAAGCGCTACTTCGCGCCGTACGACCTGGTCAAGACGATGCGCGCATCGATCCTCGTGCTGGGGCCGCTGGTGGCGCGCTTCGGCGAAGCGATCGTGTCCTTGCCGGGTGGTTGCGCGATCGGTTCGCGACCCGTCGACCTGCATCTGAAGGGCCTGCAGGCGCTCGGCGCGGAAGTGACCGTGGAAAACGGCTACATCAAGGCGAAGGCGAAACGCCTGAAGGGTGCGCGCATCAATCTGGATCTGGTCACCGTGACGGGCACCGAGAACCTGATGATGGCCGCCGCGCTTGCGCACGGCACCACGATCATCGAGAACGCCGCGCAGGAACCCGAGGTCGTCGATCTCGCCAACTGCCTCAACGCGATGGGCGCGAAGATCGAGGGCGCAGGGACCGCGACGCTCGTCATCGAAGGCGTCGAACGGCTTTCCGGTACGACCTACGAAGTGCTGCCCGACCGCATCGAGACCGGCACCTTCCTCGTCGCTGGCGCGATCACCGGCGGCAAGGTCACCACCAAGCGCGCGCGTCCGAAGACGCTGGATGCGGTGCTGAGCAAGCTCGAGGACGCTGGCGCGCACATCAACACGGGCGAAGACTGGATCGAACTCGATATGCGTGGACGCAGGCCGAAGTCGGTCAACGTGACGACCGCTCCGTATCCGGCATTCCCGACCGACATGCAGGCGCAGTTCACCGCGCTCAATTGCGTCGCCGAGGGTGTCGGCATCATCACCGAGACCGTGTTCGAAAACCGCTTCATGCACGCGCACGAGTTGCAGCGCCTCGGTGCCGACATCCAGCTCGAAGGCAATGCCGCGATCATCAAGGGCGTCGCGAAGATGTCCGGCGCGCCGCTGATGGCGACCGATCTGCGCGCGTCCGCCTCACTGGTGCTGGCCGGCCTCGTCGCGCATGGCGATACCGTGGTCGACCGCATCTATCACATCGATCGCGGTTACGAGAACATCGAGGAGAAGCTCGGTGGCCTCGGCGCGCATATACGACGGTTGCCGTCGTAGCGCCGCCTGGAAGCGGAGCGTCGCCGAAAGGCTGAGTGCGAGCTGGCACGTGTCATCTCTGTTGCGGCCGGCTCATTTTCGATTCGATGACACCAGTTTCAAGGTCACCGTGTCGCCCTTCTTCTGGGTCTGTTCGATCTGCACCGGCAGCCAGCCGAGCGACTCGGCGAACCAGCTGCGCGCGACGCGGCGGCGGTCGTCGCCAGGTTCTCCTTCACGCTGCATGACCAGCGTCTTGAACGTGCCGGCCGGAACCGTCAACGATTCGCTCGCACCGCGCACATAGCGCATATCCTCGACGTGGTCCTTCACGGCGACCTTGTAGTCGAAGCGCGATGCGCCTCGCAGCAGGTCGCTCGCGATCGCGAGGGTGACGGCCTGGCGATCGATCAGGCCGGGCGTGGTCGCGTAACGGAATTCACCGCCTTCGTTGACGCGCACCTCGTGGGTCTTCCAGTCGAACTCGGCATGGCGCGTGCGCTGCTTGAAGGCACCATCCTGCTTGTAGTCGTACGCGAGCGCGACGGGACGACCGTCCTGCCAGCGGAAGCGCGAGGTTTCGACGATATGGATGCCGGCGATCTTGGCCAGGCCAGCCGTCCCGTTCGTCTCACTGCGCAGGGTCCAGCTGCCGTCGCCGTTGTCGTGCAGGTCCAGCGTCGTGCGGCCGAGTTCGCTGTCGTTCTGCAGGGTTGCGTATTCGGCGTGGAACGACTTGAGCGCAGACTCCGCGGCGAGCGCGGGTGCCAGCACGGCGAAGTTGAGGACGAAGGCGGCAAGCAGGGTTCTCATCAAGCGATTCCGGATGGTGGTGGCGAAGTGTCGCCGCGCCCGCCTGAACGAGTCCTCACGCGAGCATGCCATCCGCGCCGAGGCGCAGGGGTGCAGCGAGCGGCGCGGCATCGAGGACGACGCCGGAATCGGTCAGCACGACGCGTCCCTCCGCGATCAGCGCGATGCTGGCGACGAGCAGCCGGTGCTCCTGCGACAGTAATCGCGCCGCCAGCGTCTCGGGCGTATCGCCGACAAGGATCGGAATCTCGACCTGCGCGATCGTCGGGCCGCCATCGAGTTCGGCGGTGACGTAATGCACGCTGGCGCCATGCACCGCATCGCCGGCTTCGAGCGCGCGCCGGTGTGTGTGCAGGCCGCGGTATTTGGGCAGCAGGGACGGGTGGACGTTGATCATGCGGCCTTGCCAGGACGAAACCACCGCGGGCGCGATGATGCGCATGTACCCGGCCAGCACGATCAGGTCCGGTGCGTACTGCTGCGCGCGCGCGAAGATGGCGCGGTCGAAAGCGCCGCGATCCGGATAGTCGTGCGGCGACAACGCGACTGCGTCGATGCCGGCTTGGCGCGCCGCATCGAGCGCAGCCGCGTCGTCGCGGTCGGATAGCAACGCGGCCAGTTCGATCGGCAATCGGCCGTCGCGCCGAGCGGCGATCAAGGCCGCGAAATTGCTGCCGCGGCCGGAGGCGAAGGTGACGATGCGCAGCGATTCGCGTGCCTGCTGCGAGGTTGGCGAGGTCACGGGACCGCGTCAGTCCGCGCTGGCGACGGCGATCGCACGATTCGCGGTGTTTGCTTCCTGATCGGTGCTGGCGCCGGCGGCGATTCGACGCACCCAGATCCAGCTGCCGGAACTCAGGCGGGCCCGGAACAATTCCGCTGTCGCCTTCACCTCGGTCACGGTCAGGCTGTGCGCATCGCTGCACAGGACATGCAACCGCAGCGAGCGCTTGCAGCCGACGTAGTTGATTGCGCGCAGGGACTGCGCAATCTGGCTGGGTGCGAAGAAGTAGTTGCCGTCCTGCTGGATCGTGACGAATTCCAGTAGATCGGGACCGCGTGCGCGACCATTGCGGCTACCCCACGCGCGCACGATTTCACTCTGCCTGCAATCGTCGAGGCAACGCGCAAGCACGATCACGTCGCCGCTGCTCAGATAGGGCGACAGCACCTGCAGGCGGTCACCCTTGTGCAGCGGCGTAGTCGGATGGAAGGATGCGCGATCGGCCGCGACGGCGAATTGGGTCGGGATTGCCGCACTGGCAGAAGCACAGGTCGCGGCAATCACGAGACTTGCGAAAACACGCAGAAAGCCGCTCATCGTCGATTCTCCTCCTGCGCATTCGCGATGGCCGCCGCGCAAGCGAACACAGCATGCGTGAGCGCGCAGCGTCGTCCTTCCATACTACGTCCGCAATTTGTCGTGCAGCAAGGTCGCGCAGGTAATGCGTTGTAAAGTTTCGCCCTGCTGTTCTGCTGTTCTGCTGTTCGGCCGTGATCGCGGTGCACGGTGCGCTGCAGGGCGGACTCAGGCGATATGCACGCGTTCGTCGCCGGCAGCCGCAACCACCTCGCCGATCGCGACCGCATCCAAACCCAGCGCCTTCAGCGCGGCGATCGTGGCGGCGCTTTGCGCCTGCGCGACGATCAGCGTGTAGCCGATGCCGCAGTTGAAGGTGCGCCACATCTCGTCGCGCGCGACGCGGCCTTCGCGCTGCAGCCAGTCGAACAGCACCGGCATCGACCAGCGGCTGCTGTCGAGTGCGATGCCGAGTCCGTCGGGCACCACGCGGATGATGTTTTCCTTGAGGCCGCCGCCCGTAATGTGCGCCATGCCGTGAATTGAGTCGTCTGCACCGGGATGTACGGGCACTTGCGAGGGATTCGCAGGATTCCGTTGCTTGAGCAGCTGCAGGATCGGCTTGACGTAGATTGTCGTAGGCGCCATCAACGCGTCGGCCAGCTTGACGCCGCCGAGGTCGAGATCGAAGCCGCCGTTGTCGGGCGTGGCGCCGACGCGCGCGACGATCTTGCGGATCAGCGAGTAGCCGTTCGAGTGCGCGCCGCTGGAGGCGATGCCGATGATCGCGTCACCGGCCTGGATCGCGCTGCCGTCGATCAGCGCGGATTTCTCGACCGCTCCGACGCAGAAGCCGGCGAGGTCGTACTCGCCGGGTGGATACATGTCCGGCATTTCGGCGGTCTCGCCGCCGATCAGCGCGCAGCCGGCCAGTTCGCAGCCTTTTGCGATGCCGCCGACGACGCTGACCGTGGTATCGACATCGAGCTTGCCGGTCGCGAAGTAGTCGAGGAAGAACAGCGATTCGGCACCCTGCACGAGCACATCATTGACGCACATGCCGACCAGGTCGATGCCGATCGTGTCGTGACGCCCAAGCGTCTGCGCGAGCTTTAGCTTGGTGCCGACGCCATCGGTGCCGGACACCAGCACCGGTTCCTTGTAACGCCCACCCAGATCGAACAACGCGCCGAAGCCGCCGAGTCCGGCCATCACCTCGGGCCGGTAGGTCCGCCTGACCAGCGGCTTGATGCGCTCGACGACTTCGTTGCCGGCGTCGATGTCGACGCCGGCGGCGCGGTAACTGAGGGCTTCGAGGTCGGCGGACATGGGGAATGCGGCTTTTTTCGGGGCGCGCATGATAACACTCGACAACTGCGGGCCTCGCGCGGCCGCCGCCGTCGCGGCATGGACGTGCCGACGGGCTTTCGGCAGACTTGTGCCCACTTTAGGTGTAACGGACTACGAACGTGCGCCCCAGTCTCCCCCTGCGTCTGCTCGGCTTTGCCCTGCTGCTGTTGATTCCGCTGGCCGCTAGCGCTGCGCCGGGTTCCTACACCGGTGAGGCAGCGGTCAACTCACAGTCCGACGTGGAGCGCGCCGAAGCGCTGAAGACTGCGTTGGCGAACGTGGTCATTTCGCAGACCGGCGATTCCGGCGTGCTGGCGCGCTCCGATGTCTCCCGGGCGGTCGCGCAAGCGGAGCGCTATGTGCTGCAGTACCAGTATCGCCGCAATCCCGGCAACGGCGACGATGGCAGCGCGAAGATGACGCTGATCGCGCAGTTCGACAGCAACGCGGTCGACCAGTTGCTGCGCCGGCTCGGCATTGGTGCCGGCAGCGCGGATGCGGCTGCGGCGGCGGAGGCCCCCAGCGAGGCGACCGTGTGGATCAGCGGCATTCGCAATGCGAACGACTATGCGCGCGTGATCGGTTATCTCGGCCGCAACAACTTCGTGCGCAACGCACAGCCGGTGGCAGCGCACGAAGACGGCGTCCTGGTGAAACTGTCGCTGGCCACCGAACTGGCCAAATTCCTCGATGCCGTCGGCATGGAGCGTACGCTCGGTGTCGTCAATGCGCCGGCGAAGGCGGAAGGCGTCGATGCAATGCTCGCATTGAGTCCGTGACGAGCCTGGCAGGCGGCTGAGACGCCATGCTGCGGCATCTTCCCAACCTGATCACCGGCCTGCGCATCCTGCTGGTAGTGCCGCTGTGCTGGTTGATTGTCGATGCACGCTACGACGGTGCGTTGTTGATCGCCGCCGTCGCCGGTCTCAGCGATGCGGTCGACGGCTTCCTCGCCAAACATTTCGGCTGGCAGAGCTGGATCGGTGGCATGCTCGACCCGATTGCCGACAAGCTGCTGCTGACCGCGACCTTCATCACGCTGGCGCTCGTCGGCGAGATTCCGGCGTGGCTGGCGATCGTGGTGGTCGGACGCGATCTGGTCATCGTCGCTGGCGCTACCGCCTATCACTTGCTGATCGGACGCTTCGATGCCGCGCCGAGCCGGCTGTCGAAATGGACCACCCTGGTGCAGATCGCCTTCGTCCTGATCGAACTGTTGCGCCTGTCGGGCTGGGTACCGCTGCCGCTGCCGCTGCAATCGGGATTGATCGGGTTGACGGCGGCCTGCACGCTTGCCAGCGGGTTGCATTACATGGTCATCTGGAGCGGCCGCGCGCGCCGTGCGGCGCAGGCGCGCGAGGCAAGCCGGCCGTGAACGACAACACCCATCACCGCGGGCTCGACCTGCGCTGGCAATGGCTGATCCTGCTTGGCGTGCTCGGCGCGCTGCTGTATCTGCTGTCACCGGTGCTGATGCCGTTCGTCGCCGCCGCACTGTTCGCCTACCTGCTCGATCCCGTCGTCGACCGTCTCGAACCGCGCATCGGCCGCGGCCTCGCCGTGAGCCTGGTGTTCCTCGTCGTGCTCGTCGTGGTCGTTGCAATCGTGCTGGTGCTAGTGCCGTTCATCGAGCACCAGATCAGCAACTTCCTGACCCAGCTGCCGATCTGGGTCGACTGGTTCCAGACGCGCGCGACGCCGTGGCTGCAGGCGCGCTTCGGCATCTCGCCGGACATCCTCGACACGCAGAAGATCATCGACGCCCTGCAGGCGAACTGGAAGGAAGCCGGCGGTTTCGCGGCGAATGCGCTCGGGCGCGTGTCGAAGTCCGGCCTCGCCGTGGTCGGCTGGTTGTTGAACCTCGTCATGATTCCAGTCGTCGCGTTCTATCTGCTGCGCGACTGGGACGTGCTCGTCGCACGCCTGCGCGTGCTGATCCCGCGTTCGGTCGAGCCGGTCGTGATGCGCCTCGCGCGCGAGTCCGACGACGTGCTCGGCGCGTTCCTGCGCGGCCAGCTCAGTGTGATGGTCGCGCTCGGCGTGTTCTACGGCGTCTCGCTGTGGCTGGTTGGCGTCAGCGTCGGACCGCTGATCGGCATGGTCGCCGGGCTGATCAGCTTCGTGCCGTATCTCGGCGCGATCACCGGCATCGTGATGGGCGTCATCGCGGCGCTGGTGCAATACCAGGACTGGTTCCACGTGCTGCTCGTGCTCGGCGTGTTCGCCATCGGACAATCGCTCGAAGGCTACGTGCTGGTGCCGCGTCTGGTCGGCGAAAAGATCGGCCTGCATCCGGTCGCGGTGATCTTCGCGGTACTCGCCGGCGGTGAACTGTTCGGCTTCCTCGGCGTGCTGCTCGCCCTGCCGGTCGCGTCGGTGGTGATGGTGCTGCTGCGCTATCTGCATGAGCGCTACACCGAGAGCGAGCTCTACAACACGCGCGCGCAACCGACCATCATCGTGCCGGACGAGGAGGTTGTCGTCAGCACGCCTTCCACGCTGATTGTCGAACGTGCTGCCAACTTCATCGTCAAGCCGCCCGCGGAGTCATGACCGGACAGCTGCCGCTTGCGCTGCGCTGGCCGGCGCATCAACGATTCGAGAGTTTTGTCGCGGGTCCGAACGCCGTCGCGCTCGAGCTGCTGCGCGCGGTTGCGCAAGGCTCGGAGCATGCCTGGTTATATCTGGCCGGCGCCTCCGGCAGCGGCCGCACGCACCTGTTGTTTGCCGCCTGTGCAGCGGCCCACGCGAACGGTCGCAGCGCACAATACCTGTCGCTGGCGGGATTGCCGGCGCCGCGATCGGCCGCGATCCGCGGCTTCGGCGGCAGCGCCTTGCTGGCGATCGACGACCTCGATGCGATCGCCGGCGAAGGAGAGGCCGAACATGCGTTGTTCGATCTCTACAATCGTTGTCGCGCCGAACAGACGACACTGGTGTTTGCCGCGAGCGTGTCGCCGACGCAGCTCGGCGTCGGCCTGCCCGATCTCGTCTCGCGCCTGTCCGCCTGCACGCAGATCGTGCTGAAACCGCTCGACGAGTCGGCTCGGCGCGCATTGCTGCGCGAGCGCGCGAACGCGCGCGGCATCGAGCTCGACGACGGCGTGCTCGACTGGCTGTTCGCACGCGGCCGGCGCGACCTCGGCTCGCTGCTCGACGTGCTCGACCGCATCGACCGCGCGTCACTCGCCGCGCAGCGGCGAGTGACGGTTCCGTTCCTGCGCAGCCTGATGGGCGATACGCCGTAGGCGCCTCGGCGGCGCGCGCTCCTACGCCGCGTGGGTGCGGCGCGCGGCAAGCTCCGTCAACTGTTCCGATGTACCGATGTTGCGCCAGAAGCCGTCATAGCGCTCGCCCTCGAGGCGGACCTCGCGCATCGCGCGCTGGTAGATCGGCAGCAGCTTGAAACAGCCGTCGGCCTCAGCAGAAACCAGCTCCGGTCGATAGACGCCGATATTGCCGAAGGTCAGGCGCACGCCGACGCCGTCGTCGTTGAGCCGCGTGCCGTCGAGGCAGAAATCGCCGCGCGCGTGAAAGTCCGGATTCGGCACCATGACCAGATGCGCGAGTCCGCTAGGCTGCGGCGGTAGCGTCGCGTAGTCGTAGTCGCTGACGATATCCGCACTGACTGCAATGAACGGCGCCGCGCCGAGCAGCGGCAGCGCGCGCAGCATGCCGCCGCCGGTCTCCAGCGGTTGCGTGCCTTCATAGCTGTAGCGGATGCGAACGCCCCAGCGCGCGCCATCGCCGAGCGCCAGCGGAAATTGCGCGGCCAGATGCGAGGTATTGATGACGATGTTGTCGATGCCTGCCGCCGCGAGCTTTTGCAAATGATGTTCGATCAAGCGCTGGCCGCCGACTTCCAACAACGGCTTCGGCGTGGTGTCGGTCAGCGGACGCAGGCGCTCGCCGCGACCGGCCGCGAAAATCAATGCGCTGCGGATCGTCATGTGCCGGCCTCGATCGGTTGCGTGATGTCGCGCGCGCCGAGCCTGCGTTCGAGCAAGTCGGCCAGCGGCGCAAGTTCCCGATAGCGGCGCGCCACCGTCATCACGTAACGCCACACCAGCGGCAGGTCGGCGAGGTATTGCAACTTGCCGTCGCGATAGCAGAGCCGGCAGAACAGACCGAGCACCTTCAGATGGCGCTGCAGGCCGGTCAGGTCGAACCAGCGACGAAACTGCGTGGCATCGACCTGCACGTCGATCAGGTGCGCGGTTGCCGCACGTTGCCGGTAACTCTCGATCCAGCCCTCGACGCGCTCGGGCTCCCAGGCGATGTAGCAGTCGCGCAGCAGTGAGGCGAGATCGTAGGTGATCGGGCCGATCACGGCGCCCTGGAAATCGATGATGCCTGGATTGGACAGCGCAGTCGCGGCGGCGCCGCCGCCTCCGCGGCCGACAATCATCAGGTTGCGGCTGTGGTAGTCGCGATGCATGAATCCCTGCGGTTGTGTCAGCGCGGCATCGACCAGCGTCGAAAACGCGGTGTCGATCACGCTCCGATCGTCGGCGCCGAGCGCGTAGCCGAGATGCCGCCGCAGGAACCACTCCGGCAGCAACTCCAGCTCCATGCGCAGGAAGGCTTCATCGAATGTCGGCAGTCCGTTCGGGTCGATGCGAGTCTGCATGCGCAGCAGCGCGTCCTGCGCGCCGGCATACAGCGGATCGACGCTGGATTCATTCAGCTCCGCCAAATACGCGCGCGCGCCGAGGTCCTCCATCAGGATGAAACCCTGCTCGCGATCGATGGCGAATACCTCCGGCGTATGCAAGCCGGCGGCATGCAGTCGCGCACCGATGTCGAGCCAGGGTTCGATGTTCTCCCGCTCCGGTGGCGCATCCATGATGACGCGCGTCGCGCCGGCCGCGTCGGTCACGCGCCAGTAGCTACGGAAGCTGGCGTCGGCTGCAGCGGGCGCGATCGAGAAACTCGCGCTGGCGAGCGCGCGTTCGGCGAAATGCATCAAGGCGTCGCGGCGTTGCTGTGCTTGCAGCACGATCATTCCTGCATGAAGTCTCGCGCAAGTTTACTGGCCCTGTCGGCGGTTTGACCCATGCTCCGTGAAATAGTACTATTTCGGTCCGAATTAGCTCGCCGGACCGCTCCGCCGAACGCCATGCTCCGTGTCAGCAAACTCACCGACTACGCCACCGTCGTCATGGCCTGCCTGGCCGCTGGCGACGGCGTGCTCAGCGCGCAGGTGCTGGCCGAGCGTGCGCATCTGGAGGGGCCGACAGTCAGCAAGCTGTTGAAGCAGCTGGCGCAGGCGGAGCTGGTCGTGTCGACACGCGGCATCAACGGCGGCTACCGCCTGGCCCGTTTGCCCGAAAAGATCTCGATCGCCGACATCGTCACCGCGATGGAAGGGCCGATCGGCATGACCGAATGCAGCGCCCACGCCGGCAGTTGCGGGCACGAGCCACACTGCGGCGTGCGTGTGAACTGGCAGCGCATCAATCAGGCGATCGCCGGCGCACTCGCAGGCGTCAGCTTGGCTGACATGGTCAAGCCGCCACCGCGACGCGGCGCCGCCATTCCATTGCGCGTCGCGACGGCATGAATCCTCAGGCAGCCCTTTCAATCATGGCCACCGATCGAATCCAGATGGAACACGAACTGCGCCAGCGCGAGCCGGTGACGTCCGGCAACGAGACCGTCGTCGCCGCGATGAATCGCCGCTACGAGGCCGGTTTCGTCACCGACATCGAGAGCGACAGTCTGCCGCCTGGCCTGAACGAAGAGGTCGTGCGGGCAATCTCAGCTCGCAAGAACGAGCCGGACTGGCTGACCGAATGGCGTCTGAAGGCCTATCGCCATTGGCTGACGATGACGCCACCGCATTGGGCCAAATTGCAGATAGCACCGATCGACTTCCAGGCGATCAGCTATTTCTCGCAGCCAAAGAACCGCCCTAAATCGCTAGCCGACGTCGATCCCAAGCTGCTGGAAACCTACGACAAGCTCGGCGTGCCGTTGCACGAACGTGCGCGGCTGGCGGGCGTCGCGGTCGATGCGGTGTTCGATTCGGTGTCGGTCGGCACCACGTTCCGCAAGGAACTCGCCGAAGTCGGCGTGATTTTCTGCTCGTTCTCGGAAGCGGTGCGCGAGCACCCGGACCTCATCCAGAAATATCTCGGTAGCGTCGTACCGACCGGCGACAACTATTTCGCGGCGCTGAACTCGGCGGTGTTTTCCGACGGCAGTTTCGTATTCGTGCCGAAGGGCGTGCGCTGCCCGATGGAACTCAGCACCTATTTCCGCATCAATGCGCGTGACACCGGCCAGTTCGAGCGCACTCTGCTCATCGCCGAGGAAGGCGCCAGTGTTTCATATCTGGAAGGCTGCACCGCGCCGATGCGCGACGAGAACCAGCTGCACGCGGCGGTCGTCGAACTGATTGCGCTGGACGATGCGAACATCAAGTACTCGACCGTGCAGAACTGGTATCCCGGCGACGAGAACGGCGTCGGCGGCATCTACAACTTCGTCACCAAGCGCGGCGATTGCCGTGGCGCGCGCAGCAAGATTTCCTGGACCCAGGTCGAGACCGGCTCGGCGATCACCTGGAAGTACCCGAGCTGCATCCTGCGTGGCGACGATTCGGTCGGCGAGTTCAACTCGGTCGCGCTGACGCACCATCGCCAGCAGGCCGATACCGGCACCAAGATGATCCACATTGGCCGCAACACGAAATCGAAGATCGTCGCCAAGGGCATCAGCGCCGGCCGTGGCCAGAATACCTATCGCGGCCTGGTCAAGGTCGAGAAGGGCGCCGAAGGCGCACGCAACCACACGCAGTGCGATTCGCTGCTGATCGGCAAGCGCTGCGGCGCGCACACGTTCCCGTACATCGAGGTGAAGAATCCCGGCGCGATCGTCGAACACGAGGCGACCACCTCGAAGATTTCCGACGACCAGCTGTTCTATTGCCGCAGCCGCGGCATCGGCGAGGAAGACGCCGTGTCGATGATCGTCGACGGCTTCTGCAAGCAGGTCTTCAAGGAACTGCCGATGGAGTTCGCGGTGGAGGCGAAGAAGCTGCTCGAAGTGTCGCTGGAAGGGGCCGTCGGATGAGATCGCCGATCGTTTTCTTGCTGCTGCTCGTGGCCGGCGCACACACCGCCGCAGCACAGACCGATGCGCCGAAGTACACACCGGAGATCTTCGGCCGTCTCGTCGGCGGCGCCGCTGCGGCTGGAACGAACGTCTGCCTGCGCCGAGCCGGCTCGGAGATCCTGCAATGCTCCTACACGGATTTCGACGGGCGGTTCTATATCCCGAGATTCGGCGAGGTCCGGCCGGAGCAGGCCACCGGCGGCACCAAGTCCGTCACCACGTATCCGGCGCATTGGCTGCAGATGGGTACGTTGTCCGGCCGCGCGACGCTGCTGGGTCCGATCGAACTCGTCGACAGCAAGGCCGTCGTCCTCCATCTCGATTGCGACCTCACGCGGCATGCCGCAGGCGCAGACGGAAAAGTCGACTACTGCGAGATCGCGCGTGGGCAGCCGAACGTACGGTCGCAAGCGGGCCGTTGATGACTTGCATCGCTGTCGATGCGCCGTATCCCGTCAGATGGAAAAATTCCCAGTCATGCTCAAGATAGAAAACCTCCACGTCCGCGTCGCCGGCAAGGAAATCCTCAAGGGCATCTCGCTGACCGTGAAGCCGGGCGAGGTGCACGCAATCATGGGCCCGAACGGTGCCGGCAAGTCGACGCTCGGCAACGTGCTAGCCGGACGCGATGGCTACGAGGTCACTCAAGGGACGGTCGAATATGACGGCCGCAACCTGCTCGAACTCGAGCCGGAACAGCGCGCCGCTGCCGGCGTATTCCTCGCGTTCCAGTACCCGGTCGAGATACCGGGCGTCAACAACACCTATTTCCTGCGTGCCGCACTGAATGCGCAGCGCAAGCAGCGTGGCGAGGCGGAACTCGATTCGATGCAGTTTCTCAAGCTCGTGCGCGAGAAGCTGGCCGTGTTGCAGCTGAAGGACGAACTGCTGCACCGCGCGGTCAATGAAGGATTTTCAGGCGGCGAGAAAAAGCGCAACGAGATCTTCCAGATGGCCTTGCTGGAGCCGAAGCTCGCGATCCTCGACGAAACCGATTCCGGCCTCGACATCGACGCACTGAAAAGGGTTGCCGATGGCGTCAACGCGATGCGCGCACCCGACCGTGCGTTTGTCGTGATCACGCACTACCAGCGTCTGCTCGACTACATCGTGCCAGACGTCGTGCACGTGCTCGCCGACGGCTGCATTGTCGAGAGTGGCGACAAGTCGCTCGCGCACAAGCTGGAGGAGCACGGCTACGCTTGGATCGCGCAGCGCCAAATGCCCGGTCAAAGCCGTGCCGGAGCTGTGTAGTGAGCGCCACCCTGCTCGAAGAATTCGGCACTGGCAATGCGCGGGAGCGCGAGGAGTCGTGGCGCTACAGCAAGACCGCTCTGCGTGCATTGTCGCAGCAGGATTTCGTCGCTGCCGATGCGCAGGCCGTGCTCTGCGTGCCATTGCGCGCGCAATTCGAATGGCCGCAGACCGCCGGTCGCCGGCTCGTCTTCGTCAACGGCGCGTATTCGCAAACCCATTCCGACGTGAGCCGTCTCGGCTCGGCGCTGACGATCGACCACACGGCCAATCAGCATCTTAAGCTGACGATCGCCGCCGGGCTCGAAGGCCCCGTGCATCTGGTCTACGCAAACGTACCAGTCGCCGCTCCCAGTCGGTGGCAGGCGACGAGCGAAATCCGTCTGCAGGGTGGCAGCGTGCAGATCATCGAACAGCACATCGGCGAAGCCGGCGCGGACGTGCTCGGTACGCTGACTTCGGACATCGCCATTGGCGGGCACGCCGTGCTGCATGTTGCGAGCTTGAGCGATCTGCCCGATTCGGTCTCATTGTACCGACGCACCCAGGCCGACGTTGCAAGCGCCGCAGGCTGCGACTGCACGCACGCGATTGTCGGCGGGCGCCTGCAGCGCTTCGATATTGGCGTCGCACTCGACGGCGCGCAGGCGCGCTTCGATTCGCACGGCGCATTCGCGCTGCGTGGCCGCCAGCACGCCGATGTCCATCTCGACGTGCGCCACGTGGCACGCGACACCGCCTGCGACATCGTCTGGCGCGGCGTAGCCGACCAGCGTTCGCGCGGCATCTTTCACGGCGCGATCACGGTAGCCGCCGGCGCTGATGGTGCCGACGCGCAGCTCAGCAACAAAAACCTGCTGCTGTCGCCGCATGCCGAAATCGACACGCAGCCGGTACTCGAGATCTACGCCGACGAGGTCAAGGCCGCACACGGCGCCACCGTCGGCCAGCTCGATGAGCGCACCTTGTTTTATCTGCGATCGCGCGGACTGCCTTTGGAAGACGCGCGTCGACTCTTGATCGGCGCGTTCTGTCGCAGCGTGTTCACAGGCCTGACAGAGGCGTTTTTGCGCGAGCGCATCGAGGCGCTGCTGGACGCGCGGGTCTCCTCGGAGGGCGGCGGCGCGTGACGACGGCGGCAGCCATCGCGATCGAATCGGCCGAGCACTACGTCTGGGGCGGCGTTTGCGACGGCTGGCACCTGCTCGAGCAGGATGACCTCAGCGTGATCCGCGAACGCGTTCCTGCCGGTGCCGCGGAGACGCCGCATCGTCACGCGCGCTCGCGCCAGTTTTTCTATGTGCTCGAAGGCGAGGCTGCCATCGATGTCGATGGCGTTCGCCATGCATTGCGTGCCGGGCACGGCTTGCACGTGCCGCCAGGCGCTGTCCATTGTTTCCGCAACGAATCCGCCGCCGATGTGCATTTCCTCGTCGTGTCCGCGCCGCGCAGTCACGGCGACCGAGAGGATGTGCGTGGCGAGACGAAGGACGAGATCCGATGAACGCCCAAGCCGAACTCCACGACATGCCCTTCGACGTGCAGCGCATCCGCAAGGATTTCCCGCTGCTGACACGCACGGTGCATGACAAGCCGCTGATCTATTTCGACAACGCGAACACCTCGCAGAAACCTGCCGTCGTGATCGAGGCGGTCGACCATTTCTACCGTGAGACGAACGCGAATGTCGCGCGCGCCGTGCATCAGCTCGGCGAGGAAGCGACGGCGGCATACGAGGGCACCCGCCGCAAGCTCGCCCGCTTCATCGGGGCCGGGTCGCCGAACGAGATCGTGCTGACCAGCGGCACCACGCATGCGATCAACCTCGTCGCCTACAGCTATGCGATGCCGCGTCTCAAACCCGGCGACGAGATCCTCGTCACCACGATGGAGCATCACGCGAATATCGTGCCGTGGCAGCTCGTCTGCGCGCATACCGGTGCGAAGCTGAAGGTTGCACCGATCACCGAGCGCGGCGAGTTGATCGTCGATCAGTTCATCGAAGCCCTGACGCCGAGTGTCAAGCTCGCCGCGGTGACGCATGTCTCCAATGTGCTCGGCACGATCAATCCGATCGCGGAACTTGCACGGGCGACGCGCAAGCGCGGCATTCCGCTGCTGGTCGACGGTTCGCAGGCGGCGCCGCACCTGCCGCTGGACATGCGTGCGCTCGGCTGCGACTTCTACACGATCACCGGCCACAAGCTGTATGGCCCGACCGGTACCGGTGCACTGTGGACGCGCAAGGAACTGCTGGCCGAGATGGCGCCGTTCTTCGGCGGCGGCGAGATGATCCGCGAGGTGCGCTTCGAGGGCACCACATTCGCCGACCCGCCGCATCGCTTCGAGGCCGGTACGCCGAACATCGCCGGCTTCGTCGGCCTCGGCGCCGCGCTCGACTATGTCGAGTCGGTCGGGCGCGCACGCATCGCGGCCTACGAGGCCGAGCTGCGCGACTACGCGACGGCGGCGCTGAAGACGATCCCGGGTCTGCGCATCTTCGGCGAGGCACGCGAGAAGACCGCAGTGATCTCGTTCCTGATCGAAGGCACGCACGCGCACGATCTGGCGACCCTGCTCGATCACGAGGGCGTTGCCGTACGCTCCGGCCATCACTGCGCGCATCCGCTGATGCGCTTCTACGGCGTGCCGGCGACCGCGCGCATCTCGTTGGCGTTGTACAACACGCGCGACGAGATCGACCGCAGCGTCGCTGCGATCAGCAAGGTGCGCCAGCTGCTGGCCTGATCAACAGGCGGCGCGACTCGCTTAGAATCCCGCCCATGTCCGCCGCCGTGCTGTACCAGCAGGTCGTCCTCGATCACTATCGCAAGCCGCGCAATCGCGGCAGCCTGGATGGCTGCACGCATGCCGCGGACGGCGTCAATGCACTGTGCGGCGATTTCTTGCGCGTGGAAGTCGATTGCGCGGCTGAACGGCGCATTGCCGCGATCCGTTTTTCCGGCGAAGCCTGTGCGATCACGACCGCGACTGCGTCGATGCTCAGCGAACTCGTCCGCGGCATGGATGAGGCCGAGGTCGCGCTGGCGGCGCTGCGCTTCGAGCGCGTGATCAGCGGCGCCGGCGAAGACGCGAGCCTCGGCGACCTCAATGCGATGGCCGAACTGAATCGTCATCCCAGTCGACGCAAATGCGCGCAGCTGGCATGGGCGACGCTGCGTGCGGCATTGGCTGGCGATAGCCGGGCAACCACCGAGAAGGACGATCCATGAATGCGCTAGTAGAGCGGTCCGAATTGAGTTTCCGTGCCGCGACGGCCAATGACGTCGGCGCGATCGTCGCGCTGGTCGAGTCGGCCTACCGCGGTGATGTCAGCAAGCAGGGCTGGACCACCGAGGCCGACATGCTCGACGGCCAGCGCACCGATCCGGTCACGGTGACCGAGCTGCTCGCAAGGCCGCATTGCAGGGTCCTGCTGGCCGAGTCGGCCGGAGCGCTGCTCGCCTGCGCGCATGTCGAGAAGCAGGCGGACGTCGGCTATTTCGGCATGTTCTCGGTGCGGCCGGATCTGCAGGGCGGCGGTGTCGGCCGCGCGGTGTTGACCGAGGCCGAGCGCATCGCGCGCGAAGAGTGGCAATGCCGCGAAATGCAGATGACCGTGATCTCGATCCGCGACGAACTCGTCGCCTGGTACGAACGTCGCGGCTACCGGCGCAGCGGTGTCTTCAAACCCTTTCCATACGGCGACGAGCGCTTCGGGATTCCAAAGCGCGACGATTTGCGTTTCGAAGTGCTGGTCAAGCCGTTGCCGTAGGCACGCGCCAGCGCGCAATCGAGCTGCGTTCGCGCGCGAGCGCGCTCCTGCGAGGAAGAGTCCGATGAGCGGATGGATCAAAGTCTGCACGACCGCCGAGTTGTTGCCCGGCGAATACCGCAACGTCTATGACGGCGATACGTCGATCGCCGTGTTCAATATCGACGGTGTGCTGTACGCGATCGAAGACGTCTGCACGCACGACGGCGGCGAACTCACCGGCGGCATCATCGAGGGACGCGAGATCGAATGCCCGCGACACGGTGCGCGTTTCGACATCACGACCGGCGCGGCGCTGTGTCCGCCCGCCTATGAACCGACCGCGAAGTTTCCGGTCAAGCTGGAGCAGGGCGTGGTCTACACGCGCGACGACCGCTGGGATTGACCTTCTGCCGGCGGCATGGCGCTGAAGCGCAGCGTGACGCACAGGCCGCGCCCGTCACGGCCGCGATCGAACACGACCGCGGCGCCGTGTCGCTCGGCGATGCGGCGCACGATCGCGAGCCCGAGTCCGGAGCCTTCGCGCCGGCTGCCGGGTGGGCGGAAGAAGCGTTCGCCCAGGCGTGGCCACCATTCGACATCGACGCCCGGGCCGGCATCCTCGACCGCGAGCGCAATCGTGCGTACTTCGCGCGTGACGGCCACGGTCACGGTGCCGTTTTCGCCGGCGTAGTTCAGCGCGTTGTCGACCAGATTGACCAGCGCCTCGCGCAGCATCACCGGATCGCCGGCCACCTCGGCGCCGGCCACCGGTCCTTCGTAGCCGAGATCGATGCGCGCGCGCAATGCGTCCGGCACGCGCTCGCCGACATAGTCGCGGGCGAGGCGGGCGAGATCGACCGTACAGCGTGATGCGTCGTCCTCGTTCGAGGTCTGTGCGCGCGCCAGTGCGAGCAGCTGGCCGGCCGCGCGGCCGGCACCGGCGGACAGGCGTTCGACGTGGATCAGCGCATCGCGCACGCTGTCCGGCCGCGGATCGGCGAGTGCGCGTTCGGCCTGCAGGCGCAGGCCGGCCAGCGGCGTGCGCAGCTGGTGCGCGGCATCGGCAATGAAGCGTTCCTGCAGGTCGAGCAGTTCGCGCAGACGCACGAACAGGGCATCGATCGTCTGCGTCAGCGGGCGAATTTCCACCGGCACGGCGCTCTGATCGAGTGCGGAGAGGTCGCGTGCGCGACGCTGCGCGATCTGTTCGGTGAGCGGGTCGAGCAGGCGCAAGCCGCGACTGACGCCGAACCAGACCAGCACCATCACGACGACGATCAGCAGCAATACGATCGGCGAGGTGCCGACGAGGATTTCGCGCGCGAGTTCGTGGCGTTCGCGCAGCGTTTCGGCGACCGACACCACGATCTCGTCGTCCGGCTCATCGAGTGCAATCGCGAGCGAGGCCATGCGCAGTGCGCGGCCGCCCTGGCTGATCGAATCGAGCTGGGCGGGTTGCCCGACCTGCGGCGGTTTCGGCGGCGCCGGCAGTTCGAGGTTCGACGCGAGTACGCCATGGCGCAGACTGCGCACGCTGTAGTAGCTCGGATCGTTGGTGTCGTATTCCATCAGGATGCGCGCCTGCGGGCTGAGCTCCTGATGACCGGAATCGCTATGGATCAGGCGCTCCAGCGCGTGCGCTCCCTCGAGCAGGGAACGGTCGTAATTGATGTTGGCGTAGTGCAGGGCGAGCACGTAGATCAGGACGCCGCTGCCGAGCCAGGCCAGCGCCATCGGCACCGCGAGTATCGTCAGCAGGCTGCGCCGCAGGCTCGGTGGCCGGCTTCGAGACGAACGCTGGGTCGAAGTCGGATCGGCGGCTTCAGCCATCGGCTGCTTCCAGCAGATAGCCGAGGCCGCGGACCGTGCGAATGCGCACGCCGCTGCTGTCGAGCTTGCGACGCAGGCGATACACCGCGATGTCGAGTCCGTTGTCGGTCAGCGTGGTGTCCCAGCTGCACAGCGCATCGATCAGCTGTTCGCGGCTCATCACGCGATCGAGCCGCGCGGCGAGCGCCTCGAGCAGGCCGAACTCGCGCGGCGTCAGTTCCAGTGGCACGTCCGCGATGTGCGCACGCCGCCGCGGCAGGTCCAGACGCAAGCGGCCGAGATGCAATTCGGGCACGCCCTGGGTCGTGCGCCGCCGCAGCAGGGCGCGCACGCGTGCCTCGAACTCGCGCAGCGCGAACGGCTTCACCAGGTAGTCGTCGGCGCCGAGATCGAGCGCGCGTACACGCTCCTCCAGCGCTTCGCGCGCAGTCGCGACCAGCACCGGCACGGCGTCGGCGCGCGCGCGCAACCGGCGCAGCAGCTCGATGCCATCGACATCGGGCAGGCCGAGGTCGAGCACGATCAGATCGTAGGGATGGTCGCGCAGCGCCGTGTCAGCCTGACGACCGCTGGCGAGCCGGTCGACCGCATGGCCGGCCGCGCTCAGGGTGGCGCCGATCGCGTCAGCGATGGCGGCTTCGTCTTCGATGATCAATACGCGCATCGATGCATTCTAGGCGCTCGGCCCACGCGCCAGAGCCTGCCCGCGGTGCAATGCAAGCGTTGACAACAATGCAGGAACGACTGAGAATCGTTCTCAACAAGATTTTAACTCTTGATCAGGCGGGTTCGATGAAATTTTCACGGCAAGCGGCACCACGCCGGGCCGCACGCGTCGTCGTTGCCGGATGGCTGGCGTGCGCCGCATCGATTGCACTGGCGGGAATATCGGATCTGCCGACCCCGGCATCGCTTGGACGCGAAATCTTCTTCGATACATCGCTGTCGGCCTCGGGCCGAATGGCGTGTTCGACCTGCCATGACCCAGCCTTCGCGCACGCACCCGCGAACGCGCTGTCGGTGCAACTCGGCGGCGAGAACCTCGACGTGCCGGGTTTTCGCGCGGTGCCGTCGCTGCGCTACGTCAACTTCAGCCTGCCGTTCTTCTTCCAGGCCGACGGCACACCCACCGGCGGCCTCACCCGCGACGGCAGCGCCGCGACCCTGGTCGACCAGGCGCGCACGCCGCTGCTTGCCGCGCACGAAATGGCCAACGTCGATGTGGCTACCGTCGTCGACAAGCTCGGCCTGTCCGAATACGCCGAAGATTTCCGCGTGCTGTTCGGTAGCGATATTTTTTCCAAACCGGACACCGCTTTCCTGGCCGCGTTGTACTCGCTATCGGCGTACGAGCTGTCGGCGTCGGAGTTCCATCCGTTTTCCTCCAAGTACGACCTGTTCCTGCGCGGCCAGATCATGCTGTCGGAGCAGGAGCTGCGTGGCTACGTGCTGTTCAACCGACCGGACAAGGGCAACTGCGCCGATTGCCACCCGAGCACTCGGCAAAGCGACGGCACGCCGCCGGTGTTCACCGATTACACCTACGACAACCTCGGCGTGCCGCGCAATCCCGAGATTCCGGCAAATGCAGACCTGACCTACTTCGACATGGGCCTGTGCGGCCCGTACCGCGCCGATTTGGCGGCACAGAACCAGTTCTGCGGCCAGTTCAAGGTGCCCACGCTGCGCAACGTGGTGACGCGCCAAGCGATCTTCCACAACGGCTACTTCCATACCCTGCGCAAAGCGATCCAGTTCTACGTGCAGCGCGATACCAACGCGGACAAGTGGTATCCGCTCGATGCCGACGGGGTGCCGCAGAAGTTCGACGACATTCCTTTCCCGCTCGATCGCAACGTCAATACCGCCGAAGCGCCGTACAACCGGCAGCCGGGTGATGCGCCTGCGCTGAGCGACACGGAGATCGACGACGTGATCGCCTTCCTCGGCACGCTCGAGGACGGCTACGACCCGGTCACCGACACGGCCGATCCCGCACGCGACATGCCGCCGCCGCCCGCCGACTGAATCATTCTCCGGAGACTTCACCATGCGACACAAGCCGATTGCACTCGCGGTCTTCGCAGCTTGCTGCGCGACGACTTCGATGGCGCATGCCGACGACGCGCAGCTCAAGTCCGAGGTCGAAGCCTTGCGCGCGGAATTGGCTGCGCTGAAGAGCGAAGTCGCGCAGATGCATGCCGAGCGTCACACGCCCGCCATAGCGGCTGCGCCTGCGGCCAGCGCGCCTGCGACTGGCACGGCACCCGGCAGCGTTGCAGCGCCGGCAGCGGTTACGACCGTGGCCGATGCGGGTCCCGGCATGCCCAATCGCGGCATTCCGCTGACCGAGAGCACTACGCTCTGGGGCTACGGACAGCTCGACTACAACCGTCCGACCGCGCACGCAGCGGATGCAGTCGCCGACCTTACCCGCGCGGTGATCGGCTTCAACCATGTGTTCGACGAGAACACGCGCGTGTACGGCGAGCTCGAGTGGGAACACGCGGTGACCTCCAGCGAGGACAGCGGCGAATCCGAAGTCGAGCAGTTGTACGTCGAACATTCGCTGTCCCAAAACTACGGTCTGCGCGCAGGCCTGATGTTGATACCGCTCGGTCTGCTCAACGAGCATCACGAGCCGACTCAGTACTACGGTGTCGAACGCAATTTCGTCGAGCAGGCGATCATTCCGACGACCTGGCGCGAAGGCGGCGTCGCCGGCTATGGCACCACGGACTTCGGCCTCAGCTGGAACGTCGGCATCACCACGGGGCCGGACCTCGGCAAGTGGGATCCGACCTCGGACGAAGGGCGCGCGACACCGCTCGGCAGCATCCACCAGGAACTCCAGCTCGCCAAGGCGCACGATCCGTCGGTGTTCGGCGCGGTCAACTGGCAAGGTATCCCGGGCCTGCAGGTCGGCGGCGGCGTCTTCTCCGGCAAGATCGGTCAGGACACCAGCAAGCAGACCACCGGCGATCCGAACACGGCGTTCTTCCCCGCGGACGACGCGCGCCTCCTGCTCGGCGAGGCGCACGTGCGCTGGCAACCGGGGCCGTTCGATTTCTCGGCGCTGTATTCGCGCGGAACCATCAGCGACACGCGTGCCCTCAATCTCAGCTTCATCGGCCAGCCGACGCCGGTGCCGAAATCGTTCTGGGGCGGCTATGTGCAGGGCGCGTGGCGCGCGCTGACCTGGGCCGAGTCGAGCCTGGTGCCATTTGCGCGTTACGAGATGTTCAACACGGGCGCTTCGTACGCTGCGCAGCCGTTCGGACTCGGCACACCCGCCTTGCCGACCGAGCGTGTGTGGACCGTCGGCGCGAATTACTATCTGAATCCGAACGTGGTCTTCAAGATCGACTATCAGGATTTCAAATATGACGACATCAGCCTCGGTTACGGCAACCGCTTCGATCTCGGGCTCGGCTACCAGTTCTGATCATGGCTGAGCTTGCGCGCGCACGATGGTTGCTGCCGTTGGGTTTGCTCGCGCTGCCGGCATTCCATGCCGCCTACGCGACGCAATACATGAGCGTCGGCGAGGCGCAGAAGGCCGCCTTTGCCGATGCCGGCGAGTTTCGCGCGATGCCGCCGCTGGATGCAGCCGTGGCCAGCGATTTGGGCGCGCCCGGTTGGTCGCCACAGATGTTCGAGGCGCGCGCGGGCGATCAGCGTCTCGGCTGGTTGATCATCGATCGCGTGATCGGCAAGGCAGAGCTGATCACCTATGCGCTCGCGCTCGATTCCGCCGGCACGGTGAAGTCGCTGGAAATCCTCGACTACCGCGAGACGCACGGTGGCGAAGTGCGCCTGCCGGCGTGGCGCAAGCAGTTCGTCGGCAAGACGGCGCAGGAACCGGTGCGCATCGACAACGACATCAAGAACATCTCTGGCGCGACCTTGTCGTCGCGGCATATCACCGAAGGCGTGCATCGCCTGTTGCAGCTGCACGAACGCGTTCTGCGCGCCGGCTGAAGGGTCATGGGCGAATTGCGCCGCGCGCGACCGTTGCTCGGCACGATCGTCGAGATACGCGTCGATGGCCTGTCGGAACGGGCGGCGCTCGCGTCGATCGATGCAGCCTTCGCAGAGGTGGCCGACGTACACCGGCTGATGAGCTTCCACGAAAGCGGCAGCGATCTGTCGCATCTCCACCGCGAGGCGGCGCGGCATGCGGTGCACGTCGACGCGCGTACATTCGAAGTCCTGCAGACGGCACTGGCGATCGCCGAGTCGTCGGCCGGGCGTTTCGATCCCAGCGTAGCCGCGCGCCTGGTCGAATGGGATCTTTTGCCCGCGCCGGCGTCCGCGTGTGTGCCGGATCCCGCGGCCGACTGGCGCGACATCGAGCTGACCCCGCCATCGCGCGTGCGCTTTTTGCGTCCGCTATGGGTCGACCTCGGCGGGATCGCCAAGGGGTATGCCGTCGATCGCGCGCTGTCGATGCTGCATGCGGCAGGCGCGCGCGCGGCCAGCGTCAATGCCGGCGGCGACTTGCGTCGCTTCGGGCCTCATTCGGAAAACGTGCAGCTGCGTCTGGCAGGGGGGCGAACCGGCGAACCCATTGTCGAACTCGGCGACGCTGCGATGGCGAGCAGCGTTGGCCGCGTCGCGGCACGTCGAGTCGATGGACGTTGGCACGGCGTGCATCTGGATGGGCGTAAGCGCCAAGGCGTCGCCGCGCGCCGCAGCGTCAGCGTGGTCGCGCCGAGCTGCCTGATTGCGGACGCCCTGACCAAGGTCGTGCTCGTCGACAAGCGCGCGGGCACCCGACTTTTACGAAAGTACGACGCAGTCGCGTGTCTCTATGACGACGCGAAGGGCTGGTGCATGCTGGGCGACTCATGAAACATCGTCGCTTTCATCCGCCCGTGCAGGCGGCCTCGGCCAAGGGCCGCTTGTCGGCGCCGCGCGAGCGGCTCACCTATGTTGCGTTCGGCCTGCTCTGGGCGAGCGGCGCAGGCTGGCTGTTCTTTCGCTACTTTCTGCGTCCGCCGACTGAGTTCGGCGAACTGCCGCATCCACTGGAAGCCTGGTGGCTGTGCCTGCATGGCGCCGCCGCATTCTTCGCCTTGTGGCTGCTCGGCATACTCTGGCCAACGCATCTGCTGCCGGCCTGGAAGTCGCGCCGTCGCGCGAGCGGCATTGTTCTCGCCGTGATCATGGCGTGGCTGGCCTTGAGCGGGTTCCTGCTTTACTACGTTGGCGACGAGCACGCGCGTGTGCTGATCGCGCTGGTCCATTGGGCCGTCGGCTTGGCGATTCCGCTTCCGTTCGTGTGGCATGCGCTGCGCGGACGACGCACGCAGATGGAGCGAAACGGGCACTAGGTCGGACCGCCATCCGTCGGCAGGTTGATGGCGCGAAGACACCGGTGCAGAGGGCAGCACATTCTTGTAAATAAGATTGCGACTGATTCGCATTTGTGATCGAATGCGCGGCTCTCGGAGAGCCCGCAATGTCCTTCAAACGCGTCCCGTTCAAGCGCGTCCTGTTCCGCCTGCATTGGATTTGCGGCCTGACGGCCGGAGTCGTCCTTGCCGTCACTGGGTTCACCGGTGGATTGCTCGGCTTCGAAGAGCCGTTGCTGCATCTGCTCAATCCGCAATTGCACATCGAGGCGGCCGGACGCACGGCGCTGTCGCCCGATCGCTGGGTCGCCGCCGCGCGCGCGGCGCAGCCCGACCTGCAGGCGCGCAGCCTCGCCTGGAACGGCGACGACACCGCCGTCGCGGTGCGCATGGCACGCGGCAAGGATCGCGGCAGCGACGTCTTGATCGACCCTTACACGGGGCAGGTTCTCGGTGCGTCGCGCGGCGATGCCTTCTTCCAGACGGTCGAACAAATCCATCGCAACTTGGCCGCGGGACCGCTCGGCAAGCAGATTGTCGGCGCCAGCACGGTGATGCTGATCCTGCTGACCCTGAGCGGGTTGTATCTGCGCTGGCCGCGACGTGCGCGTTCGGCCTCAGCATGGTTCCGCATCGACTTCAGGCTCAAAGGTCGCCCATTCTGGTGGCAGCTGCACGCCGTCTCCGGCACCTGCCTGCTGATCTTCTACCTGGCGTCCGCGTTGACCGGGCTGTGGTGGTCGTACGATTTCTACCGCAATGCGGTCAACGGGCTGGCCGGCGTGACGACACCGCAGCGGCGCCAGCCGTCGAGTGGCGATGCCGATGCACCGCTGCTGTCGCTCGATCGTGCATGGACGTCTTTGCGTCTGGCCGTCCCGGATGCGAGCCAGGCGACGATCAGCCTGACGAGCAAGGCGGGCACGCCGATCGAGATCCGCTATCTGACTGCGGCGAGTCCGCACAACCGCGCGTTCAGCACGCAGAAGTTCGATGCGCAAAGCGGTGTGGCCGTCGAGCGCGAGCTGTATGCGGAACAGCCGCGCGGTCGCCGTTTCGTGTCGTCGATCTATCCGCTGCATACCGGCAGCCTGATTGGATGGCCGGGACGCATCGTCATGGCAATTGCGGCGCTGCTGTTGCCGCTGTTCGCCGTCACGGGCATCTGGATCTGGCTACTGCGCCGGCGAAACGAGGCGGCACGCCGGAATTTCGCCTGCGCGCCGAGCGCCGACGCGGCGCTCGGCGTGCTGCGCGGCTCCGACGCGCGTGCGGGCTGAGCGCACAACAAGAAATTTTTCACAAAGGGAACGTTCCATGTCATCCACACCGTTCATCACCACCAGCCAGGCAACGCCCAAGCGTCTGCTAGCCACTGCACTAGGCACAGCAATCGTATCGAGCGTTCCCGCACTGGCGGAGACGAATGCGGCGGGCGACGGCACAGCGGCATCCGACGCCGTCGACGCGAGCAAGGCGAACGAGTTGCAGAGCGTCACTGTCGAAGGCAGTTCGATCAAGCAGGGCTCTTCGTCGAAGCTTACGGCACCGCTGCTCGACACGCCGCAATCGATCACGATCATGCCGCAGAAAGTCATCGCCGAGCAGAACCTGCTGAACCTGCGCGACATCCTCAGCACATTGCCCGGCATCACGTTCGGCGCCGGCGAAGGCGGTGGCGGCTATGGCGACAGCATCAACCTGCGCGGCTTCACCGGCAGCAATGACATCACCGTCGACGGCGTGCGCGACAGCGCGCAGTACACGCGCTCGGATCCATTCGATCTGGAACGTGTCGAGCTCGTCAACGGCGCCAACTCGGTGTATTCCGGCTCCGGTTCCGTCGGCGGTTCGATCAACCTCGTCAGCAAGGTGCCTTATCTCGGCAGCCGCACGGTGATCGGCGCCGGCGCCGGCAGCGACGGCTATGCGCGCACGACGCTCGACACGAACCAGCAGATCAACGACACCACGGCATTTCGCGTCAACCTGATGGCGCACGAGAACGACGCGCCGGGCCGTGATGTCGAGCAGTTCAAGCGCTGGGGCATCGCCCCATCAATCGCGTTCGGCCTCGGCACTGACACCACCGACACGATCAGCTACTTCCACCAGCACGACGACAACGTTCCGCAGTACGGCGTGCCCACGTACAAAGGCGACATTCTGCCCGGCGTCGACCGCCACGCGTACTACGGCTACCGCAACTACGACACGCAGCAGATCCGCGCGGACGCGCTCAGCAACGTGCTGGAACATCACTTCAACGAGGATTTCTCTGTGCGCAACCTGACGCGCGCACAGAAGGTGACCCAGTTCACCCGCGTAGATCCGCCACAGGGGACGTTCTGCGGGCCGAACAATCTGCAGCCGACCGGCGCTTCGTGCACTCTGAATCCGGGCACGCCGTTGCAGATCATCGTGCCGCCTGGCATGTACATGCCGAGCGGACCGCGTGGCAACATCCGCGGCACGACGAACAAGCTGCTCTACAACCAGACCGACCTCACCTCGAACTTCAATACGGGCGCGCTCGCGCACACGCTGGTCGGCGGCGTGTCGTTCTCGCACGAGAGCTATGCGCTGGTCGGCGGCAGTCAGTTCCGCAATGCCGACGGCACCAATCCGTTCGCGGCACCGGGCTACTTCCCGTTCACGCCGATCGGCGATCCGGATTCGTTCTATAGCGGGCCGAGTCATCGTACGCTGACCTCGAAGATCGACGGCAAGCTCGACGATGCCGCCGTCTACGCCTTCGACAACGTGAAGTTCGATGACCACTGGTCGCTGAATGTCGGCGCGCGCTGGGAACGTAGCGATGCCGACTCGACGACCTACATCGTGAAGACTTTCATCGCGCCGACCGTCGCCAATCCGAACCCGGACAACAGCAATATCGGCGTGATCAGCGGTGCCAACGCTCCGTCGAAGAACGCCGACAACCTGTTCTCGTATCGCGCCGGCCTGGTGTACAAACCGGTCGACAACGCGAGCATGTATGCCGCCTACAGCAATGCGAAGACGCCGTCGGCGGCGTCGGTGAATGGCTCGTGCACCGCGACCAGCACGACCGGCACGGCGAACTGCGACGTCAGCCCCGAGTCCGCAGTCAACTACGAATTCGGCGCGAAGTGGGACGTGTTCGATGGCCGCCTGTCGCTGACCGGTTCGGTGTTCCGCAACGATCGCCAGAACTACAAAGTCGCCGATCCCGGCAACCCGGACAATCCGTCCGGCCAGCAGACGCTGGACGGCCGCGCGCGCGTCGACGGCGTGCTGCTCGGTGCCAGCGGCCAGCTCGCCGAGCACTGGTCCGTGTTCGCGAACTACTCGCATCTGAAGAGCAAGGTGTTGCAGGGCGCCTCGAACTTCGTCGCCGCGAACGGGCAGGATTACAGCAAGGGCGATCCGCTGCTGAGCACGCCGGAGAACTCGCTGAGTCTGTGGACGACCTATGACCTTTCGCATGCCTGGCAGGTCGGCTACGGCGCGACCTATGTCGGCAGCTATGTGGTCAGCCAGCACTCGGCGACCAATCCGAACGGTCCACTCAACACCGTCGACAGCTATTGGCTGCAGCGCGCGATGGTCGCCTACAAGTTCAATCACAACTTAAGCCTGCAACTCAACGTCAACAATGTGTTCAACGAAAAGTTCCTCACGCGCGTGCGCACCAGCGGCGACGTCGCCTGGGGCACGCCGGGCGACGCGCGTTCGGCCACATTGACGGCAACCTACGCGTTCTGAGTCGATGGCGATCGAAGCCCGCCCTGTCTCGCTCACTCTGCGGCCGCCGACGTGCGGCCGCAGTGTTTCCTGCTCGGCATTGCATTGATGCTGCTGCATGTCGCCAACGTGCTCGACGCGCAAACGTTGCTGCATTGCAGGAGCGCTCTGCAATCGGCTGCCTGGAGCGACGGACGCGTCACCGCGGGCCACCAGTCGGCCAGGGCCAAGCACAATCGGCAACTCGCCGAGGACGATCCGCTCGCGCGCGAACTCGGCGCACTCGTGCTGGCGGCGCTGGGCCGTCATGCGACGTTCTTTGCCGGCGCGCTGCCGCGGCGCATCTTCCCACCGCTGTTCAACCGCTACGAAAGCGGCCAGGCGTTTGGCATGCATGTCGACAACGCGATCCGCTACGACCGCTCGGGCGCGCAGGCACAGCCTTTGCGCACCGATCTTTCGGCGACCTTGTTCTTGAGTGAACCGGATGAATACGACGGCGGCGAACTCGTCATCGAGGACAGCTTCGGCACGCATAACGTCAAGCTGCCGGCAGGCGATCTGGTGCTGTATCCGGGGCGCAGCGTGCATCAGGTTCTGCCGGTCACACGCGGTGCGCGCGTGGCGGCGTTCTTCTGGATCCAGAGCCTGGTGCGCTCGGATGCGCAACGGCGTCTGCTGTTCGATCTCGATGTCGCCATCCAGCAACTGACGCAGAAGCTGCCGGACGCGGCCGAACTGGTGCAACTCACCGGCGTCTATCACAACCTGCTGCGCGAGTGGTCGGATGTCTGATCGGCGTGTCCTGGCGGCATCGCCGCTGGAGCGCGTTGCCGATGCCGACATCGATGCCGCCGCTGCGGTCGACGAAGTAGGTATCGCTGCGCGGGCTGGCGACATCGCGGCGCAGGCCCTGTACGCACAGATGCTCGCCGAAGGCCGAGGCATTGCAGTCGATGCGAGGGAGGCCTTGTACTGGTTCACGCTGGCCGGCAACAGCGGTCATGCGCTGGCGATGAACATGGTCGGGCGCTGCCACGAACTCGGTCGTGGCACGCCGATCAATCTCGAACTCGCCGCCGCCTGGTACCGCAAGGCCGTGCAAGCCGACCTCGACTGGGGCCAGTACAACTATGCGAACCTGCTGCGGCGCGGCCATGGCGTGAAACCCGACCGAGCGCAGGCGTTGGCGCTGTATCGGCGCGCTGCCGATCAAGGCCATGCGAAATCAATGAACCTGATCGGACGCTATTACGACGAAGGCTGGGAGGTCGAACGCGATGCGGCCGCGGCGGCGGAGTGGTATCGCAGGGCAGCGATCGGTGGCGACTTTCGCGGCCAGACCAGCTATGCCTCGATCCTCGTGCAACGCGGCGAAGTCGCTGCAGCCGTGCTCTGGCTGCGACGAGCAGCGCGGACGGCGACGCCGGAATTCCTCACCCGACTGGCCGCAGACCTTGCGCAGTCGCCATTGGCGCCGCTGCGCGAGGTCGCACGCGAGCTCGGCGAATCGGCATTGCCGCGCGAACCCATCGTATCGGTCGAACGGCGATCGCCAACAGCCAGCGGCAACTGAGCGCGCTGTGCAAGTTCACCTGAAGCGGTCGCCGGTGTGTCACTGCAATACGGCTATTTCTTCGATGCAGCCGTTGCCGCTTCCTTCGCCGCCTCGGCCTTCAGATACGCGGCGTACGCGGTAGCCTCGACCGCCTGGCTGATGATCTGCATGCGAATCTCGTCGCCGACCTGCGGGATGTATTTGCCGAGCCCGAAGTCGGAACGCTTGAGCGTCGCCGTCGCTTCAAAGCCGACCGTCGGCAAATCGGTGCGTGCGTTCTTGCCCACCTTGATGAGGGCGACGTCGAGCACGATCGGTTTGTTCACGCCGTGCAGGCTGAGCTCGCCGCTGACCTTGAGCTGGCCGGGTGCCGCGCCGCGTTCGACTTTGCGGCTGGTGAACGTCGCGCTCGGAAACCGCGCGATATCGAAGAAATCCGGCGATCTGAAATCCTCGTCGAGATCCGCCACTCCGGTGCTCATGCTGGCGAGCGGGATCGTCACCTTCACGGACGAGCGCGTCGGATCGGCCTGATCGAATTCCAAAGTACCTTCGCCCTGGCCGAACTGTGCGGCGGGGTGCGAGAAGCCGAGGTGGTCCCAGCGAAAGACGCCTTGCGTATAGTTCGGTTCGAGCGTGTAGGTGGCGGCAGCGAGCGGAGCGGAGGCGAGGACGAACGCGGCGGCGAGCGCGAGACGACGAATCATGGAACGGACTCCTGGGGTGGGCGCCGGCGCGCGACCGGCTGAAAGGAACGCGCGAATACACGGCGCCGACTCTGCCCGGACCGGACGATGGAAGTCCTGAAATGGCCCTGAAAGACTCTGAATAGGTCTGAAGACACCTCGGGATCGACCTGGCGCGCGGCTTCCCACGACATCGCGGCTGACCAGCCGACAATGCGGCCTTCACACGCCGCTACAATCCGCGCCTGCCGCCCCATTCGCGACCTTGCTTCCTTGTCCGACTCCCCGTGAACGAATCACCGGAAACCCTGCTGCGCATCGGAGCCTGGTGCGTCAATCCGGCCTTGAGTCAGATGTCACGGGCAGGCGAGACCGTTCGCGTCGATGCGCGGACGATGCGCCTGCTCGTCCACTTGGCGGCGCGCCCAGGCGAAGTGGTCAGCATCGATGAACTGCTGAACCATGTCTGGTCCGGCGTGATCGTCACGCCCGATTCGGTCTATCAGGCGATCGCTTCGCTGCGCCGTCAGTTGCAGGACGACGCCAGGCAGCCTGCGTATATAGCGACAGTGCCGCGCCTTGGCTATCGGATGGTCGCCGCCGTCGGCCCATGGGTCGACAGCGCCGAGGCGCCGAACCCTGCGTCACTGCTGCCGAGCGCCGAACCGCCCAGGGTTCCCGACCGGCACCGTCGGCGGCTTTTCGCGGTGGCCGTCGCAAGCGCTGCGCTCGCTGTTTCAGTGGCGGTTTTTCTGTTGTGGAGCCGTCATGCGCCTGACCTGCCGCACGCCGCGCTCGCCACCGCGCAACAAACGCAGCCATCGATCGGCGTACTGCCGTTTCTCGATCTGACCGAGGAGATGGACGAAGAGTACTTTGCCGACGGCATGACCGAGGAATTGATCGACCGCTTGAGCAAGACGCCGGGCCTGCACGTGCCCGCGCGCACATCCTCGTTCTACTTCAAGGGCAAGCAGGCGACGATCGCGGACATCGCGCAAGCGCTCGGCGTTGCCTACCTGCTGGAGGGAAGCGTGCGCAAGTCGGGCCACATGCTGCGCGTCACCGCGCAGTTGATCCGTGCCGACAATGGCTACCACGTCTGGTCCGATACGTACGACCGCTCGCTCGACGACGTCCTGATGGTGCAGGACGACATTGCGAGCGAAGTGAAGAAAGCGCTGATCGCTTCGCTCGAGGAGGCAGCGCGACCCGTCCCTGCGGCCCCGGCCAGCGCCGCGTATGCCTTGTACTTCCAGGCGCGGACGCTGCGTCGCGGTGATCGCACGAAAACACAGGCGCAGGCCATCGTCGATGAACTTCGTCAGGCGATTGCGCTGGATCCCGCCTATGCGCCGGCGTGGGCGGAGTTGGCGCGAGCGCTCGCCTATCAGTCGTCCAATCGACTGGTCGCTGCCGTTACGATCGACGCTGCAGCGCGCGAGGCCGCGCGGCAGGCCTTGAGGCTGGATCCACAGCTGGCCGATGCGCATCTGGCGTTGGGAATAATCCATGCCTATCTGGAATGGGACTGGACGAATGCGGAGCGCGAGTACCGCAATGTGCTGGCACTCGAGCCGGCGAGCGCAGAAGTGCTCTCGCTCCTCAGCGACGCAAGGTGGTCGATCGGTCACCTCGACGATGCGCGCGAGCTGATGCTGCAGGCGGTCGAGCGCGACCCGCTCGATGCGCGCTACCACCAATGGCTTGGCGAAATGCACTATGCGCTCGGCCGCCTCGGCGAAGCGGAAGCGGATTTGCGCAAGGCGTTGGACATCGGCACTGAAGGACTGCCGACGCAGGCTGTGTTGAGCGAAGTGAAACTGGCTGCTGGCGATGCGGTCGCCGCGCTGGAATTGATCCAGCGTGAGCCCGACAAACGTTATCGCGCGCAGGGCCTGGCGCTCGTCCATTTCGCCCTGGACCACAAATCCGAAGCCGATGCGGAGCTGGCCGCGCTGGAATCCGATGATGCCAAAGACTCGGCATTTGCGATCGCGCGTATCCATGCCTATCGCAAGGAATCGGATCAGGCATTTGTCTGGCTCGATCGCGCCCTGGTGCAGCGCGATCCGGACTGCACGCACGCGAGCAGCGATCCGCTGCTGCAGACTTTGCGCGGCGACAGTCGCTTCACGGCGTTTCTCGCCAAGTTGCGGATTGCGCCGTAGTTCGATGCGCGCGTGGCGCGCGCAATGGCGAAGCGGAGCGCTCAGGAAAACGCGAGGTCAGGATCCGTATCGAGCTTCGCGTCGGCTGCGTCGAAGACTATTTCGCGCCGGATCGTCACGAACTTCGCAAGCACCAGTTCGCCGGCGCCATCGAGTACGACGCGGCCGATATCGCGCGATTCGCGTTCGCGAAAATCGAACTGCAGCGATGCCCCGGCATCTGCGCGAATCGCCTGATCGGCGCCACGCACGTCGACGTGCCCACCCAGCACATGGATCAGCCATTCGACGCCAGCCTCGGCGAAGATCAGCATCGACCCGACGAGGGGCCGCGCAACGACCTCGGCGCGTACCGCGTCGCGCCGGGCCATCACGTTGAAGTCGCGCGTCGCGCCGGCGAGCAGGCGGCAACGCACTTGAGATTCGCCGGCGAAATGCACGCGCTCGAAGCGTCGGCTCAGGCGTCGCGGCGCAGCGTCGTCGATATCGAGCTCGATGCCATTGCCTTCGAGCAGGAGCAGATCGCGCGCGATGCCCGGAAACGTGGAGAACGGCCCGTCGCTCTCGATCTCGGCGATGCTGACGCGCCAGCGGAAATCGTCCCCAGTCGATGGATCACGTGCAATCTCGGTGGTCCAGCCGCCATCGTTCTTCCAGCGCGTGCGGCGGTTCTCGCTCGCGCCGATCAGGCGCAGGCTCAAGCGAGGCCCCCGCGCCACGCAATCGTGCCGGCATAGGCGATGACGGTCGCCACGATCGCCAACGCCAAGCTCGCCCAGAAACCGAGGCCGCCGCGCAACGCAAACGGCAGCACGACGAAGAACAGCAGCGATGGCAACACCAGCCACAGCGTTTCGGTGGTGAAGGCGGCGATGCGTGCAGCATCGTGCGTGTCGTGCCAGAGCCACACAATGGCTAGCAGCGACGTCAGTGGCAGCGAGACGATGAACGCGCCGGCCAGGGTCGAGCGACGCGCCAGTTCGGAGGCGCCCGCCAGCAGCAGCGCCGAGATCAGGGTTTTCAGCAGAAATTGACTCATCGCAGGCATCCTCGCCGCTCGAGACTCGCGCAGTGGCGAGCTTGGCATGCTCCGGCAGCGGCTTTCAGGCGCCGTCTTCGGGCGGATGATAAATGTAGACGAGCGTGGTGTTGCCGAGGAAGTCGATCGTGGTCGCCTGGCGACCCCCGAGTCGGCGCGCGACGCGTTCGGAGACGCTGTTTTCGAGGCGGATCAGGCTGATCGCTCGCGGCGCCTTGAGCGTCGCGAAGGCGAAGTCGAGCGCGGCACGACCGGCTTCGGTCGCATAGCCGTGATGACGCTGATCCGGCATCAGCATCCATCCAAGCTCGAGATCGGGCCAGCCCTCCGGGTGATGCAGACCGACGCGGCCGATGAATTCGCCGCTGTCCTTCAGCTCCACTGCCCACATGCCGTAGCCGCGCAAGGCCCAGTGACCGAGCAGCATGGCCATCGAACGCCAGGCGTTCATGCGGTCCAGGGGTTCGCCGTCGCCGACGAACCGCGTGCTGCTCGGGTCGGCCAGCATCGACGCGTAAGCTTCGAAGTGACGGTCGCCGAGCGCTGTCAGGCGCAGGCGCTCGGTTTCCAGCGTGGGGATTTCGATCATCGAGAGAATCAGACCAGCAGGGCGGCGAGTGTCTGCGTCGAGGTGCGCAGGCTCTCCCGCCAGGTGAAGCCGACGATGCGTTCGCCGCTGACCGAGTCGCGGAAGTCTTCTTCCTGTCCGGGTGCCAGCAGATGACGATAGTCGACGGTGATTTCGCTGCCGGCGGCGAGATCGGCGGCGGCGAACACGAAGCCCAGGTGCCACAGCCCGCTCGGCTCGAACGCGTGATTGATGTAGCACTCGTCCGGCCACTCCGGGGTGACCGTATAGCGGTCTTCGAACCAGCGCACAGTCGCCGGCAGCAGCGTTGCCGCCTGCGGCATCGCCATGACCTCCTCAAACGTATGGACACGCGGTATTGCGTCAGGCGCCGTGATCAAACGGGCGCGCGCGACCGGCTCGTCGAGAAACAAGCCTTGCCCTGCGCCCGTGATCTGAGACGGGCCGATGTGATAGCGAGGGAGGATCATGCGTGCGACCGCCGCTCGGCGGGCGCGCAGTCTAGCATGCTGTCGCCGAATCGCCGGCGGCGCCGGCGGGCGCGACGCGTTGTCGCATGGCTGGCGCGGTCTGCGGCTAGTGCGCCGCGAGCGGGCGCCTGCCGTTGCCGCCGCCGCTGGTGTCCCGCTGGTTGACGATGACGACGGCGGCACGATTCGCTTCGATCGTCTTCGCACCAATGCCTTTGACCTTGGCGAGCTCCTCGACGCTCTTGAACGGACCGTGCGCCTCGCGATAGGCGACGATCGCCTCCGCCTTGATCAGGCCGACGCCGGTCATGGCCTCGGCCAGCGCTTTCGCATCCGCACTGTTGATGTCGACCTGCGCGCAGGCCCGTTGCGGCAGCGCGAAGACGAGCAGGAGCAGCAGCAGAATTCTTCGGATCGCGATCATGACGGCAGCATCATTGCCAAGGTGGGCCGCATAGCAGCGAATGGCGTGCAGTCTAGGTTTCGTCCCGGGCAGGCGGCAGAGCCGCACTGCGCATGCGTGCGTAGGACGGATGCGACGGCGGCCGTAGGAATTTTCCTACGCGGAATCGTCGCGCTGCACCCGGAGTAGAATTCCGCCTCCCTGCACGAACGGCGCAAGAACCATGGACTCGAAAGAACTCAGCGGCTTCGTCGGTGGCTTGTGGGACGCGCAGATCGTTCCGCAGCTGACCGAGTACATCAAGATTCCGAACAAGTCGCCGATGTTCGATGCGCAGTGGGTGCAGCATGGCTACATGGACCAAGCGGTCGCCTTGATGGAAGCCTGGGCGCGCGCGCAGCCGATCGCAGGCATGCAGCTCGAAGTCGTGCGCCTGCCGGGCCGCACGCCGCTGATCTTCATTGAAATTCCCGCGTCGGGGCGCAGCGGGGGCATCGAAATTCCGGAGCAGGGCGAGGACACCGTGCTGTTGTACGGCCATCTCGACAAGCAGCCCGAGATGACCGGCTGGGCCGCTCAACTGGGGCCGTGGAAACCCGTACTCGAAGGCGACCGCTTGTACGGCCGCGGCGGCGCCGACGATGGCTACGCGATCTTCGGCTCGCTCGCGGCGATTCTCGCGTTGCAGGTACAGGGCATTGCGCATGCGCGCTGCGTTGTCATGATCGAGGCGTGCGAGGAATCGGGCAGCTACGACCTGCCCTACTATGTCGATCATCTCGCCGCACGCATTGGCAAGCCCTCGCTGATCGTCTGCCTCGACTCGGGCTGCGGCAATTACGATCAGCTCTGGCTGACGACGTCGCTGCGCGGCATGACCGGCGGCAACCTCGTCGTCAAAGTGCTCGAAGAAGGTGTCCATTCCGGCGATGCGTCGGGTGTCGTCGCCTCGAGCTTTCGCATCCTGCGCCAGGTGCTGTCGCGACTCGAAGACGAGGTCAGCGGCAAGATCAAGCCACAGGAGCTTCACGTGGAGATTCCGGCGCAGCGCGTCGCACAGGCCAAGCGCACCGCCGAGATCCTCGGCGACGAGGTCTATTCGAAGTTCCCGCTGGTCGCCGGCATGCAGCCGATGAACAGCGATCTGACCGAACTCGTGCTCAACCGTACGTGGCGGCCAGCGCTGTCGATCACCGGGGTCGGCGGGCTGCCGGCACTCGACTCGGCCGGCAATGTGCTGCGTCCCTACACGGCGGTGAAGCTTTCCTTGCGCGTGCCACCGACGCTCGACGCCAAACAGGGCGGCGAATTCGTCAAACGCCTGCTCGAGAAGGATCCGCCGTACGGCGCCCAGGTCACGTTCGACCTCGAGAAGGCCGGCAGCGGGTGGGAAGCGCCAGCGCTGGCGCCATGGCTGGAGCATTCGGTCGACGCCGCGTCGAAGGCTTTCTTTGGTGCGCCGGTCGCGTACAACGGCGAGGGCGGCTCGATTCCGTTCATGGGCATGCTCGGCGAGAAATTTCCCGGCGCGCAGTTCCTGATTACCGGTGTGCTCGGGCCGCATTCGAACGCGCACGGACCGAACGAATTCCTGCACATCCCGACCGGCAAGCGCATGTCGATGTGTGTGGCGCAGGTCGTCGCCGACCACTGCGTCGCCAGCAGCAAGGGTCTGACGCAGGGCGCCGCGGCAGCGGCGCGCACTCGGTGAAGGGTGAGGACGGTTGCTGCTAGCCGCGCCGCATGCGAGGCGCGGTGGAATCCATCGATGCGATGGACGAAGTCGCGCCGCCTGATCGCGCAGGTTGCCGACCTGTCACTCGCCTCGCACCCCCTCCCCACTTGGGTTGATGCGGCGATCGTCGCATCGACCGACGCGGCGGTCACATTCGGCGGCAGTGCCGAAGTCACACTTGCGGCCGGCGTGGACCTCGTCAGCGATCCCGTTTCGTTTGCAGTGCCGCCGCTGTCCGACGACGGCCACGCCGCGACTGCCGCCGCCATCGATCCGGCATGGTTCATCGAGGACGCCGCGGATGTGATTTTCGCGAACGGCTTCGATGACGCAGCCGCGCACTGACGCGCACAGCTGCATGCGGTGGCGCAGGCGCATTCTCGTCGTTGCCCGCAGATGGCCCGATCCGTGCCATGCAGCGCGCGCGACCTGGCTTTAATCTCGCATCGACCAAGGAGGCGACGATGACGACGATCAGCTGTGCACGCACCTATGACGCGCCAGCGCTGGCCGAACTGTGTGGCGCGCTCGGCTATCCGGCGAGCCGGCAGCAGATCGTCGCGCGGCTCGCCGCAATCGAGTCGGCGCCGTCGCACAAAGTACTGGTCGCCGAAGACGACAGCGGACGCGTCGTCGGCTGGCTTCACGTGGCGCAGTGCGTGGCGCTGACCGAAGACGATGGCGCGGAGATCCTCGGCTTCATCGTCGACGCGCAGTTGCGCGGTTACGGTATAGGCGCGAGCCTGCTGCGCGCGGCGACAGCGTGGGCGCACGCGCGCGGCGCCGGCTACCTGCGTGTGCGCAGTCGTGTCGAGCGCGAGGGCGCGCATCGCTTCTACGAACGCGAGGGCTACGCGCGCAGCAAGACCCAGCACGTGTTCCGCCGGTCGCTGGGCTGAGTACGCAGGCAGCGCGATCGAGTGGCAGGATCGGCCGACGAAATGCGTATGTAAGAGGAGTAACCCTGGGGAGATCACGTCATGTCCGTCCATGCCAGCAGACTGGCGGCGCTGGCTGCGCTGCTTTGCGTTCGCTCCGCCGCTGCGCAATGGGAGCCGGAGTGGCTCGGCGTCTGGCAGTACGACGAACCGATCCACGCCGTCATGCCGGTCGGTGTGCGCGTCGCCGCCGACGGCAGCGTATTCGCCGCGATCGACGTGACGCATCACAGCCAGGCCCATGCGACGCTGGCGCGATTCAACGGCGACGGCAGCTTCGCCTGGACCCGCGAGCACGATGTTTGGACGCTCGCCGCTATTGAACCCCTGCAGGTTGGACAGGTCGCGCTCGTCGGGGAGAGCAACGCGCAGGGCCCGCCGGTTTTCGTCCGCGTCTACGATGGCGCCAGCGGTGATCTGGTCTGGCAGCGCGAATCGAGCGGCGGGCGGCTGCGATTCGATGAGCGTTTCGACGCGCACCCGCTCGCGGTCGGCGCGAACGGCGACTTGCTGGTGCGGGCCAGCGACGGCGGCGACTACGTCGTGATCCGCACCGACGCCGCCGGCAATGCACTGCCGGACTGGCGTTGGGCGTCGGGTGGCGATGCGGTGATGGCGAACGAAATCATCGCCTTGCCGGACGGCGGCGCGATCGTCAGCGGTCAGGGAAATTTTCTCGGCGGCGGCTATGTCAGCGTGCGCTTCGACGCGCAGGGCAATGTGGTCTTCACGGACATCGAGCTGGGCGAGATCGGCAATCCGCTCGGCCCCGTACGCGTCAGAGCCGATGCCAACGGCGAATTCATCGTCGCAGCCGCGCTGGAATCGAAGTTCGGTGAGCCGCTGGCGCAAGTGTGGAAACTCGCCGCAGACGGCACTCGCCTGTGGACCCGCGTATTGCCGAACCCGCTCGGGGACCTGGCGAGCCTGGAAGTCGGCGGCCTCGCCTTGGCCACGTGGGGTGATGTGCTGGTCGAGGCTTTTTCGGTCAGCGATCAGCGCTTTCGCCTGTTGCGTCTCGACGCGACCGGCGGCCAGATACTGCGCGATTCCATCGCCAGCATCGGCGGCACGCCGACCACGCTGGCGATGGCGCCGAACGGACGCGTGCTGGTGGGCGGCTACGACTTCATCGACAGCAGTGGACACGTCGGAGCGCGCATGGTCGAGTTCGATGCCGACGGCGCGCCTTGCCGCTCGAGTGTGGACCTCGGGATGTTCAGCAACATCGCGGCGACGGCCAGCGCAGACGGATGGAGCGTACTCGGCGCGAGCGCGTACGTGCAGAACGTCGGCAACGACGCCGTCGTGCGTCGCTACGACGCGACCGGTCCGTGCGATGGAGCGGATGCGATCTTTGCGGACGGTTTCGAGGCAGCCAATCTGCGTTGAGTTACCGGCGTGCGTTTCGCGCGTACGGCGCGTCAGCTCTGCGGACGCTGCTTCAACCCGGTCTTCCACGCATACACGGCGGCCTGCGTGCGGTCACTGACGTTGAGCTTGCCGAGCACGTTGCTGACATGGGTTTTCACGGTCTTCTCGCCGATGCCGAGGCGCTCGGCGATCTGCAGGTTGCTGAAGCCTTCCGCCATCAGGGTCAGCACTTCGCGCTCGCGCTGGCTGAGCGATTCGAGCACCGCGCTGCCAGGTTCAGCGCCGCGTCGCAGCGTGTCCATTAGTTTCGCGGCGACGCGCGGATGCAGCACCGCCTCGCCGCGCGCGGCCTTGCGCAAGGTGTCGGCAAGCGCGTCGGCGTCGACGTCCTTGAGCAGGCAGGACAGGGCGCCGGCCTGTACCGCGGCGACGATTTGCTGCGCATCCTCGAACGAGGTCAGCAGCACGACCTGGGTGTCGGGGCTGACTGTGCGGATCGCGCGCGTCGCTTCGATGCCGCCGCCGGGCATGACGAGGTCGACCAGGGCGACTTGCGGGCGATGCTCACTGCACAACGCGACGGCGCTGGCGGCGTCCTCGGCCTCGCCGACGATGGCGAGGTCCGCATGCGTCTCGAGAAACGCGCGGATACCCTGGCGGACGAGGACATGGTCGTCGGCGATAACGATGCGGATCGGTGCATTCATGAAATCGGAGCCTCTGCGACGAGGAAACTGACAGTGACACGGCTGCCGCGACCGGGCAGCGCATCGAACTCGAAGCGGCCGGCCGGTAGCGCCTGCGCGCGTTCGCGCATATTGCGCAATCCCATCCCCAGGCCGGTTTCGTCCGGTGTACCGCGACCATTATCGGCGATCGCGAGGCGGACGCGGTCCGCCTCGCGGCGGAGCTGCAATTCGACGCGTTGTGCGCCGCTGTGGCGCAATACGTTCGACAGTGCCTCGTCGAGAATGCGCAGCAGCGACTCCTCGTGCGCGGCCGGCAGCGGCGGTACATCGTCGAGATCGAAGTCGAGTGCCATGCCGCTGGTGTGCGCCCAGTCGTTGGCGCGCGTGCGTACGCGTTCGTCGAACGGCAACTCGGCATCCGACGCGCGCATCTCATCGAGAATCTGCGCGAGTTCCTGCTGGATCTGCTGCGTCAGACGCTGTGCCTGTTCGAGGCGCTCGGCGCCCGGCGCATCGGCGAGTACGCGCCGCGCCGTGGCCAGCTGCAGATTCAAGGCGAATGCCTTCTGCTTGACCGTGTCGTGCAGATCACGGGCGAGGCGCTGGCGCTCGGCCAGCGTGGCGAGCTGCGCGCGAGAACGCAGCAGGCTCTTCAAATCGAGCGCCATGCGGTCGAGCAGGGAGGAGACGCGGCCGAGTTCGTCGTGCGAGGTGTCGCCGATGCGGCTGCTGAAATCGCCGCGACTCCAGGCGGTCGCCGCGCGCGCGATGCGGTTCAGACGACGCGTGACCCAGGCCGACAGGAAAAACGACGAGGCGAGTCCGAACACGATCAGGTAGCCGATCACGATCGGCCATTCGAAGCTGAGCTCGAGCAGGAACTTGCGCCATGGCAGTGGCAGGCGCAACTCGACGAAGAGCAGGCCGAGCAGGCGGCCGTCGGCGGCGCGCACGGGCGCCAGCACGCGGCGGATCTTGAACGGGCTGTCCTCGCCGGACAGCGTGACCGCGCGGGTGCCGCCAAGCGCATCCGCGAAGCCGGCCTCGTCGCTGCGCGGCAGTTGCGGCTGCCAGCCGGCATCGGTCGGCGCCTGTGCCAGCGGCGTGCCATCCGGCGCCAGCACGGCGGCGGCGAGCGGGTCGGCGGAGAGCTCCAGCAGCACGTAAGAGTCCTCAACCGACAAGCCTTCGCGTGGACGCTCGAGGCGCAGCATCCACGACTCGACCCAGGTATTGAGCGCATTGCGGCTCTCGACCGTACCCTCGCCCCAGTACCCGGCGAGTTCGGCCGCGCCGCGCTCGCTCGCGTGGGCGAGCCGTCCGCTTTCGACGCCGGCCATGAATTCCTGGAACTCGAAAATCAGGATCGTCGACTCGACCAGGATCAGGGTTGGCAGCGACAGCAGCATGTAGAACAGCGCCAGCTTGAACATCAAGCCGCGCAATTGGAGACGAAGCGGAGTCATCGCGACATCTAAACACGATCCAAATCAACAATGACAGCGCCGTTCGGCGCATCGGCGCGAAGGTTGCGAAAAGCGGCTTTGCGGCGGCATGACGACGAGACGGACATAGGCACGTGAACGCCGGGGAATAGGCCGGTAAGCCGATACGTATATCCGTCCAGAGGCGGTTATCTGCGCGACTACTATCACCTAGGCTGAACTAAGTAAGTATTTCGTTAACACCTGTGAAGGGGAAAGTTCATGTCCACGTCGGCTGCTGCATTCTCTGTGCGCGCGTGCGCGCTGTCCTTGTGCGCTGCCATGCTGCCCGTTGCGACGGTCGCCGCGGCGGATGACCCGGTGACGCTGGGGGCCCTGGAAGTCACTACATCGAAAGTCCCAGTGGCGCTCAGCGAAGTGGCCGCCAATGTGGCCATCGTTTCCGGTGACGAAT
>JBDTYM010000021.1:0-48758 GCA_040005635.1 Dokdonella sp. | reverse complement strand
AAATTTCGGAATATGGGAAATTCGGCTGGGTACTCGATCCTGATGGAAACAAGGTTGAGCTTTGGGAGCCGCCTGCAGGTCAGTGACCGCGCAACTGCGGTCCGGCAATTCAGTCGAACCGACGCGCTGCGAGTGGGCTGCGGTCGACGCCAGCTCTTCGCGATGGCGGCTGTCTGCCTCAAGCGTTCAGCGTCTGACAAGCGGCGGCATCGTAAGCACGCGGACTCAGACGGGAGCCGGCGATGGAAGAGCAGGACATTCGATTGGCTATCGATCGACACTGGGCGGCTTCCGCTGCCGGTGATCAGGTTGCCGAGCACGACATCTATCACGATGATGCTGTGTGCGAGTATCCCCAGTCGGGCGAGGTCATCAAGGGTCGGCGCAATTTGCAGGCACTGCGCAGCCATCACCCTGGCCGACCTTCGGGGTTTGCGGTCCGGCGGATCGTGGGAGTGGGCATTCTCTGGGTGACCGAGTATGTGATCACCTACGAGGGCAAACGCGCGTATACCGTGAGCATCATGGAGTTCCGTGACGGCAAGGTGTCGCACGAGACTCAATACTTCGCCGATCCCTTCAACGCTCCTGCTTGGCGCGCTCAGTGGGTCGAGCGGGGCGCCTGATCCGCAGCACCTGACAGCGGCATGCGGACGACGCCGCAGATCGGCGCGACTGATGCCGAGCGCTGAACGTTCGCGCTCGCGCTGTGCGATATGCTGGTCCGATGAATACCCATCCCATCGAGATATGGCACGGCCTGGTGAAGGCGCACGACCCAGCAGGCCTTGGGGCGCTCCTTGCCGAAGACGTCGTCTTCATCTCCCCCATCGTGCATGCGCCGCAGCGAGGCAAGAGGCTCACGATTGCCTATCTGACGGCCGCGTTTGATGTGTTCTTCAACGCGAGCTTCCGTTACGTTCGCGAGATCCTCGGTCCGAACGATGCCATGTTGGAGTTCGAAACCGAGATCGATGGCATCGTGGTCAATGGCGTGGACATCGTCAAATGGGATGGCTCTGGCAAGGTCATCGAGTTCAAAGTGATGATTCGGCCGCTCAAGGCCATCCATCTTATCCACGAGCGGATGGCCGCCGTTATGGCAGCAGGTCGGGAACCAGGCGCTGCCTGACTCTTCGCGCAAGCTGACCGCCGGGGCGAACGGCAAATTCGAACTTCCTGACTCCGCAGGCAGGCCTCTCACCTTGAACGTTCGACCGCATCTGGTACACAGGCCGTGCCTGACCATCGCGGATTGATATCGATAAAGGCATTTTCATGGCGCTCACCGCGACTACCTACAAAGTCGAACTCACGATCAGCGACATGGATCGTCACTACTACGCGACGCATGCGCTGGTGCTCGCGAAACATCCGTCGGAGAACGAGGAACGCCTGATGGTGCGCCTCCTCACCTTCGCGCAGCGTGCGCATGAATACCTGCAGTTCGGCAAGGGCATCAGCAGCGACGATGAGCCGGATCTTTGGCGCAAGGATCTGACCGGAGAAATTCTGGAGTGGATCGAACTCGGCCAGCCGGATGAGCAACGCGTCCGCAAGGCGAGTGGGCGCGCGCGCCATGTCGTTGTCGTGAACTACAGCGGACGCGGCGCCGACATCTGGTGGGAGAAAAATCGTACCGCGCTGGAACGCGTCAGGAATCTCAGCGTGATCGACATTCCCGCCAAGGCAGTGGGCGAGCTTGCCGCGATGGCTGAGCGCAACATGCGGCTGCAGTGCCTGATCCAGGATCATCAGGTGCAGATGCTCGGCGAGAACGCGGCGGTCACGCTCGACCCGGTCGTGCGCATGGCGCCGATGTAAAGCGCGGTGGTTCACTGGAGCGAGGCGGCCGGCTCCGCCGAAGGTCGGCTTGGGAAGTCAGGTCTGACGCGAATCCAACGGCTTGAGGAGCGACGCACCGGGACTCACCCGTAGTGAATAATCGACACGACGTTTTTAGGGATGCCTACCCGTATATCCTGTGCATGTCCAAGGGTGCGCGGCCGGCACGAAGATCGCTGGCTGCGATCGCGCGAACAAGTGAAGCACGTCGCCCGTTGAAAACGACTGATCGAATAGCTCCAGCAAACCCGCCATGAAAGCGATTGTCTATCACGCCTACGGGTCACCCGAGGTTCTCCAATATGTAGACGTCGCAAAGCCGACCGCGGGCGACAATGAAGTCTTGATACGCGTTCGCGCGGCTTGCGTGAATCCGGTCGACTGGCATCTCATGCGGGGCACGCCGTACTTCCTACGCCTGCTGGCGGGGCTGCGCAGACCGTCGGACATACGCTTGGGAGCCGATGTGGCCGGCCAGGTTGAAGCGGTGGGCAGGAACGTAACCAAGTTCAAGCCGGGCGACGAAGTGTTCGGCGCATGCCGCGGAGCCTTTGCCGAATATGCGTGCGGTTCCGAATCGGCATTGGCCATCAAACCGGCCAACGTGACGTTCGAGCAGGCGGGTTGCGTGCGTGGATCGGCACTGACGGCCTTGCAGGGCCTTCGCGACAAGGGGCGGATCCAGGCAGGGCAGAAGGTCTTGATCAACGGCGCGGCCGGTGGCGTGGGTACGTTCGCCGTGCAGATCGCCAAGACATTCGGCGCGGAAGTGACGGGCGTGTGCAGCACACGCAATGTGGCCATGGTCCGATCGATCGGCGCAGATCACGTCATCGACTACACGCACGAGAATTTCACCCGCAGCGGGAAGCATTACGATCTGATTTTAGATTCCATCGGAAATCATTCGTTGCTGGCATGCAGACGCGCGCTCAGTCCCAGGGGAATCTACATCGTCAATGGAGGACGCGATGGTCGCTGGCTGGGTCCTCTGGCTCGCGGAATCAGGGCACGCATAGTGTCTGTGTTCGTCAGCCAGGACCTGGTCATGTTTCTGGCGAGAAGAAGCGAGGAGGATCTGACCTTCATGCAAGAGCTCATTGCGGCTGCGAAGGTGACGCCGGTGATCGATAGGCGCTACCGCTTGAGTGAAGTCGCCGAGGCCATCCACTATTTGGAGCAAGGACACGCCCGTGGAAAAGTAGCCATCGCATTCGAATGACGACCCTACCCGACAACGTCCGGCCGATGACGTTCTTCCGCCGCGAATCGCTTGGCGCATGAAGAAGGCCGTTTCTGCATGTCGAATAAACAACACCTGCCCTTCGTCGCGTTCTTCCGCAATCTGAACCTCGGTCGCCGCAACCGTCCGACGCGCCAGCAATTCAAAGCCGCCTTCATCGAAGCCGGCGCGACTGCCGCCGCATCGTTCCTGACGAACGGCACCATCGCTTTCCAGGCACGTGGTATTGGCGATGCCAGGGACGTGCTCGCGCGCGCGTGCGACCTCCTGGAAGGCGCTTGCGGACTCGACGAGCCGGCCTTTCTGCGCAGACTTTCGCATCTGCAAGCACTCGTTCGCGCCGAGCCTTTCGCGGCGATCGACCGCGGTTCGATTGACGACTGCTACATCACACTGCTGCATGACGATGCCGTCCTGCCCGAGCATCTGCCGCGCGCGTCGCGCAGCAACGACGTGGAGATCATTCACCTCACCGCCGCGGAGGCGATGTGCGTTTCGCGCAGATTCTCCAACACACCCGGTAGCCCGAATGCGTTCCTCGAGAAGATGCTCGAGCTACCCGCCACTACGCGAGCGTGGAATACGGTCGTGCGTCTGGTCGCGAAATATTCCTGAATCGCACTTCGAACAACCGTATGCACGTCCAACTACTGCGCGTTGCCAATAACAGCTGAGCCTCAGAGCCTTTCGCGATCCGAGCGTCTCTCCACGCAAGATGCACGTCACGATACAGTCGGCATTCTCGATTCCAATCGACATCCGTCGGAAGGTAAGAACCCATGGCAAACCCTGCGATCGCGAGTCCGCGCACGCTGGCCGGAAGTTGCCTATGCGGCGCCGTGCATTACGTCGTAGCTGACGAGTTTCTTTACGCCTTGAACTGCCACTGCTCCAATTGCCGGCGCGCCACCGGGTCGGCCTTCAAACCGTTCGCCGGCATCGAGCGCAGCAAGCTGCGCATCAGCCAGGGTGACGACCGTCTGCTGATCTTCGGCGATGGACCGGACTGCGACACGCATTGCATGCGCTGCGGCTCGCTGCTCTATTCGATCGTCCGCGGCGGCGCTTTCGCGCACGTCGCCATGGGCAGCCTCATCGACGAACCGGGCCTGCGCCCGAGCGCGCACATTTTCGTCGGCTCCAAGGCACCCTGGTTCATGATCACCGACGATCTGCCCCAGTACGAGGAGCATACGGCGACGGCAGAAACCCGCCCCGACTAGACGCGCCGATTCCTCGTAGCTCCCGCGGCGGCCCTGCGCGCCACGAAGCAACGCATGGCCTATCGGCTCCCACGCGTCGGCGGCAACGCGGCTCTTGTGGGATATGGATTCCTGCCGCAACCTTGTTTCCTTCCGTCCCCGCGGCAGCGCCTGCCCACCATGACCGAGTCGATCGTCGTTCGCTCCCTCGAAGCAGCAGACTTCGAGCACTGGAAATCGCTTTGGGATGGCTACAACGCGTTCTATGGCCGCAAGGATGAGACGGCGCTCGCGTTCGAAATCACGCAGTCGACCTGGCAACGCTTCCTCGATCCTGACGAACCCGTCTTTGCGCTCGTTGCGGAAGACCAGAACAGACTGACAGGCCTTGCCCACTTCCTGTTCCACCGCAGCACCACGCGCATAGAACCCACCTGCTACCTGCAGGATTTATTCACGCTGCCTACCGAGCGCGGCAAGGGTGTCGGGCGGGCGCTGATCGATGGCGTCTACGACCGATCGAGATCGGCTGGAATCAAACGCGTCTACTGGCAGACGCATGCGACGAACGCTGCCGGCAGGCAGCTTTACGACAAGGTGGCCAAACACTTCGGCTTCATTGTCTACGCGCATGACGTGTGAGTGGGCGCGTTCCCCGTATCGCGCGGAATACGGCGTGCTGGCGGCGGCCTGTTCAATCACCCCAACAGGCGCATGACGCGCAACAAGCAATCAACGCGGCGATTCGGCGCAGCGCGCCCTACCACGAGGCTGGTGAAGGTGTCTTCGATCATAAGCTGCCCACTGCCGCCCGATGCGCTCCTGCAGGACTATCTCCGCGGCGACGCCTACACCGATTGCTATGCAACGGATATTCCGCAATGCGTATCGCAGACGCAGTATGTCGAAGCCTTCTATACGACGGCGATATTCCGGATCGAAAGGCTGCTGCTGAAATGGCTGGCCTCGAAACCATCCACGGATGCCCAAGTCCGACAGCTTGCCGCCGCTGCAGTCGATGCGTTTGCCGCATGGCAGGTCGAGAGCCGTAGCGCGAACCAACTGCTGTTGCGCGACTACACGGGCCGCACGCGATCATGGCTGATGGTCATGCCGAACGACGACGCTGCAGCAAGCACCCGTTTGTATTTTGGATCTGCGGTCGTTCCCGTGCGCCGTACCCCTGCTGATCCTGCTGAGCTTGGAATTGGTTTTCGCGCACTGCTCGGCTTCCACAAACTCTATTCCAGGGTTTTATTGGCTGCCGCGAGGCGGCGGCTGTGCAAATTCGTCCGGTGAAACCAGGTGCGCGCCGGCTGGTCATGCCCGCATCCGTTTCATCGAACACGCGCGCATGGCAGCGCATGCTTTCGCGTGCCGATGGGCGCACCATGTGTCGATCGGAAATCGCACGCCGCGCTGCTTTTGATCGATGCGCGCGCGTTGCGGCTCCGCCAGCGGGGAGTGCTTGCATGCTCGGGGAAGACTGGCGGCCTGAAAGGCAAGCCGTCGTGCCGGAGGTTGCATGCGGCTCGCCGAAACGCCTGATGAATCCAGGCTCCGCACGAGGAGAACGAGAAGATGGCCTGCCTGAAACTCGCCGCCCGGAGTCTGGACCGTTCGCCGGCGCGCACACTTCGCTGCGTCGCCCGGTGCTGTGGATTCGGTCTTCTGGTCCTGGCGTGCGCAATGCGAGCGAGCCACGCCAACGACGAGGCGCAGCCGCAAACCGAAGACCCGCTGGGTGTCGTCGACTTTCCGGTCTCCTGCTCGGAGCAGGCCCAGGCGCCATTCAATCGCGCTGTAGCCCTCCTCCACCACATGACGTACACGCAGGCACGCGTGGCGTTCGAGGCTATCGCGACGAGCGATCCGCATTGCGCGATGGCGCATTGGGGTATCGCGATGACGCTGTTCCAGCCGCTCTGGCCGACGCGGCCTCGACCCGAGGCCCTGCAGCGCGGCTGGGATGAAGTGCAGAAGGCCAAGACCCTGCAGCCGTCGACCGAACGCGAGCGACTGTTCGTGGCGGCGGCAGAAGCGTTCTTCCTCGAACCGGCCTCGTCGGATTACTGGCTGCGCATCCGGCGCTGGGAACCGGCCGAGCAAAGTGTCTATGCCGCTTTCCCGGATGACGCCGACGCGGCGGCGTTTTACGCGCTGGCCCTGCTCGCCACCGCGCCGTCGAACAGCGCTTCGCGGGCGCATGCCGACCAAGCCGCGCAAATCCTCCTGCGCGTCTACCAGCAGCATCCGAATCATCCGGGCGCGATGCACTATCTGGTGCACGCCAACGATGTGCCGGGGCGCGAACGCGAGTCGCTCGATATCACGCGCAAGTACGAAATGTCCGCACCGCGCAACGCGCATGCCTTGCACATGCCGACGCATATCTACACCCGCCTCGGCGATTGGGACGGCGTCATTCGCGGAAACCTGCGCGCGGCGGCAGCGGCTTTGCAACAACCGGCCGGGCAACATGGCGAGTGGGTCTCGGACGAGTTTGCGCACGCGATCGAATATCTCGTCTATGCCTATCTTCAAAAAGGCATGGATGACGCCGCCGCCACGCAAGTGCAAAGGCTGCGCGAAATGGCGCGCGTGGAACCGACCTTCAAGACAGCGTTTCATCGCGCCTCGACACAGGCACGCTACGCCCTGGAACGGCGCGACTGGAACGCAGCGATCCTGCTCGTTCCGGCAGAGCCTTCGATGCCCGACTCGCCGCATTTCCCGTGGCCCGACGCGATCACCTGGTTCGCGCACGGCCTCGGCGCGGCGCATCTGGAAAAACTCGACGAAGCCCGAGCCGCCAACGCGCGAATCGCCGAGCTCGAAGAGGCGGCGCGCAAGTCAGGCGAGGACCTGTTTGCGCGCAACATCCAGCTGCTCCATCTGGAACTGAGTGCCTGGATTGCGCATGCGGAACGCCAGCAGGAATCGAGCCTTGCGCTGATGCGGCAAGCGATCGAACTCGAGACCTCCACGCCGAAACACGCGGTGACGCCGGGTCCTACCCTGCCCGCCGACGAACTGCTCGGAGACCTGCTGATGGAACAGCAGAAGGCGAGCGAGGCGCTCGCCGCTTACCAGCGCTCGCTGGAACTTTATCCGCGGCGTTTCAACAGCCTGCTCGGCGCCGCTCGCGCGGCACAGGCGGCCGCTGAAACTGCCCGAGCGCACACCTACTACCAGCAGCTTCTCGAGGTGGCTGACGGCGGCGCGCGCCAGCCCGCGCTGACCGAGGCCAGGAACTATCTGTCACGAGGGCAATGATGAGGACGCGTTCGCTATGCAGGCGCGCGGCCTTGCGCGCCGCGCGCCATTCCCAACGCCAGTCACTGGACTTCCATCGCGTTCAATCGCGGTCGCCGTCGCACCGCGAATGCGACCACGGGCAACGTTCGAACGCGCCAATGTCTGCGGCGGGCCCGATCACGCGCGGGAATGGCTGGCCACGCTGGTCAAAGTGCGAATGGAGTGGATTGCTGCCGGCATCTATCGCAACGCTGCCCGCTTGCAGGGCCTGCGTGCGGGTCGGGCCGCCGTTGTAGGCAAGCGGCGCGAGCTGCGGATCGATGCCGATGATCGTGTCCGGCGGCAGCGGGGGTCCAGCCGGATCGGGTGTTAGAACCAGGCTTTTGCTGACCGCGCCCAGATTCGCCGCGCCACGGTAAAAAAACAGATCGACCTCGGTGTCCGGATTGGCGATCAGCGTGCTCTCGGCATTGAACAGGCCATCGACCTTGACTACATCGACAGCATCGCCTGGACCGTCAAAATCCGGCCCCGAACCGAGGTTGTCGGCAATCGTCGTGTTGATCAGAAAAACGTTGCTGCTCACCTCGATGCCCGCGCCTGAGTTGGACTGGTTGCCGGAAATTGTTGAATTGGACACCGTCAACGCCGTGATATCCCCTTCGATTTCTTGTTCGCTGATGAGACCCGCACCTTCGCTGAAAACATAGGGGCGAAGCACGATGGAGTTGTGGCTGATCTCGGTGCTGTCGATGCGGATTGGCAAGCTCAGTAGCGCGAGTGCTATAGCGCCACCTTCTCCTTCACTGGAAACCTCGGGCGGGGCCTCGTTGATCACATTGTCGCGGAAGATGCTGGTGCGGATGTTGCCACCGGGACCGTAGCTCTCGAACGCGCCGCCCTGTCCCGGTTCCGCGCCGTTCTGGTCGATGTGGTTGCCAGTGAACAAACTGCCCTCGATATCAAAATTGCCAGCGCTGACCGGGCTGAAGTCGGCCGAGCCCATCGTGAAGATCGCGCCACCGGCAAACGCGGTGCTGTTCCCGCTGAACTGACTGTCACGTACGACCAGGGTCGCGCCACCCTCGGTATAGATCGCGCCGCCGGCGGATAGATCCGGCGCATCGGCGCGGTTGTCGAGCAGGGCGACGCGATTCACGGTGAGTGCAAGCGGCGCCGTCGAACTCTGCGCTTGGGGAAACGCTGCCTTGTGAGTCGCCATCGGACCGCCCAGGCGGTTCGCGCGCGCGGATTTGTCGCTGTTCATCGCGGTTTGGGCCGTAGCGTGCGCTTCCGCCAATTCTGCTACGAACTGTTCCGGTGCCAACGGCGCAGGCAACGCACCGACACGAATCGCGCCGCCAGCCTGGTCGTAGGAATTCGTAGCATCGCCCTGTGCGAGGCCATCGCGCAGGGTCAGATCGTTGAGCGTGAGGCTGCCGGCTTCGACATCGAAGATGCGCGAGTGGTGGTTGCCGCTGATGGTCAGCCAACTGCGGCCCAGCCCTTGCACTGTCACGCTTGGGCCGGTCAGGGCGAGCTGGCCCGAGGTTAGCTTGATCGTGCTGTGCGGCGGCAGCAGGAACCAGATCGTGTGAGATCCGGGCCGCGCGTTCGCGTCGAGCACGGCCTGGCGCAGCGTGCCGTGGCCGCTGTCGCCGGTCTTGTACACGAAGAAGTTCGCGGCGTGGACCGGCGCAGCGAAGCCGAGCGCCAGCAGCAGCGAGGCCGTCAGAAAGTTGCTGTTCGGCCTCGCGCCTGCCGAACGTGATGTTCCGGCGCTCCGCAGCGTCTTTTTCAACCGGTGGGTACGCATGACATTCTCCCGAGTGGATGCGGCCCGCCGTGCGCGGACGCGCACGATGCCGCATACCTCTACTCCGGAAATCGACCGGCTCGGTTACAGCTTCTTCGGCGGCGAACGGGATTGGTCCGCGAATTTCCGCGGTAGGCCCACCCGCATCCAACGCAGAGCACGCATGTCCTGGAACTTCCGTGCCTGCGAGCCGCTAGAATCCGCAGCCTGATCATCAACAGCCGCGCGATATGTCGCTTTCGACATGACGATCAACGATATTCGAAACGCTGATCACACTCTCCCATGCCGCGCGCTGCAGCCATGGAAATCGCATCGATGATGATTCACGGCCGCTGTCACTGCGGCAACATCGTCTTCTCACTGACCTGGGTACCCGATCCTGTGCGGATTCCGGCGCGCGCCTGCACCTGCTCGTTCTGCACCAAGCACGGCGGCGTGTGGACCTCCAATCCAAACGGTGCGCTCAAGATCAGCGTCAGCGATCCGACGCAAGTTTCCAACTACGCCTTCGGCACTGAAACAGCGGAGTTCCATATTTGCAGTCGATGTGGGGTGGTACCCCTCGTCACCAGTCGTATCGACGAGCGCCTCTACGCGGTGGTCAGCGTCACTGCGCTCGAAGGCGTCGATCCATCGCTGTTCGATAGTGCGCCGTCAAACGTCGAGGGCGAGGAGACGGAATCCCGCCTCGCGCGCAGGAAGCGCAACTGGATTGCCGATGTCGAGTACCTCGAAGGCGGCATATGACCGATCGCACGCACCAAAAGCACGACGCGTGCTGCAGCGTGTGTGTCGCATCGCCGCCAGGAGAATCGCATGAGGTCTTTGACTTCGAAACTTGCGCGTGAATTTGCAGCGACCCCGGCTGCCCGCGTCGACGAAGCTCCATCCCGCCAACGCCTGGTTCGAAAACAATGACCGATACATTCGTTGCACCGATGGATCGTCCACTGCACTCGCGCCGACTACCGCTCATTCATCCCATTCCCTGACGCCATGAATGCAATTACGCTCGACGCTCTCACTGCCTTCCCGCAGCAGCTGGAAGCCCACTACGCGGCGATTCCAACCGCGTTCAAGCACTGGGCGCCCACGTCGTGGGACGGCGTTCCGAGCGAGCCGCTCACCGCCATCGAGCAGGTCTGCCATGTTCGCGACATCGAGATCGACGGCTATCAAGTCCGCTTGCAGCGAACACTGCGCGAATCGAACCCGACGCTGGCATCCATCGATACCGAGGCGCTGGCGAGGGAGCGCGCCTACGGCACCTCGGATGCGCGTCTCGCCCTCGCGGCGTTTGGCGCAGCGCGCGCCAAGACGCTCGCGCTAATCGCGCAACTGACACCCGCGCAGTTCGATCGCACGGCCCTGTTCGAAGGCTATGGCGTGCTGACGCTGCGCAGCCTGGTGCACTATCTTTGCAGCCACGATCAGCAGCATCTGGCCGGACTGCAATGGCTGCTCGGCAAGATCGAGGCTCAACGCGCGGCGGAGAGCAGCCGTCACGTGCACCCTGCATGAGGATGAACCGCGAGCATCGATGAAACCTGGGCAATTCACCGGCAAGATCCACTCCGGCCACAAGCAGGCGGCGATCGAGGTGCCGTTCGACCCGGCAGAGCGCTGGCATGTCACGGCGTCGCCGATTCGGCGTGGCCGCCGAGGCTGGGCTGCCGAGGTGTCGCTCGGCGGCCTCTGGTTCGGCAGTTTCATCGTTCCGCGCAGCGGGCGCTTCTGGCTTCTGCTCGACGAAGAGGCTCTGCGGACGAACGCGGCTTCGGTCGGCGACGCAGTCGCTGTATCGTTGCGTCCAGCGCGGCCGTAGCCGCGAATCGAGTGGGCTTGTACTCCGTCCATTTATCGGGAGGCAGCATGGCCGCGAAAGATTCCGCCCCAGCGAAGAGTGCGAAACGCGCTACGACAACGCCGGAAAGCGTCGAGGCATTCCTCGCCACGCTCGACCATCCGCACAAATCGGAAATCCTCGCCGTCAGGCAGATCATTCTCGATGCCGACCCCGCGATCACCGAAGGCATCAAATGGAATGCGCCGAGTTTTCGCACCTCGGAATACTTCGCGACGTTTCATCTGCGCGCGAAGGACGGCATTCAAGTCATCCTGCATCTCGGCGCGAAGACACGCGATGGTTCGATCGCCGGCGGCGCGATCGACGATCCGGCATCCTTGCTCGAATGGCTTGGTAAGGATCGGGCAACGGTGAAGTTTCACGATCGGCAGGATATTGGCGCCAGGCGATCCGCTTTCACCCGGCTCATCCACCAATGGATCGGGCATGTCTGACCATGCCGCGGATTCTTGCCTGCAACCTCGATGATCGCGCCAACGTGGCCACGCTGGCGGAAAACTGCGGCTGCAGACGGAAGTCCAACCGGGTCAGCGATGGCTTCGGCGTGTCGTAGCGGCGCCATCTTCCGGCGTCGCTGCGAATGTCTAGCCGCGCCGACACACCTAGCGCACCCCTTTCTTCGTCACTCCCGTCATTCACCGAAGGCGCCTCCATGCACCCGATCGAGACCCCCAGGCTGATGCTGCGCGAACTCGTCGACGACGACGCCGCGTTCATCTTCAAACTCGTCAATGATCCGTCCTGGCTGCGCTACATCGGCGACAAGGGCGTACGCGACATGGACGGCGCGCGCGCCTACATCGCGAACGGACCACACGCGAGCTATGCGCGTTTCGGCTTCGGCCTCCTGCGCGTCGAATTGAAGGCCGACGGTACGCCGATCGGCATGTGCGGTCTGATCAAGCGCGATACGCTCGACGACGTCGACATCGGTTACGCGTTGCTGCCGCAATTCGGTGGACTCGGCTACGCGCGCGAGGCGGCCGACGCGACGCTGTGCCATGCGCGCGATGTGCTGCAGTTGGCGCGGCTGGTCGCGCTGGTTTCGCCGGACAATCAGGCGTCGATCAAACTGCTGGAGAAACTCGGACTGCGTTTCGAGAAGACGCTGTCGGTATCAGCCGACGGCATGGAAACCGCTTTGTACGGACGCTCCCTGCAGACCGGAAAACAGGAGGCATGAAGCAATCGAAGCGGCAGGCGCCAACGCCCTGCCCCGTGAGCTCCGCGGGGGAAGGGAAATTGCTGTCGTGGGCCACGCGGGCGGAGCGCCTGCCCGATCGGCTAAGCCTCACACATTGAACAACCGCCCGATCCCCGCCGTCACCGCCATCGCGACTGCACTCCAGAGTACGACGCGCAACGTGCCGCGCAGCATCGGCGCGCCGCCCGTGCGCGCCGCGACGGCGCCGAGCAGCGCAAGTGCGACCAGCGAGGCGAGCGTCACGCTCAGCACGACGCCATGCAAAGGGGCAAACGTCATGATGGCGAGTGGCAGCGCGGCACCGATGGCAAACGCAGCTGCCGACGCCGCGGCAGCCTGCAACGGACGCGCGCGCAGCTGGTGGGTGATGCCGAGTTCATCGCGCGCATGCGCAGCGAGTGCATCGTGCGCGGTGAGTTGTTCGGCAACCGCTTTGGCAAGTTCAGGGTCGAGTCCGCGCTTGACGTAGATCCCGGCGAGCTCACGCAGCTCTCCTTCGGGATGCTGCGCGAGTTCGTCCGTCTCCCTGGCCAGATCCGCCTTCTCCGCGTCGGCCTGCGAACTGACCGAGACGAACTCGCCGGCTGCCATCGACAGTGCACCCCCCACCAGGCCGGCGACGCCGGCCAGCAGGATCGCGGGCCGACCGGCGCCCGACGCGGCGACGCCGACGATCAGGCTTGCGGTCGAGACGATGCCGTCGTTCGCACCGAGCACCGCCGCGCGCAACCAGCCTATGCGGTCGCTTCGATGCGCCTCACCGTGGTGTCTTGGCATGCCGATCCCCGATAATGGCCGCTCAGCGCGCCCAGCCGGGCGACTTTGCGCGATGTGAACATTCGTCATCGTAGCATTCGCGCGTTTCCGTAGACTCCGTACACGATGCCCCGACTCAACACCGATCGCCTGCCTGTGCGCCTGCTTGCTGCCTGCCTCGTTGCGCTTCCATGCGCCGCCGGAGCGGCGCCGTTCGCTCTCAAGGACGTCGACGCACTGGCGAAACAGCGCGCAGCCGCTGCGTTCAGCGACGCCGGCTCGAATTTGCCGAGCGCGCTGAAGAACCTCGATCACGACCGCTATCAGGCGCTGCGCTTCAAGCCCGACATGGGTCCGTGGAGCAAGAGCAAGTCCGCGTATACCTTGGAACTCTTCCACGAAGGCTGGGCGTTCGATCGCCCGGTCGTGCTGCACGAGATCACGCCAGCAGGCGTGCACGACCTCAGCTTCAGTCCGCAACAGTTCGACTACACCGGCGCCAAGCTCGATCCGCCGGCCGCCGATGGCCTCGGCTATGCCGGTTTGCGCGCGACGACAGCGTTGAACCTGCCGCTGTATCGCGACGAGTTCATCTCGTTCCTCGGCGCGAGCTATTTCCGTGCGCTCGGCAAGGGCCAGCTGTACGGACTGTCCGCGCGCGGCCTCGCGATCGATACCGCGCAGGCATCGGGTGAGGAGTTTCCGCGTTTCGTCGAGTTCTGGATTGAGCGGCCGAAACCGAACGCGACGCAGCTGGTCGTCTATGGGCTGCTCGATTCGCCGCGTGCGACCGGCGCCTACCGTTTCGCGATCACGCCCGGCAGCGAGACCGTCGTCGAGGTCAGCGCACGCGTCTACCTGCGCGACAAGGTCGAAAAGCTCGGCCTCGCGCCACTGACCAGCATGTTCTTCTACGGCGCCAACCAGCGTGCAGGCAGCGACGACTATCGCCCCGAGGTGCACGACTCGGACGGCCTCTCGGTCGCGCTGAATTCGGGTGAATGGATCTGGCGTCCGCTGCTGAATCCGAAGCGCCTGCTGGTCACCTCGTTCGCGGCGACCGATCCGCGTGGCTTCGGCCTGATGCAACGCGCACGCAGCTTCGATCGCTACGAAGACCTGCAGACGCGCTACGACCTGCACCCTAGCGCATGGGTCGAACCCATCGGCAACTGGGGCGCCGGGCGCATCGAACTGGTGATGATCCCGGCGCCGGACGAGACCAACGACAACATCGTCGCGTATTGGGTGCCGGCGCAGCTGCCGCCGGCGCCGCAGCCGCTCGAACTGAACTATCGCGTGCACTGGCAGAAGGATGGCGCGACGCAACCGCCGTTCGCACGCATCGTGCAGACCCGGCAGGGCAAGGGCTACACGCGCAATCCGGACAACTCGCTCGGCTTCATCGTCGACTACATCGGGCCGCTCGGCGCGGCCGATGGCGCCGTCGATGCGGTCGTCAGCAGCGACGCGAATGCGACGATCGTCGAGCGCAGCGTGCATGCGAACGCGAGCGGTGACGGCTGGCGTCTCAACGTGCGCCTGCATCGCAACGACGACAGCAAACCGGTCGAACTGCGCGCGTTCCTGCGCCGCGGCGAAGCGGTCTCGGAAACATGGAGCTACGCGCTGCCGCCGGGCTGATGCGGCGCGCATCCGCCGGCGCGGATGTCTGCGACCGCTACCTCGACCGACTCGGGCTGCCCCCCGAACGGCGTGAGGCGGTCGTGCGCGCCTGCGTCGACGGCGAACCGGCCGACGCGATGGCGCGCCTGCATGCAGCGCTTGCCGGCCACGCGATCATCGATGATGGCGATCCCGCGGCCGGATCGCTGACTGCGCGCCTCGAACTGGCCGGTGTCGACGAAGTGGTCACCGAGGATCCGCGCCGCGGCCTGCGTCTGCTGTCGGCGCCGCCACTGCATCGCACCTCGATGACGCCGGGCATCTGGCCGCCGCCCGGCATGTTCCCGCTGGTCTCGTGGCTGGGCCGGCGCAAGGATGCCAAGACCGCACGCGCCGCTGCAGCGCCACCGCCCGGCGACTGGCATCGCGCGGCCGCGACCCGCCGCATCCTGTTGCTCGGCATGGTCCTGCTGCAATCGTATTTCGCGACCAGCGCAATGGTCGGCGTGCTGCCGTATCACGGCACCAAGCCGGCCGAGATCGCGGTGCTGGTACTGTTCGCGATTCTGATCTGCTGGGTTTCGGCCGGCTTCTGGACTGCGCTCGCCGGCTTCGTCCTGCTCGCGCGCGGACACGATCGTTACGCGATCTCGGCCAAGGATCTCGCCGGCACATCAATCCCGCCCGACGCGCGCACCGCCATCGTGATGCCGATCTGCAACGAGAACGTCGCGCGCGTATTTGCCGGCCTGCGCGCGACGTATGCCTCGCTCGCGCAGAGCGGCGAGATCGAGCGTTTCGATTTCTATGTGCTCAGCGACAGCAGCGATGCGGACATCCGCGTCGCCGAGCGCGAGGCCTGGCTCGACCTGTGCCAGTCGATCGGCTTCGGCCGCGTGTTCTATCGTCGCCGCCAGCATCGCATCAAGCGCAAGAGCGGCAACATCGCCGACTTCTGCAGGCGCTGGGGGCGCGACTACGAGTACATGGTCGTGCTCGACGCCGACAGCGTGATGGGCGGGGCTTGCCTGGTCGAACTGGTGCGTCTGATGCAGGCCAATCCTAATGCCGGCATCATCCAGACGGCGCCGCGTGCGGCCGGCCGCGAGACCTTGTATTCGCGCATCCAGCAATTCGCGACGCGCGTGTACGGTCCGCTGTTCGTCACCGGCCTGCATTTCTGGCAGCTCGGCGAATCGCACTACTGGGGTCACAACGCAATCATCCGCATCGCGCCGTTCATGCAGCACTGCGCACTCGGCCGCCTGCCCGGTGGCGGCAGTCTCGGCGGCGAAATCCTTTCGCATGATTTCGTCGAAGCCGCGTTGATGCGCCGCGCCGGCTGGGCCGTGTGGATCGCCTACGACCTGGCCGGCAGCTACGAGGAAATGCCGCCGAACCTGCTCGACGAATTGAAACGCGATCGCCGCTGGTGCCAGGGCAACCTGATCAACTCGCGCCTGTTCTTCGCGCAGGGCCTGCATCCGGCGCATCGCGCGGTATTCGTGACCGGCGTCATGGCCTATCTGTCGGCGCCGCTGTGGTTCCTGTTCCTGGTTCTGTCCACCGCGCTGCTCGCCGTGCATACCTTGTCCGAACCAACCTATTTCACCGCGCCGAATCAATTGTTCCCGCTGTGGCCGGAATGGCATCCATCGCGCGCGATCGGTCTGTTCGGTGCGACCGCGACCTTGTTGTTCCTGCCGAAGATTCTCAGCATCGCGCTGATTGCGCTGAAGGGTGCCAAGTCGTTCGGCGGCGTGCCGCGGCTGACCTTGAGCATGCTGATCGAGATCGTGTTCTCGGCGTGGCTGGCGCCGATCCGCATGCTGTTCCACACCAAGTTCATCGCCGCCGCGCTGGTCGGCTGGGCGGTCGGCTGGAAATCGCCGCCGCGCGAGGACGCCGAGACCGGCTGGGGCGAGGCGCTGCGCCTGCACGGCAGCCAGACCGTGCTCGGACTCGGCTGGCTCGCGCTCGTGTACTGGTTGAACCCGGCGTACCTGTGGTGGTTGCTGCCGGTTGCCGGCGCGATGTCACTGTCGATTCCGATTTCGGTGTATTCCAGCCGCGTCACGCTCGGCCGCCGCGCGCGCGCCGATCGCCTGTTCCTGATTCCGGAAGAATCCAATCCGCCGCGTGCACTGCGTCGCATGCGCCGCTATGTCCAACGCACGCCGCCGACGCCGGGCTTCGTCGACGCCGTCGTCGATCCGCTGCGCAACGCGGTCGCCTGCGCGGCCGATGTCGCGCGCACCGAGCATTCCGAGGCGGTGCATCGGGCCAATGCCGAAGTGGTCGAACGCGCGCTGAAGGACGGCCCCGACGCATTGTCCGAAGCCGATCGCAATGCGCTGCTGCGCGATGCGCAGGCACTCTCGCGCTTGCACTATGCGGTGTGGGCGTCGAAGGCGGCGCACTGGGGCTGGCTCGACGCCGGCCTCGCGCCACCACCGCGGCGGCGCCGCGCGCGCAACCTGCAAGTGACACGTGCGCAGTCCGCGACGATCACGCATCCTTCCCCATCGACTGAGCGCTAGCCCGCCGCATGAAACGACGCGACCTGCTGACCGCCACTGCTCTTGCCCTGACTGCTCTGCCTGTGTTCGGCCGCGCTGCATTGAGCGCACGCGCGCCGCGCTTCGCACCGAAGCGCTTCGACTACGCCGCGTTGAAGGGGCACGCACGCGAACTCGCGACGCAGGCCTATATCGCGCCGGACATCGACATCCCCCCCGCACTGACGCATCTGGACTGGGATCATTACCAGGCGATACGACCGTTGCCCGAACATGCGCTATGGGCAGACCTGGACACGCACCTGCGCGTGCAATTCTTCCACCTCGGCATGCAGTTCCGTCGCGCGGTGCATATCTACGAGCTCGTCGACGGCAACGCGCGCGAGATCGAATACAGCCCGGCGCGATTCGACATGAGCAAGAGTGGTGTCGATGGTGCCAGGCTGCGGCACGATCTTGGCTACGCCGGATTTCGCGCGCACTTCCGTACGGATTTCGCGCGCGACGTCGCTGTGTTCCTCGGTGCAAGCTACTTCCGCGCGGTCGGCGGCAGTCTGCAGTACGGCCTTTCGGCGCGTGGTCTGGCAATCGATACGGGCTTGCCGCGAGCGGAGGAATTTCCGGATTTCACGACGTTCTGGCTGCAGCGTCCGACAGCGGATTCCGACACGCTGACCGTCTACGCCTTGCTCGACTCGCCCAGCATCGCCGGCGCCTATCGCTTCGACATCACGCCGGGCGAGCCACTCGCGATGCGCGTCGACGCCGCGTTGTATCCGCGCAAGACGATCGAGCGCCTCGGCATCGCGCCGCTGACCAGCATGTTCCTGTGCAGTTCGAGCGACCGCCGCATCGGCGACGACTGGCGCCCGCAAATCCACGACAACGACGGCCTCGCGCTGTGGACCGGCGCCGGCGAATGGATCTGGCGCCCGCTGGTCAACCCGGCCGACGTGCATGTCAATTCGTTCCAGGACGACAATCCACGCGGCTTCGGCCTGCTCCAGCGCGACCGCAATTTCGATCACTACCAGGACGACGGCGTGTTCTACGACAAGCGTCCGAGCCTTTGGGTCGAACCCTTGTCCGGCTTCGGCAAGGGCGCCGTGCAGCTGGTCGAGCTGCCCGCGCCGGACGAGACGCGCGACAACATCGTCGCCTACTGGAAACCGGCCGCGCCACCGCAGGCGGGCGAGGAACTGCTGTTTTCGTATCGCCTGTACTGGGGCGACAAGATGCCGGCGACGCCGCCGCTCGCTACCGTGCACACGACCTGGACCGGCATCGGCGGACCGCCCGGCGTCACGCGCGATCACTTCTCCTGGCGCTTCGTCATCGACTTCGCCGGCGGCGAGCTCGCCCAGCTGCCACGCGACGCGGGCATCGAACCGGTCATCTCGATCTCGCGCGGCAAGACCGAGATCGTCTCGGCGCGCCCGCTCGACTCGATCCACGGCTGGCGCGCCATGTTCGATGTGGTGCCGGACGCAGACCCGGCACCGATCGATCTGCGCCTGTTCCTGCGCGATGCGAAGGGCCGCGCGCTGAGCGAGACGTGGCTGTATCAGTGGACGCCGCCGAAGCGTTGATGCCAGCGTTCGCCAGCGTCAGCTTCGCGGCTGCGCTACCCGGCCGAGGCCACGCTACGATTCGATAGCTGGTCGCAACACGGCGTGTCCTTTCGCCGCTTCGCTCACGCTCGCCGGCGCGACAGCGCGCACCCGGAACCATGCCGCATACAGGGCGGGCAGATAGAACAGCGTCAGCACCGTCGCCACCGTGATGCCGCCCATCAGCGCTGTTGCCATCGGGCCGAAGAAGTTGCTGCGCAATAGCGGAATCAGTGCGAGCACGGCGGCGGCCGCGGTCAGCGTGATCGGCCGGAAACGGCGGATCACCGAACCGAGGATGGCCTCGTACGGCGTATGACCGGCCGCGATGTCCTGCTCGATCTGGTCGATCAGGATCACCGAATTGCGCATGATGATGCCGAACATCGCGATGGTGCCGAGCATCGCGACGAAACCGAACGGCTGATGGAACAGCAGCAGCGCGGCGACCACGCCGATCAGACCGAGCGGCGCCGTCAGCAGCACCATCAGGCTGCGCGAGAAGCTGCGCAGCTGCAGCATCAGCAAGGTGATGACCGCAAGCAACATGACCGGCATCTGCGCGTTGATCGAGCCTTGCGCCTTCATGCTGTTCTCGACCGCGCCACCGATCTCGATGCGATAGCCGATCGGCAGGCTCGTGCGCAGCTCGCCGAGTCGGGCGTCGATCGCATTCGTCACGTCGATGCCGAGTTTGCCGCGTGCGACATCGGAACGTACGGTGATGGTCGGCTGGCGATCGCGCTCCCAGATCACGCCGTAGTCCATGCGGTAGTCGATCTTCGCGAGCTGGGTCAACGGCACGTTGACGCCGCCCGCCGTCGGAATCGCAAGGTCCGCCAGTCGTTCGGTGTCGACACGTTGCGCCTGCGGCCAGCGCAGGTCGACTTCGATCAGCTTGTCGCGCTCGCGAAACTGGGTGACCGGGGTGCCGCTGAGCGCGAGGTTGACCGCGTTCGCGACATCCTGCGAACTGAGGCCGAGCACGCGCGCCTTGTCCTGGTCGATTTCCAGATGGATCGAGCGCGTCGACGGCTCGTCCCAGTCGAACTGCACGTTCGCCGTACCCGCATCGGCACGCATGATCTTCTCGACCTGCTCGGCAATGCCGCGCACTTTCGCAATATCGTCGCCGGAGACGCGGAACTGCACCGGGAAGCCGACCGGCGGGCCGTTCTCGAGCGCACTCACGCGTCCGCTGATATCCGGGAAGCGCTCGCGCAAAGCGTCTTCGAGGAACAGGTCGAGCTTCTTGCGCGCTTCGACATCGCGTGCGGTCACCACGATCTGCGCGAAATTCGGCCGTGGCAGCTGCTGGTCGAGCGGCAGATAGAAGCGCGGCGCGCCGGCGCCGACATAGCTGACGTAGTGGTCGACTTCCGGACGCGCGGCAATCTCGCGCTCCATGCGTTCGGTCACCGCGCGCGTCGCCGTGATCGAGGCGCCTTCGCCGAGGCGCAGGTCGACCAGCAGTTCGCTGCGATCGGAACTTGGGAAGAACTGCTGCGGCACCAGACCGAACGCGGCGAGCGAGACGATCCACAACGCCAGCGTCGCCAGCAGCACGCGCCAGCGGTGATCCACGCACCAGGCGACGAGCCGACGAAAGCGGCGATGGAATGCGCTGTCGTAGGCACCCGCAGGATGCGCAGGCCGTGCCGGCGCGGCGGATTTGCCGAGACGGCGACGCAGCCATGCGGCCAGCCGATTCGGGCGCACCTGGTGCGCCTCCGGCAGCAGCGCGTAGCCCAGCACCGGAATCACCACGACAGCGGCGATCCACGAGGCGATCAGCGCGATCGCCGAAACCTGGAAAATCGAGCGCGTGTATTCGCCGGTGTCGGACTTCGCCAGCGCGATCGGCAGAAAGCCGGCCACCGTGATCAACGTGCCGGTCAGCATCGGAAACGCCGTACTGGTGTAAGCGAAGCTGGCCGCGCGCACGCGGTCCCAGCCTTCTTCGAGTTTCACCGCCATCATCTCGACCGCGATGATGGCGTCGTCGACGAGCAGGCCGAGTGCGAGGATCAGCGTACCCAGCGATACCTTGTGCAAGCCGATATCGAACCACCACATGCACAGCGCCGTCGCCGCCAGCACGAACGGAATCGTGATCGCGACGACCATACCGGTACGGAAGCCGAGGCTGAGCAGGCTCACCGCGAGCACGATCAGCACCGCTTCGGCGACCGCTTCGAGAAAATCGTCGAGCGAGTGCGTGACTGCCGCCGGCATGCTGCTGTACTCGGTCAGTGCGAGCCCGCTGGGCAGACTGCCGCGCACGCGCACGATCGTGCGCTCGAGCACCTTGCCGAGTTCGACCACATCGCCACCGGCCTGCATGCTGACGCCGATGCCGAGCGCGGCGCGGCCCATGTAGCGCACCTGCTCGACCGGCGGATCGACGTAACCTCGGCGCACCGTGGCCAGATCGCCGAGCCGGAACAGCTTGCCATTGATGCGCAGGCTGGTCGCACGCACGGCGTCGATGTCGGCGAACTGGCCGCTCGGGCGCACGAAGATACGATCCTGGTCGGTCGTCAGCACGCCACCGGGTGCGATGGCGTTCTGCGCACCGATGGCCTGTGCGAGTTGCGTAGGCGTGATGCCGAGCGTGGCCAGGCGCGCGTTGTCGATCTCGACGGTGACGCGCTGCTCCTGGTCGCCGAAGTAGTCGACCTTGCCGACGCCGGGAACGCGCAGCAGCTCGGCGCGAATCGCATCGGCGTAGTCGCGCAGTTCGGCATAGCCGAAGCCGTCGCCTTCGAGCGCATAAATGTTGGTGTAGACGTCGCCGAACTCGTCATTGAAGAACGGACCCTGGATGCCCTGCGGCAGATCGGCCGCGATGTCGCCGACTTTCTTGCGCACCTGATACCAGGTCTCGGGCACCGCACTCGGCGGCGCCGAATCCTTGATCGTGAACTGCACCACCGATTCGCCGGGCCGCGAGTAGCTCGACATGAAATCCACGTGCGGCGTTTCCTGCAGCTTGCGCGCGATGCGGTCGCTGATCTGCTCCTGCATCTGGCGCGCGGTCGCACCCGGCCAGTAGGTCTGGATGACCATCACCTTGAACGTGAATGGCGGATCCTCGGAACGGCCGAGCTTGAGATAGCCGTACAAGCCGAGCGCGGCCGTCACGATCATCAGGTACACCACCAGCGTGCGCTGGCGCAGCACCCACGCCGACAGATTGAAACCGCTCATCGCACGGCAACCACGGCTGCCGCGTTGGGCAGGTCGACGATGCGCACGAGATCGTCGGCGTGCAGAGTGTGCACACCGCGCGTGACGACGCGCTCGCCGGGCTGCAGGCCGCCGCTGATGGCGACGCCAGCGTCGACATAGCGTGCAACGTCGACATTGCGCAATTGCAGATGCGAACGTTCGTCGATGACCCACACCGCGGCATTCGCATCCTGGTGGAACAATGCGCTGGCCGGCAGCACCACCGCCTGCGCCGCGGCGGCCGACGCAATCGCGACGTCGGCGCTCATCTGCAGCTGCACGTCCGCGCCGGCGTCGGCAATCGTGATCTTGGCCAGGAAGGTGCGGCTCTGCGGATCCGCCGCGGCGGACAGCTCGCGCAGCACCCCGGCGTATTCGTGGCCCTGCAGTGCCCACAACGTGACTTTCAGGTTCGCATTCTGGCGCAGCGCGGCGACCCGGCTTTCCGGAATGGCGATGTAGACCTCGCGCTCATCCGACCAGGCGAGGCCGAACACGCGCTGACCGGCGGTGACGACCTGGCCGGCTTCGGCGTCCTGCGTCGTGACGATGCCATCGTGTTCGGCATACAGCGACGCGTACTTGACCTGGTTCTCGCGCACACCGAGCTGCTGGCGCGCCGACTGCAACGTGGCTTGCGCGCCTTTCAGTGTGTCGTCCGCCTGATCGAGCTGGGACTGGCTGACCAGGCCGCGCTCGCGCAGGTTCGCATTGCGATCGCGCTGCAGCTGTGCGAGCTGGCGCTGACTATCGGCAGCGGTAACGGCTGCGCGCGCGCCGACGGCGTTCATCGCGGCGTCGCTCGGATCGAGCGTCGCCAGCAGCTGGCCCGCCTTTACGCGCTCGCCGATGCCGACCAGACGACGGGTGATCTTGCCGTCGATGCGGAACGAGGCCGGCGCTTCGTAGCGCGCATGCACTTCGCCGCTGTAGTGCTCGGCCACCGCGCTGTCGCCGCGCGCCACGACCTCCGCAATCACCGGTCGTGCCGGCGGCGCCTCGGCCGCTTGAGTCGCGCCGCGGCCGCAGCCGGTGAGCGCGAATGCAGCCGCCGCCAGGCTGAGGGCGAGCAGAAGACGGCCCGGACCCTGGATCTTGTTTTTCATCGAAATCACTCCAACTGGCGCCACAGCGTCGATACAACATCATATTCGGATACATATATGGATTTCAATGCTAGAATGTATCTAATTGAAGAAAGCTGCATGGTATGCTGCGCCGATGGCACGTAAACGATTGAATCGAGAGGAAAGTCGCGAACAGACCCGGCAGGCGCTGCTGGCCGCTGCGGCGAAGGTCATTGCCAAACGCGGTGTCGGCGGAACCAGCGTCGAGCTGGTCGCGGCAGAGGCCGGCTATACGCGCGGCGCGTTCTACTCGAACTTCAAGGGCAAGGACGATCTGTTCATCGAACTGCTGCGGCACGACCACGCGCAGATGATGCAGACGTTCTACGAGCTGTTTGTCGATGGCGCCGATCTCGACGCGCTCAGCCAGCGCCTGCGCTCGCTCTATGGTCAGATCTTCCGCAACAACGATCACTGCCTGCTATGGATGGAGGCGCGTCTGCATGCGGTGCGCCACGCAACCTTCCGTACGCGGCTGAACCAGCTGATCAATGAGAACCGCCAGCACATCACCCATTTCATCGAACGCTATCACGCGCTGACCGGCAAGCCGCCCGTCCTGCCGCCGCGCGAACTCGCGATCGGCCTGATGGCGCTGGCCGAGTCGATCAAGTTCGCGCACATGGTCGACCCTCACGAGGTCGACGATGGCGTGGCCAATCGCGTGCTGGAGGTGTTTTTCGAGGCGGTGACGACGATGGGTGCTACGCCGCAGTCCCATCCCTGATCAGCACCAGACGAATGGTCCTTGGGTCCTGCGAAACAGGACCTGCCGTTCCTCGTGTCACCACCGAGCGATGCGGAAAGCCTGTATTCCCAAGATGCGGCGACATCGGAAGTCATGTTCGTGCGAATGAAGTTTCGGCAGGACGTGGATATCGATGCCGCACCTGTTCGCGAATTCGAGTCGCAGCTCGAACCTGACCCTGACCTGCATGTTTTCAACCTGCGCTTGCGGCCAGAAGCAATCGGCATCGATGCGCGCCGCCGCGTCACAGCACGGACGGATTGCACCCTTTGATCAGTTGTGCCGCAGTGTCCGGCTCGTCAGCCATGGGCCGGTACATCCATAGCATCTGCAGGTCGAACAAGATGTGCAACACGATAGGGAGCAACAGTCCGCCGGAGAGAATGGCGATCGAACCAAGTACCAAACCACCCAATGTGGTTCTGACGATTCCGGCGACACCCTGATAGGCGTGTGCAAATCCGAAGAACAGCGAAGACGTGAGCCACGCGCCCACGGTTCCGAGTGGAATCGCCGCGCTGAGCGAACCTGAGAAGTAATGGGTAACGAAGCCGCGATACAGTATCTCCTCGCACACCCCCGCCGAAAAGCTGACCAGAATCCACCAGTGACGTTCGCGCGTCGTGACGGGAAGAGCGAATCGGAGCGACTGCATGGCCCTGGCGATCCGCAGACGCAAATCCCGGTTCATGGCGGCCTTGAGTCCTTGCCCGAGCGTCACGCTCGTATAGGCCACGGCCAATCCGCTTGCGCCGAGGAGAACGGCCGGATGCTGACCGAGCCACAATGCCACCGACTCACCGTCTGTCAGCGTGAAAATGTTCACCGGGTATGCCAGCGCGACTGCCGAGACAGCGAGAACGCACAAGACAATGATGTTGATTTGATACCACGCAGTGCGGCGCTCGGGGCTGGTGAACTGCTTGAGTCGACGGTCGTAGCGAGCCTCGACGATCGGGACGACCACAAGAAGCGAGGCCACGAACAGGTGCGGAATCCAAGGCACGACATGCATGGTGTTGACGCTCATATGTGAATGTGAAATTACATTCGCATATTTTCGGAAGATTGTCTAGACTCATGGCATGAACCCTGAAAAGTCTCCTCAGCAGGAGCGCAGCCGGGCGACGGCACAGCGCCTCCTCTCCGCGACGATTCGCATCATTGCGGACTCGGGCCTGGAAGCGGCCACCGTGCCGAAGATAGCTGCGCTCGCCAAGGTCGCTCCCGCAAGCGTGTACCGCCGCTACCAGGACAAGGATGCCCTCATCCGCGCTGCATTTCTGCACGCGCTGGAGCAAAGCAATGCGAACAATCGCCTGCACCTCAAAGGTGTGTTGCTGAAGCAAACGCTGGAAGCGACGGCGGTGCAGCTGATGAAAGTATTGTTCGAACAGTATCACCGGCATCCGCTGCTGATCCGGTCTCTGTCGCGCTACCTGGATTCGACGGATGACCGCGATTTCACTCGCCAGGTACGCTCGGTAATGGTGGCGAACGTGGAGGAAGTCGTCGCGGTTCTCCAGCATCATCGCGACGAGATCGTACAAACGGACCCCGAACGCGCGGTTCGCTTCGCACTGCTCAACGCAATTTGTTCAATCGAAGCCTATGCGCTCGACACCCACTCGCTGTGGCACAGCTTCCGTGGCTTCTCCGCCGATTTGCTCGCGACTGAACTTGCGGCCGGATTTGTCGCTTACCTTGCCAATGCGGCGCAACCGCGACGATCCAAGCGATCGAGACCGAAACGATAAACCTCGCCCCGCTGGGTACGTTTGCGCGGCTGGCCTCGAGTTTTGCGGCCGCCTTGTTGTGAATATGTTGATAGGCGTCGCTTCGCCCAGCCTGTGAGCCCGGCTCGGAAGGTCCGACGATGGGCGGCACTTGACTTGCAAAACGTGTCACTAGTAATGTTACTAGTAACACGCCGATGACTCGCACGCCCACCAAGTCCCCGTCCGCCACCGCACGCAGCCAGCGCGCGTTCCGCGAGCGCATGCGCGAGAAAGGCCTGGTGCCGCGCCAGGTCTTCATCCGGCCACAACACCGCGAGATCCTTGCGACGTTCGAACTCGCCCTGCGCGAGCCCGTGCTCCCCGACCGCTACCGCCCCTTGGAGGCGTATTCCGCCATGACCCAACCCTGGACCACCACCGCATTGCACGAGGCGCTTGCCGAACACGTCGAGCGCGAGAAGCTGCCGTTCCAGTTGACGCTCGAACGCGGCTCGGATCCGACCATCGCGATCTCGCTGCCGGAGCACGGTGATCTCGTCATTCATCTGATGGCCTCGGGCGAGCAGTTGTTCGCCTCGACACCGCTCTGTCTCGGCTCGCAGGTGGAGGATCGCGCCGCGTTCAACGACGCCTGCCTGCGCCTGAATCCGCTCAACCCGCTGTCGAACATCGGCCTGCAGCACTTCGACGGCGAAGATGTCTACGTCGTGTTCGGCGAATTGTCGACGCGCTCGCCGCTGGCGAACATCGTCGAGGAAATCGACGTGCTGGCGCGCAATACCCTGCAGGCCGCCGAGGCCCTGCGAAGCTATATGAGCCAAAACGGAGGTCACCCATGAGCATCCTCGAAAAGATTCTGACCCTGTTCCGCGGCACGGCGACCGAAGCCGGCCAGGCGATCGTCGACAAGAACGCGACGCGCATCCTCGATCAGGAAATCCGCGACGCGCAGTCCGACAGCCTGCGCGCGAAGGAAGACCTGACCAAGATGATGGCGCAGCAGAAGCTTGCGTCGGACAAGCTCGACGCGAAGCGCGCGAAGAAGGCCGAGTATGAAAGCCATATCGGCCGCCTGCTGACACAGGGCGATCAGACGCTCGCACACGATGTCGCCGGCAAGGTGGCCCAGCTCGAAGGCGAGATTGCCGCCGAGGAGAAGTCGCAGGGCGGAGTCGTCACCGCCGTGCAGAAGCTGCATGCCTCCATCAAGACCGCCGACCGCCGTATCGAGAGCCTGCAGCAGCAGGTCGATCAGGTGAAGGCGAACGAGAGTGTGCTGCGCGCGCAGTCGTCGATCTCCGCGCGCCACAGTGGCCAGAACGCGAAGTTGCGTACCGCGCTCGATTCGCTCGATCGCGTGAAGACACGCCAGGCCGAACAGGCCGCGCAGATTGAAGCGGCAGACACCTTGGCCTTGTCGGACGGCGATGGTGATCTGGAGCAACGCCTAGCCGCCGCCGGCGTCGTGCCGGGCCAGGTCAGCGCGGACATGGTGCTGGCGCGCTATCAGAAGACTACCGTGACGCAGGTTGCGCCCGAGCAATTGAGCGCACCGAGCAGCGAAACCTCGCCGCTGGCGCAGGCGGCGGAGCGGAGCAAGGTGTGACGCTTTCTCTTACCGTCGTCCCCTCGGCCGCCGCCATTCCTACGCACGTTGCCATTGCCAAGCACGCCGTCATCCCGCGTACACGGGAGGCGCTTTTCAACGGCGAATACCGGTCATCCATTTTCGTTTGGCACCATGCGAGCGAAAGCCTTCGGAGTCCCGCTTTCGCGGGAATGACGTCGTGAAAGGGGTTCACGCCTTGAAGGGTCGATGGCACCTGCATCGAGGGCACACACCGTGAGTTGGTTCGATCGCTTCAACAAACCGGAAGCCGGCTCGATCTTCCCGCTCGGTGCGCGCCTGAAGGGCGCCGTGCTGATCGATGCGATGCCGTTCAAGCTCGCCGGCGACGCGTTCGCGTTCACGTGTCCGCAAGGGCCGCAGATCATCGAGGCGATCGGCGTGATTGATCTCGGCGAAGGTTCGCGCCTGCATCGGTTGTATCTCACGGACGATGCATTCCTGCAGATTCCGACAACCGGGTCGAGCGACACCGATCGCAGCGTCGGCGACATCTCGCTGTTCGTCTACCTCGACTCGATCAATCCGGCGAACCAGAGCGCTTTCCGGCGCTGGGTCGAGCCGGGCTCGCTGCTGGGTGCTGCGACGTATACGGTCGCCGATCACGAGTACCGCCGCGTCTGGGGTGAAGGTCCGGACCAAGCCTGGACGCCGCCGGTACCTATCGATGAGGACGTCTACAAGTCTTCGGCAAACAGCAAGGAATACGATCTCTCGCTCTACTCGATGCTGTACGAGCGCACCGTCGAGGGCGCCGATCGCAACGAACTGCTGCTGGTTGCCGCCGAGGATTCCGGCCCCAACGAATTCTGCATCAGCCTCGCGCTCGGCGTGCCATTGACACTCGCCGATTTCGAAATCACCTGAGATCGAACACAACGTTCGCACGACGTGAGAAAGCGGCCGGATGCCGACTGGAAAACGCTGCAAGGACGACTACCTGAATAGGAGAACCGCATGCCCACCGTCGCGCCTTCCTTGTCCACGCTGCCGGATTTCCTCGCCTATTTCGCGCTGGCGATCGTGTTGGCCGTGCTGTTCCTGGTCATCTATGTGTGGATCACGCCGCATCGCGAACTTGCGCTGATCCGCGCCGACAAACCCGCGGCGGCGATCTCGTTCGGCGGCGCCTTTCTCGGTTTCGTGATTCCGCTCGCATCGGCGATCTCGCATTCGGTCGGCTTGATGGATTGCGCGGTGTGGGGGCTGGTCGCGCTGGTCGTGCAGGCGCTGACGTTCTTTGCGGTGCGCCTGCTGCTGCCGGATCTGCCGGCACGCATCGAGCGCGATGAGCGCGCCGCCGGCATCCTCGCCGCCGCGCTGTCGATCGGGGTCGGCGTACTCAATGCCGCGTGCATGACCTATTGAGTTCGAACGCAGCCATCGGGCTGCGTGAGGAAAAGGCAGGGACGCCGACTGAACACCACGCCAGGGACGGTTACTTGAGAGAGGTTCTTCGATGAAACGTTCCCGCCAACTTGCGCTGCTCGCGATCGCCCAGACCCCGTGGTTGCTGGTCGGATGCGATGGCTCGAGCGCGCCGCAGGAAATGACCAAGCAGGGCTTCTACACCAGCGTGGAAGCGTGCGAACGCGACGGCACTGCCGTCGACGTGTGTCAGCGCGCCTCGCAGTCCGCCAACGCGGCGAGCACCGCGGCCAACGCGCCACGCTACAAGAGCAAGGCCGAATGCATCGCCGAGTACGGCGACCTGTGCAGCGAGCGCGAGCACGAGAATGGCGGCATCTGGATGCCGCTGATGACCGGCTTCATGATTTCGCAGATGCTCTCGCCGGGTCGCGCGCCGGTGTATCTCGATTCGAATCCGATCTATCGCACGCGTGCCGGCCAGTACACCGAAATGTATCGCGACCGTGGCCCGGGCGGAGTTGGCGGTGTGGGCGGCAGCACGATGCGCCCGGTCGATATCGCCCCCAATCGCGCGATCACGGTCGCGCGTTCCGGCTTCGGTTCCAGCGCGGCAGCACGCAGCGGCTGGGGCGGCAGTTCTCGCGGCGGCTGAGGCACGCGACCATGCAACGTATCGCAATTGCAGAACGCCCCGACTGGCGCGCCAGCGCCGAGCGCCTCGGTTTCCAGTTCCACACGGTCGATGGCGAGCCGTATTGGGACGAGCGCGCCTATTACGCGTTCACGCTCGACGAGATCGAGCGCGACATCGAGACGCCGACCGGCGAGCTGCACGAACTCGCGATGGATCTCGTCGGCGATGTCGTGCGCGACGAATCCCTGTTGCGCCGCCTCGCGATTCCACCGGCGTATTGGGAGTGGATCGCGAACTCCTGGCGCGAAGCGTCGCCGCACCTCTACGGCCGCATGGACTTCGCCTACGACGGCCGCGGCTCGGCGAAACTCTACGAACTCAACTACGACACGCCGACCTCGCTGTACGAGGCCGCCTTCTTCCAGTGGCTGTGGCTGGAAGAGCAGGTTGCACACGGTGCGCTGGCGCAGGGCAGCGACCAGTACAACCTGATCCAGGAAAGCCTGATCGAAGCGTTTGCCACGATGGCCAAGCGCCTGCCGCGCCCGCTCTACTTTTCTGCCGTGCGCGAATCACCCGAAGACCAGGGCACCATCGCCTATCTCGCCGACTGCGCCGAACAGGCCGGCCTCGCAACGCGCAAGATCGCGATCGAGGATATCGGCCTGAGCGAGGACGGTCGCTACACCGACAGCGACGACTACGTCATCGAGGCGATGTTCAAGCTCTACCCCCTCGAATTCATGTTTGCCGAAACGTTCGGCGCCGCACTGCCGGCCTCGCGCACGGTGCTGATCGAACCGCCCTGGAAAGCCATCCTCAGCAACAAGGGCATCCTGCCGCTGCTGTGGCAACGTCATCCGGGCCACCCGAACCTGCTGCCGGCATTCTTCGACGAAAAACCAGAAGCGGCGCTGCCGGCCGGCTGGGTGCGCAAGCCGCTGTTCTCGCGCGAAGGCGCGAATATCGAGCTGCACACCGGCGACGGCGAGATCTTGCGCTCGGACGGACCGTACACCGACGCGCCGACGATTCGTCAGGCGTTCCATCCATTGCCGAAATTCGACGGCGGCTATCCGCTGATCGGCAGCTGGGTCGTCGCCGATCGCCCCTGCGGCATCGGCGTACGCGAGGATGCCTCGCTGATCACGCAGGACACGTCGAGGTTCGTGCCGCATGTGATCCGCTGAGATCGGCCGCCCGTAAGCGCGACCCACTTCTTACTCCCTCTCCCCCAAGCCCCGCTTGGGGGAGAGGGCTGGGGTGAGGGGGCGCGGCGCATAGAATGAGTGCGCCGGGAAAAACGCGGCGGCATCCCTGCTTCTATCACATTGGGATTCCGCGGCGCCTTGGCCCAGCGAACCCTCGCCCCCACCCAACCCTCTCCAACTTCTATGAAGCGGTTGCAGGAGAGGAGCAGGCTGCGGCCGCTGGCCAGCTCCTTCCCCGAATAAAACATCCGGAGATCAAGAATGTTTTTTGCTTTACCGTCGCACCTTGCGACGCGCGTATGTACCGCTCTTCTGCTCGCTCTCCTCTGCGCCGGATGCGGCAGGACGATCGAGAACGCCACGCCACCCAACGTGGCACAGCCGGCGGTTACTGCACCAGCGCCTGGCGCTGATCACAAGCCTCCCGCACTGGAACTCGCCAACACCGCGGTCTACGAACTCACCGCGACCGGCACCGACCGCCACTATCAAGTCTGGGTCGACGTACCCGACTCGTACGCCGCCAGCGACAAGCCGTACCCCGTTGTCTTCGTCAACGACGCGCTGTATGCATTCCCGCTGGTGCGCAGCATCCGCAACCTGCTCGGCCAGCATGGACGCAATATCGAGGACTTCATCCTCGTCGGGCTGCCGCCGCAGACGGGATTGACGTCGAAGGAGAGTCGCAGCCGCGACTACACGCCGTCCAATCCGCTGATCGATCCAGCGCATGACAAGGACGACTACTCCGGCGAACGCTACGGTGAAGCGGCGGCCTATCGCGACTACATCGAGCAGCAGGTCTTTCCGCTGATTGCCACACAGTATCGCGCTGACATGCAGCGCAAGGTGTACGCCGGCCATTCGCTCGGCGGCTTGTTCGGCAGCTATGTGCTGCTGACCAAGCCGCAGATGTTTCAAACCTACATCCTCAGCAGTCCGTCATTGTGGTTCGACAAGCACGCGATCGGACAGTACGAAACCACATATGCCGCCGCGCATACCGATTTGCCGGCGCGCGTGATGCTCTACGCGGGCATGTACGAAACGACCAAGGCGGGACCGCGCTACTTCAAGCAGACCGATCTGATCGGCGACATGCAGGGCTTCGTGCGCACGCTGAAATCGCACGCGTATCCGAACCTGTCGATCGACAGCCACGTCATCGAGGACGAGGATCACCTGACGGTGTTTCCAGTGACGATCAGCCGCGGACTGTTGCGGGCGCTGCCGGGAACTGGACCGTATATCAGCGGGTAGCCACGGCGGCCCGACATGCGCCGGCACGGTGGATGCGCAGCGCTCTGGCGAGCGTTGCGGCCGTTCGATCAGTGCGCGCAGTCGCTCGATCGCCGCATCCCAGTGATCGGCGATCAACTCGAGGCAGCGGCGGACTTCGGCGAGGCGCTTCGCACGCAGTTCCCACACGCGGGCACGCGAACGCGAGCGGATCGAACGAAAGGCGCCGATCGGATCAGCGCGAACGCTTGCCAGGCGGGCGGCCACGCCGCGGCGGCATCGGCGGTTCGCGTACGGCGCGTTCGAGATCGAGCGATTCGGCTTCGGCCAGCAACACCGACAGCGCGACATGCAGGCCGCTCGCGATGCGCTGCAGGTTCCACAGCGTCGGATTCTGCTTGCTGCGTTCGATGTTGCCGTAATAGGTGCGGTGCACGCCGATCACGTCGGCGAACCCCTCCTGGCTGAACTGCAGACGCTCGCGATGACGACGGATCACATAACCGAGACGGAGGAGTAGGGCTTCAGGACTCATGGCCCGCACCCTAGAAGGCGCGCCCTCCCGTTATCTACATTATATAAACGAGACGTTTATAAAGTATATATTTAAACAATGCCGAACACGCCCTGCGACGCGTGCGGCATCGGTCCGGCGCGTCTGCCTGGCCCGATCGAGCATTGGCATCCGCATTGCCTGTTTCGCGCGAATCGGCAGCCGTCCGGCCATGGTTTTCATCTGCGGTTACGTGCGCGCGGCGTGACACCGCACCTGCAGACAAGAGCCCGTTCGATACGACGCGCGTTGACGATTGTTTGCGCTTGATGCGCTGCAGGGGCCCGAGCCGGACGACCGGATCAGCACGACGGCGATAAAGGCGGCGCGTCGATGCGCGCCGCCTTTATCGCACGTTGGCTCAGCGAGCCGTCGTCAGTTCGACTCGAAACCATCCTCGAAGATCAGATCGTTCGCCGCTGCCGTCACCTGCACGTGCAGCGGCACGCTGACGACCGCGTGGTTCGCGTCGTTGGTGGTCATGCACATGACGGCATCGTGATCACCGACACCGAGATTGCGAGCGTCGAAGCCGAGCATGACGTCGGTGCTCGCGCCGAAGCCGAGCGCACCGGTGGCGGGCGTCGCGCTCAGCCACGGCATGGCCGCCGCATCGGTGCATTCCGCGGGCAGCACCGTATCCTGCACGTTGACGATCATCACCAGATGAAAATCCGGATAGCCGAGCGCGCTGACGTCGACCGGCACGTCCTGTCCGCAACCGGAAGCGGACACGAAGGTCGCGTGGGTCTGCGGCGAGGGATTGCCGCCGGGGAAGAACTCGCCATCGGTCGAACCGTCGATGTGGTATTCGACGACGAGATCCTGGTTGACGCTGTCGGCAATCGAGCCGAAGACCGGGATCAAGACCTGCTCCAGCGTGCCGCCCAGCGTGCCGGTCCCGCTGCCGATCGGCGTCAGCTGGTCGAGCGGGATCGACTCCGGCGTCGTGCCATGCGGTATCGAGTACAGGTTGATCGTCACCGGCACCACCGGCCCAGTCTCGACCGTCACCGTCACCGAGTCGATGTTCGCGCTTGCGCCGATGCGGCTGTACTCGCCGAAGTAGAAGCGGCGCCACCAGCTGTTCGCATCGGTACTCGTGCCCTGCGCGCCGCATGACAGCGAGTTCGAAGCGACCGGCGCCTGGTCGTCCATCTGGGCGATGTCGATGCCGCTGCCAGCACCGAGCACGATGTCGCGCCCGCGCAGCCCGCGAGCGACACGCGCGTCGCGCGAGAAGCCGTGACCGGCCATCGCTGCCGACTGCGCGGGCACGGAGGGGCGCACCAAGCCTTGCGGAATATCGTAGCCGGGAATGTCGTAGGTCAGCGTGCCGCCGCCCGCATTGGCAATGGACAGCGGCATCGATGTGCTCGCGCCCTGTTCGAGCACGACCGCGATGCTGTCCGGCGCGACAACAGCAGCCGGCTGCGTCGGCAGCACACGGGCAGTGAGCGCTACCGTGTCGACCCACCAGCCACTGGCACCATCGGCAGCGCCCGACGCATTGCTGCCCAGGCGCCAGCGGAAGCTGGCCGTCTGGCCGGCGGCGGCGGCGGGCAGGTCGACCGTCGTGGTGACGAAGTCCTGCTGCAGCCCGGTCCAGGCCGGACGCGCACCGAGCGGATTGGAGGGATCGGCCAGGCTGCCGTTGTAGCCGGCCTCGACGAAGCTGCCACCGGCATCGACGATGTCGACGAAGTTGGCGCCCGCGATCGAGATCTCCAGCACACCGCCGTCGAAGCCTTCCTCGACGTTCCAGTGATGGCGGAAACTGAGCTGGCCGCCGGCCGGATCGACCGTGGCAGTCGCGCTGACCAGGTTCGCCTCTGCAGCGGTTGCGTGCTCGCTCGCGTAGGCCGCATTCGGCGCGCTGTCGGCGCTGTCGGTCTCGGTTTGCCATGGCGTGCCGTCGCCACCGACGTCGCTGGACCAGCCGGTCGGCAACGCGGGCGCGATGACGCCGTCGAAGTTCCACGCCGACGCGTCGGCGCAGCCGCCGGTGTCCGAGTCGTCGATGCGGATGTCGTCGAAGTCGGCCGTGCTGCCGGCCGATCCGTCCGCCGTCGTCGACAACATGCCGAACGAGTCGATGAACGAGGTGGTGCCATTGGTAGCGGCGATATTGGCTCCGGTGAAGATCGAAACGCCGTCGAGGCAGATTTCGATCGCCGCGTTGCCGCTGTTGTCCGCGATCACCTTGATCTGGTGATAGGCGTCGTCGGTGATGCTGCCAGTGGTCGCGGCGAACTGGCCTGGCTGCAGGGCCTGGATGCTGCCGTCGGGGTGGAAGAAGACGCGCGTGACAGCGAGCGGACCTGACGGGTCGTAGTTGTTGGCCGCGGCGCTGAGCGGCGAGAATTCGGTGTCCGAGCCGCTGCCCGACTGGTGCAGCGCGATCTGGGTCGTCGCGATCGAAAAGGCACGCGTGCCGACGCCCATCTGGACTGGGCTGAAGGCGGCCGTGCCAATTTGGCTGCCATCCGATGTCAGGCGCATGTGTTGCACGCCGGCGTAGGGGTTGGCGTCGGAGACCGCCCAGTAGCCATCGAAGTCGGCGCTCCAGCCCTGCTGGCCGTCGAGCTCGCCAACGTTGTAGTCGGGCGCCTCGAAGGTATACAGGACAGCATCGGCGGTGCCGCCGCGCGCGACGCTCGGCTTGGCCGCGTGCGCCGGCGCGACCGCAGCGGCGATCGCCGCTGCCGTCATCGCACAGGCCAGCAGGTTCATCAAAGCCTTCATCGAATCGTTCCTCTTCTGTGAATTCGTTGGCCGCGCCATGACCCGCACGTGACCGCACATGACGTCATCAGGACGCCGGCGCAACTTGCCCGTGTCCGCTGCATCGATTGTGTTGTGCGGCGGTGCTGCCGACCTGTGCGGATGTTCCGCTTGCGTTCCGGCCGCGTTCTCTTCGCGTTCCGCCAACGTGCCGGCACGCTCTCGCCGTGGTCATGACCGCTGCGCGCGCCCGGCCTCAGTCGCCGATCGGGGCGCGCTCGCCGGCAAGGCGCTGCATGCGTTCGCGTGCCAACGTTTCGGCGTCCGCGCGGCCGAGAGCCTGGTACAAACGCGCCTGCAGCGCGGCGCTGGCATACTCCTGATCGGCATAGCGCGACACCCGTCCGGCCACCGCGATGGCGTCTTCCAGCTGGCCCTGGCCGATCACGAAGCGGCCGTAAGACACGGCGGTATCGACCAGCGCGCTTGGCAGGTCGAGTGCCGTCGCCTGGCGCAACGCATCGTCGAAGTCCTCCTTGGCGACCGCGGCACTCTGCACGGCGGCCGCCTGCTCGGCCGCCGCCAGCGTCGCACGCTGGGTTGCGAACGGCTGATGCGCCTGGGCGGCCCAATCGAGCATCGCCTGGGTGCGCGTCGTCGCCTCGTCGGCGCGCCCGGACTCACGCAGCGCGCGCAGTTGGGTGAGCCACGCCGTAGCGCGCATACGGATGTCCTGCGCGGCAGTCAGCTCGGTCAGCGCTGCCTGCGCGGCGTCGACCGCAGCCGGCGCACGTGCCGACGCCGCCTCGAGCGCGGCAAGGGTCGCATTCGCCATGCCGCGCACCGATCCTTCGTCGCGCGGACTGGCGGCCGCCAGCACATTGCCCAGGATCGTGCGTGCCTCGGCGTTGCGGCCGACCGACGCGAGCGCCATCGCACGACGCAGCAAGACCAGACGTTGCAGCGAAGCGTCACCGATACGCTCGAGCAGCGGCACCGCACGATCGCTGGCCGCCACGGCGTCGGCCGGCTGTACCAGGTCGAGATAAGCGACCACCTCGTTTGCCAGGGTCGTCACCAGCTCGTTGAACACGTGGTAGCGCTCGAAGTGTTTTTCGGCACGCAGCAGCAGAGGCAGCGCCGCTGCCGGATGGCCGAGATGATTCTGCAAGGCGCCTTCGTTGCCGTCGAGCCAGAACGGCGTGAACGCATCGCCCGCCAATTGGAAGGCGACGCGCGCACGTGCGTGATCGGCGGCGGCGTCCTCGTAATGTCCCTGAAGCGCCGCCAGGTTGCCACGTCCCATGTAGAGCTTTGCGGCGATTTCCGGCTCGACCTGATGCTCGATCAAGGCGACGCCGTCATCGTAGGCTGCGCGCGCCTGTTCGTAGTGCGTGGCGAGCAGCAGCGCGGTGCCGCGCGCATACAGCACCTGCGCGCGCAGGCGCGGCGCCGTCTCGGCGGAAACCGTGCCGAGCAGTTCGTCGAGCGTGTGCAGCGCTTCATCGAGATGACCTGCCCGCAGGTCCAGTTGCGCCAGACGCAGGCGCACCTCGGGCCGTGCCGCCACCGTCGGCGGCGCTTGTGCGATCAAGCGGCGCGCGGTGCCGAAATCGTCGCCGAGGCGGGCCGCCTCGAGCCGCTGCAGCAGTTCCTCCAGCGACAGCTGCTCGCTGCCGCCGCTGCGCGCGACCGGCGCGTGACCGAGCCGCTGCAGCAGTCGATCGACCGCCGCATGCGTCGCGCCGTTGGCGTCGACTGCGGTTTCCTCGACCTCGAGCGTGACACCCTCCGGCCGCAAGAGCGCGATCTTGACCGCCCAATTCGCGCCGTCGCGCCGCACGCCAGGCACGAACACCTGCTGCACGGAGCCTGTCTCGCGCAGGACGCGCGCCGCGGCCGCCGTGTCCATGCCCGAACGCACCAGCCGCATCACGGCATCGCTCGGCATCGTGGCAATGCCGGCCTCGCGCAGACGCAGCGCGATCAGATCCATCAGGCCGAGGCGCAGCCAGGCATCTTCCTCGCTCGCGTTGACGCTCGCCGGAATCACCGCGGCCGCCCAGACAACCGTGGGCACTGCAGCCGGCCGCATCGGCGAGCCGACCGCAGTCGCCTCGCGCGACGGCGCGACCAGGAAGCGCCCGGCGATCAGGCCGGCACCGACGAGGGCGAACAAGGCCAGCAGCATCCAGGTCGTGGCGCGCGGCCGCGCTGCGGGCAAGGGCTGTAACCGATCGCCGGCAGGCGCGGACGGCGTCTCGACCGCGACATTGAAAGCTGCGGCGATCCGGCCGCCGGCGACCCCGTCGGCCGCCTCGCTGACCGTTGCGATCCAGTGATAGCCGAAGCGCGACACGGTGCGGATGTAGCGCGGCGCATCGACTGAGTCCTCCAGTACGCGCCGCGCAGCCAGAATGGTCTTGCCGAGCACGGTATCGGTGACGCTGGTCTTGCCCCATACGGCGGACACCAGTTCGTCGCGGCCGACCGCGCGGTCGCGGTGGCGCAGCAGGTAGGCGATCGCGTCGAAACTGCGCGGCGGCAGGCTCAGCGGCACATCGTTGCGGCGCAGTTCGCGCGTGGCGATGTCGAGGCTGAAGTCGGCGAATCGGTAAATCGGTCGGCTCATGTCGGTGAGCGTAACGCGTGGCCGCCCCCGCATGAGCAGATCGGGTTCGGCGCTCGCGCAAGCCGCCGCTGCTGCCTCTGAAAATCAGGGCGCGACAGGTCCCGTGTTGGCGCGTGTCGTCACCAGCTTCAGAAAACTCTGGTGCTGATAGCGGCTCATGCGCAGTTCCTGGCCGGTGTCCATCACGACGACGTGATAGCCGTTGAACCACGGATGGATCGCCTTCACGCGCCGCACGTTGACGATCGCTGAGCGATGCACGCGTGCGAAATGGCGCGGATCCAGGCGCGATTCGAGCTCAGCCATCGTTTCGCGCACTTCGTACACGCGGTTCTCGACATGCAGCCGGACTGTGTTGCGGTTCGCCTTGATCCAGACGATTTCGTCCACCGGTACCAGCACGACGTGCTCGTCCACGCGCACGGGGATGCGTTCGAGATAGTCGCCGCGCTGGCGCAATTCGTCGAGCGTTCGCAGCATCTGCGCGGATGCCAGTTGAGGCGCGTTGCTTGCAGCCGCGAGGCGTGCCTTCGCGCGGTCCAGGGTTTGTGCGAATCGTTCGCGGCTGAACGGCTTGACCAGATAATCGACCGCATTCGTCTCGAACGCGCGCACCGCGTACTGCTCGTAGGCGGTGACGAACACCGTCGCCGGCATGCGTTCCGCGCCAATCGCCGCAACGACGTCGATGCCGTTCAGCGCCGGCATCTGGATGTCGAGGAAGACGAGATCCGGCGACTGGTTGCGGATCGCGGCAATCGCGCTCGCCCCGTCGCCACATTCGCCGAGCAGCTCGATGTCGGCATCGCCCTGCAGCAGGCGCACGATCGCGTGGCGCGCGATCGGCTCGTCGTCGACGACCAGAGCGCCGATGCTCATGCGACTTCGCGCACCGGCGGCGCGGCCGGCGCATCGAGACGGCGGAACGGCAGGCGCACACGACAGGCGACACCCTTCGGCCACATGGCATCGAGGCGGATCTCGGCGCGCTCGCCATAGAGTTCGCGCAGGCGCAGCTGCGTATTCGACAAGCCGATGCCGCGCCGTTGGTGCGGCGGTGCCGCGAACTCGAGCACGCTGTTGCGATTGCGTACGTCGAGGCACAACGTATCCCCTTCGCGCCGGCATTCGACCTCGATCGTGTCGGCGCCGACGTGCTTGCCGATACCGTGACGGATCGCGTTCTCGACGAGTGGCTGCAGGATCAGGCTCGGCACCGCGCAGTCGAGCGTTTCCGGTGACACGTAGACCTGCGTGGTCAGGCGGTCCTTGAAGCGCGTGCGCTGGATGCCGAGATACAGTTCCAGCAATTCGAGTTCGCGCTGCAGCGGGATTTCCTGGCCGTCGTAGTCTTCCAGGAACGCGCGCAGCAGTTCGCTCAGGCGCAGCAACATGTCTTCGGCCGCGGCCGGGTCTTCTTCGAGCAGGGTCACGGTCGCGTGCAGCGTATTGAACAGGAAGTGCGGCTGCAGCTGCGTTTTCAGCACCTGCAGGCGCGATTGCGCGAGTTCGGCGACGAGCTTGCTCGCCTCGATCTCGCGACGCGTCTTCTCGCGGTAGAAATGCATCGCCTGCCAGATCGCGACGAGCGCGCCATAGGTGAGGTAGCCCATCGCCACGTGCTTTCCGAAGAACTGCCCGAACTGCTCGCCGAGCGTACCGGGCTCGGTCAGGTGCGATATCGTCGCGCCGATCGTGATGGCCAGGAAGGTCACGCCAGTGCTCGCCAACGCGTGCACGCGCAGCGAACTCCAGCGCAGCAACGATTCAATCGGATAGCGCTCGGTCACGCGGAACACGATTGGCGCGAGGGCGGCCCAGGTGTACCACTCGATCATCGACCAGCGCAGGTAGTCGATCATCGGCCAGGGTTCGCCCTGCATCGCGTCGTGCACGAACCACTGCAGCGCGAATAGCACGACGACCGCCGACCACAACGCGATGTAGCGCGTCCAGCTCATGCCGATATCGCTGAAGCGGACCGTGTTCATCGCAACTGCCAGGTGCAAGCGTCGCCGACTATCGTAGCGCGCGCCGACTGCCTGGGAAGATTGGGTGCGCCTGGCTACGATTGGTCATGCCGCCACGACGATTCGTCCCGAATCCGTTCCCTTTGCGCGCGCCATGCGCCTCACTGTGCCTGTCCATCACAGCGAGGAAAATCATGCGCACGCCCCAGATCGCAGCCATCCTGATCGCGGCACTCGTCACCGCATCGCGTGTCTGCGCGGCCGATTCGGTTCACTACGTCGAACTCGTCAACACGGCACGCGACAGCCTGTCCTCGTTCGCGGTTGCCGCGGCCGGCAGCGGCGACTTCCGCGTGATCCCACTCCGCGGCGCCGCCCTGCAAGGCGGCGGCGACTCGACCACGATCCGCATTGCCGGCGACGGCTGTCTGCGCGATTTCCGCGCCGAGTTTGCCGATGGCCGCGTGCTGATGCAGAAGGGCTTCGATGTATGCAAGTACCGCAGCTATCACACCGGTCAGTATCTGCGCCGGCGCGAACCGGCGACAGCGCTCGTACAACAATAGGAAGGCCGCGCGAGCGCGCGACGCCTGTTCCCGCGCGATCAGCTGAAGGCGAATCAGGCGCGCACGATCGAGATGCCCAGCGCAACCAACGGGGCCACGGCGGCGGCCGATGTGTCCCGCTCGACGACGATCGCATTGGCCGCCTGCGCTGGCGCAATGACATAGGCCGATGCGGCGTTGATCTTTTCCGCCGACGCGAGCACGACGACTTCGGCCGCCCGCTCGGCGAATGCACGCTTGACGTAGGCTTCTTCCAGATCACCCGTGCTCAATCCGGCGCTCGGGTGGACGCCCGTGACTCCCATGAAATAGGCGTCGGCGCGAATCCGGTTGATCGCCTCGATCGCTACCGCCCCGACCGCGACAACCGAGTGCTTGAACAGGCGTCCGCCAATCAGCACGACCTCGATGCCGGGATGCCCCACCAGCTCCACCGCGACGCTCGGGCTGTGGGTCACGACCGTGGCTTCGAGCGATGAGGGCAGATGCCGCGCCAGCTGAATGCACGTCGTGCCGCCATCGAGTATCACCACCTGTCCTGGCGGAACCAGACTGGCCGCCTTGCGCCCAATCGCCACCTTCCCAGCGCTGCTGATCTGTTGCCGTTGCGCGAAGTCGGCGGTCGCCGGCGAGGATGGCAACGCACCGCCATGCACCCGTTGCAGGGCACCGTCGGCGGCCAGTTCGCGCAGGTCGCGGCGAATGGTGTCCTCGGACACGCCAAACGTTTCACTCAGCGCCTTGGCGATGACTTGGCCGTCGCGCTTGAGCGTTTCCAGGATCGCTTTCTTGCGGTGAGTGGTGAGCATAGGGTTGCACGAAAATAATTGACATTGCACGATAATGCACGATAGTGTCCCCGGCACCTTTTGTCCAGAGGCGCTGACGTCATGAGCGAAACCGACGCGCGAGTGCGCGTGATCGAAAGCCAGGTGTTGTCCGACGACTGGTATCTATTGAAGAAGACGGTGTTCGACTTCCGCCGTGCCGATGGACGCTGGCAACGCCAGCAGCGGGAAACCTACGACCGCGGCAATGGAGCGACGCTGCTGCTCTACGATCTCGTGTCGCGACGCGTGGTTCTGACGCGGCAGTTTCGCTTTCCAGCCTACGTCAACGGCCACAACGGCATGCTGATCGAGACACCGGCCGGCCTGCTCGATCAAGTGACGCCGGAACAGCGGATTCGCCGCGAAGTCGAGGAAGAAACCGGCTATCGCGTCGGCGACGTGCGCAAGGTCTTCGAGGCGTTCATGAGCCCGGGATCGGTGACCGAGAAGCTGTTCTTCTTCGTGGCCGACTATTCCGCGGCATCGAAAGTCGGTACCGGCGGCGGCGTCGAGGACGAGGGCGAAGACATCGAGGTCATCGAGCTGTCGATCGACGAGGCACTGACGATGGTCGGCAACGGCAGCATCGTCGATGGCAAGACCATCATGCTGCTTCAGTACGCGGCGATCCACTTGTTCGATAGCGCTGGAAAGAGGCACTCGGACGCGGTGCACGAGTGCGAGCGTGGATAGTCCTGCTAGGCGACGGTTTTTTTGCGCACGCGCGTGCGCGGATGCACCGTCTCGCCGCGCACCAGCATTTCGATGAACTGCGCGATGCGGCGCGCACGCGTCTGCGCCTTCTTCGGCTGCATCACGCGGTAGATGATCGCGTAGCGATTGGCGCCGTCGAGTGCGTCGAAGCACTGCCTTGCTGCCGGCGCGGCTTTCAATGCGGCGTGCAGATCAGGCGGCACCACGGCATGGGCTTGCGACGCGTACGCGCTGTCCCAGCGTCCGCTGCTCTTCGCGCTTTCGATCTCGCGCAAACCACAGGCCGATACACGCCCTTCGGCGAGCAGTCGTTGCACCGTCTCGCGGTTGATGCGCGACCACGCACTGCTGCGTCGACGTGGTGTGAAGCGGATCAGGAAATAGTGCGCGTCGAACTTCGCCAATTGCCCATCGATCCAGCCGTGACACAGCGCGCCTTCGATCGCCTCGCGCTTGCCGAGGGTCGTCGTCGCTGCACCGGCCTTGGAGAACTTCAGCCACACACCCGGCGCGGTTTCGCCGTTCGTGCGCAGCCAGCGCTCCCACGCGGCAAGGTCGGCGAAGGCATGCACGGGCAGTTCTTTCGTCTGCATGGCCTGTCCACGGTGTGAATGATCGACGGACGACACCCGCGCATCTTCCAGAGACGCGCGCCAGCGGCTGCGCGGACAATAGCAAAGTCACATGTCCGGTTTTTCCATCCACTCCATACCCGTCATTCGCGCAACGCTTCGTGCAGCAACAGTGCCATGCGCGCGGTGACGCATATGGCGTACGAAGCATGGAATGAAGCGAACGCATGGCTACCCTGCACGTTAGACCTGCACAGCGAGGATTCCGCAACGCCGCTCAAAACGATGCACGATCTCCCAGCGCGTATTGCACCGACCGCCGCGGGTGCGGTGGCGATGATTCAACGGATGTGCGTCCACTGGCCTCGCGCGCGAATGCACGATCAGCCTCGACGCACGGCTTCAGCGATTTCTTTCGGGCGAAAGCGCCTGGGATGGGCCGGCGCCTGGTCGGGCCGTTTTTCCCGAATGCGTCTGTACTGGGTGCGATAGCGCACCGACACCGCCTCCCCGATGCGCGCAAATTGCGCAATACAGTGTTCTTCCGTCCGCTCAGAAGGCTGCCATCGACACGCGGATCATGCTCGCCCCGATCATCGCGCTGCTTGCGGGCGCGCTCGTCCTGCTGTCGCCACTCCTGCTGAACACCCTCGTCGCTATCCATCTGGTCGTCATCAGCTTGGGCGGACCGTTGGTCGTCGAAGGCGTGCACCTGCATTGAATGCGCTATCCACACGCGACTCGCTCGGCGGCTGCGGCGTGTGCCTTGAACGCTGCCCATTGATCTGTCGAAAGGAGAACACCCATGTCACTCGGAACCATCCTGCTCATCGTGCTCGTGCTGATGCTGGTCGGCGCCCTTCCCAACTGGGGCCACAGCCGCTCGTGGGGCTACGCGCCCAGCGGCGGTCTCGGCCTCGTGCTGGTCGTCGTGCTGGTGCTGGTGCTGCTCGGCCGCATCTGATTCGCGCGGCAAGGCGGGCTCGAAGGAAAGTCTTCGAGCGACTGCCAACGTCCGTCCCCTCCGCTCCGGCTCAAGCGGCAGGATCGAAGCCATCAGCGAAGATTCGATCGGTGACATTCGAGGAGCCGGACTCGAACGCGCCAATGTCGGCCCTGCCGTCGGTGATGCGAGCAAAACCCTCGCCGCGCTGATCGAATGGCAGGCCGAAGTAGTCGTTGCCGGCGTCGATCGCCGGACTGCCCTCGCCGAGCGCCTGCGTGCGCGTCGGTCCGCCGTTGTCGGCCAGCGGCTGCAGCACAGGGTCGGCCCGCACGGTGTCGCCCGGCAACGCGATCGTGGGACCGACGTCGAGGACGAGGTTGTCGGCACCATAAATCGCCACCGACTCGTCCGCGCTGATGTCGGCGCCATTGTTCGCGCTATTGCTCGCCACGATGGAACTCTGCACGTCCGCCAGCGTGTAGTCACGAAAGCGCACACCGCCGCCGGAGCCTGCACTGACGTTGGCGGCGACCGTGCTGTTGTGCAGGACGAACGAATCGAGGTACGGCTTGAACTGGCCGCCGATCGAAATGCCGCCACCCGCCCGCGTGGCCGCGTTGCCGGAGATCGTGCTCTGCACGATTTCGACGCGCGAGAACGTGAGCGAGTTGCGTGTGAAGAACACGCCGCCGCCGAACGTTGCACCCTGGTTGCCGTCGATCGTCGACTGCGTGACCGACAGCGTCGAGCGCGCGCTGACGCCGCCCCCATAGGCCAGCGTGTACGGCGTCGGCGTGCCGAGGAACACCTGGGTATTGCCGCTGATCGTGCTGCCGCTGATGACGATGTCGCCGACGGCATTGACGCCACCGCCGTAGAGATAGCCGTAATAGTTGCTGGAAACGCTGATCGTGTTGCCGCTGATCGTGCTGTCGATGACGGTGAGGTCGGCGCGCGCGGCGACGCCACCGCCGGCCGCATAGCCGACCGCGTCGATTTCGCAGCCCGAAACCTGTGTACGCGTCAGCAGGATATTGCCGTAGGAACGCATGCAGCCGCCGTTGTAGTCGCCGGTGAGCAAGCCATTGACGAGGCTGACGTCGGCGACGGCGAGCGTGCCGGCGCCACCGAGCACGAGCACGCGATCGGCATGGGCGCCGTCGATGCTGAGCAACTGCCGACCCGGACCCTGGATCTGCAGGTTGTCGATGTCGGTGCGGATCGCGCCGAGTGCCAGCGTGATCGTGCTGCAAGCGAGTGCGCCGAGATCGACGGTGTCGCCGTCGACGGCGGTCGCGACCACGCTGCGCAAGGTCCCGGGCGAATTGTCGTCGGCGCAGCTGCTGACCACGAGCGATCGCGGCGGATGCGCGGAGGAATCCACGCGGTGCGGCGTCCTCGGCGTGCGAAACGCAAAATCCGCGCCGCGCGCTTGCACGCCGCGCGCGCTGTGCGCGGCCAGAGGCCATGCCGACATGAAGTTGTCTGCGGAAGCGCCGACGGCGCTCGACGCCGAGCCGAGCAGCGCGGCCATGCACAGCGCGAGTGGGCGCAAGCGCAGTCCGCCATTGAGCGTTGCGATGCGAAGGCTCATGGCGCACCTCCATCGAAGCCATCCTTGAAAACGGATGTTTCTTGCGCGGCGCCGGCGCCGACGCTGAAGTGCACCGGGATCGGTGTCTTGCGCCGCGCCGCGTCGGTGCTGTGCAGGCATAGGTAGCCGTCGTAACTGCCTTCGGCCAGATCGGTGGCGTCGGTGATCACGTCCACGCTGGCGCTGTCGCCCGGCGTCAGCGGCGCCTCGATATAGCGGCTCAGCGAAATCCAGCTGACGTCACCGGCGACGCCGCAGGGACGCGCGCTGGCGACCGTGGCCAATGCGATATAGGCATCGATGCCGGCGCCAATCGGAGCGACCGGCGATGCCGCGCCGGTGACGGTGTCGACCGTGTACATCACGCTGCTGCCGCTGCCCGCGTCGAGCGCGGACAGATACAGCGTATTCGCTGCCGCATCGAATGCGAGCCCGACGCTGCCCTCCACATCCACGCCGAGTGCGCCGACGGTGTAGCCGCTGACGCGACCATCCAGGCTGTAGCGATCGCGTGCCACTGCGACGAGCAGGTCGTTGCTCGCGTCGATTGCGAAGATGCGCCCGTCGGAGTCCACTGCCAGCGCGGTGTAGATGCCATTGATCGTCAACACGCGATCGTTGATGTCGCCGACCTTGCTGGCGTCGCCGCTTTGCGCATCGATCGTATACAGCGTCGGCAGCACGCCGTCGGTCGACAGCGCAAGGAGGACGCGGTTGAGCGGGTCCCACGCCATCGCGCGCCAGCCGAGTTCGCCAGGCTGCGGCGTGGTCGCGGGGTTGATGGTGGCGACGGCGCCGGTCTGCGTATCGACCGTGATCAGGCCGTCGCTGTCGCTGAGCAGGTATTCGCGGCTGCTGTCGTCATCGATGAAGGTGCCGCCGGCGATCGAGGCCGGCAGGCTGCCAGGCAGCAGCGTCGGTGTCGCCGGATCGGCGGCGTCGAGCGCAACGAGGCGATTGCCCGACGGCGTCGCTTCGATCGCGAAGGCCGGCACCGCGCTCGAGGTGCCGACGGGTGACGGCGTCGGTCTCGACGCGATCACGCGGCGGGCGGCGCCTTCGGAAAAAACGCCAGGCGCGCTCGCAGGCGCAGCCGCTTCGCCGAAGTGCCAGGCAAGATCGCCGTCGCCGCTGTCGGTGAGCGTCAACGTCTGCGTGGTGAACGTGCCGACCGCGGCCGTCGCTTCGATCGCCGCGCGATCGAGCGTGAGGGTCGGCGCGAGCGCTTCGATGTGCGAGGGCACCATCGAGGTCCACGTCGTGCCGCCTTCGACGGCCTGCGCGACCCAGGTGTTGGAGATATCGAGCGTGGTGTCGACGGTGACACGCAACTCGGCCAGGTTCTGTTGCTGGCCCGGCGGAATGGTCAGGTCGAAATTCGGAAAGACATCGCCATCGACACTGTTGCTGAGCGAATGGATCGTCAACGTCTGCGAGGTGTTGTTCTGGCCGATGTAGCAGATGTGCAGATGATCGCCCACGTTGGCGGTCACGCTCGACGCATCCAACGTGCCGCAGGTATCGCCAGAGCCGCCGGGGCCGATGATTGCCATCGAGACGTAGAGAACGATGGAGCCGTCACCCGCGATGGCAACCGCGGGGACCAGCGAGGCGAGCGCGAAGCAACCGGTGAGCCAGCGGGCAACGGTGCGCATGGTGCGGATCCCCAGAGTCGAGCGACGCGGACGCCATTCTTGGCAGCAATCGGCTTGGCAGGCAATGCGTCATTCGTCGAAGCGAAGCGGCGCGGCGCACGAAGGGATGATTGCAGGTCGCGCATCGCGCAAACGTCTTTGCACGGCGCGCCCTACAGGCAGTGAGCGGGATGCTGCGGCGCGAGTCGAATAACGACCTCCGTCCCCGTTTCACCGGTGGCCTTTCCGATGCGTTAACCCGCGTCGTCCTAGGATGCGTGTTCTCATCCGCGAAAGGAGACTCCGATGCTGCAGGACTGCCCGATGTATGCCTATCTCCCTGCGATCGACGTGGCGCGGGCGCGCAAGTTCTACGAGGAAACCCTCGGCTTGCAACCTGGCGAGGAAGTGTCCGGCGGCGTCTCCTACGAGTTTGCCGGCGGCACCGCGTGTTTCCTCTACCCGACGCCGAACGCCGGCACCTCGCAGGCCAGCCAGGCGTTCTGGCAGGTCGACGACATCGACAGTGAAGTCGCCGAACTGAAAGCGCGCGGCGTGCGGTTCGAAGAGTACGACGAGCCCGGCATCAGGACCGCGAACGGCATTGCCGACACCGGCGCTGCGCGCGCGGCGTGGTTCAAGGACAGCGAGGGCAATATCCTCGCGTTGATCCAGGGCGCGACGGAAGGCGACTAGGACACACCCTCCTCCTCCTCCGACCCGGAGGAGCGTTTGAAGCGCGACGCCCGAGCCGCGAAGCGGACAACGCGGTTCGGAGCTGCGTCCGTCGGTTCGCCGCGCAGTGATCGGTGCTCGCGCTCCCTCTCCTCCAATGGCTCCATCGTTGGGGAAAGGGAGCAGAAGCTCGCGCACGAAACTCCCTCTCCCCCAACAGCTTCGTCGTTGGGGGAGAGGGTTGGGGTGAGGGGGTGAGGGTTCGGGCGCGCGAATCGTTGCAGAACAGACGAGCATCGAAGCCACCAGTAACTGATGTGAGTTTCCCGCCTACACGACATCAAGTCCGAAGTCCGCATCGACGCGGGCGCACACCCGTCTACTTATCCGCGCGCTCCAACAACGCCCTCAGCGCCGGATTCCACAAATCCCAATCGTGCTTTCCCGGCAGCAGGATCACGTGATCGGCCGGCAACTGTCCGCTCATCAATTCGATCGGCACGCGAAACGGTTCGCCCTCGCCATACGCCAACCACACCGAACGCACGCGCGCCGGATCGCTCGAGCAGGCCTTCAGCGTGCGCCACAGTTCACGCTGGAAAGTGTCCGGCCCCATCGGTCGTGGTGGCCCCGGATTCCACGATGCCAGTCCGCCGGCGGCGCGAATCTCGTCCTGGATCGCGTCCTCGCCGAGATACGGCGACAGCAGCAGGATGCCGTCGAGCCGGTCCGGATAGTCGCGCTCGTACAGCACGGCGCCCATGCCGCCGAGCGAGATACCGGCAACCCAGATCGGCTTGCGCGTGCGTGCACGCGCGGGCTCGATGATCTCGTCGTGCAAGCGCTGCGCAGCGCGGCCTTGGCGATAGAACGGCATCGTCAGTCCGGTCAGCACGACATCGGCATCCGGCCAGACCGACTGGATCGCCTGCTCGACGCCGCGTCGCTGCAACGAGGCGAGATCGTCGCCGCGACCGGGCAGCATCACGACGGTGCGTCGCGCCGGCTGCGGCGCCGCGATGAAGGCGCTCGGGATTGGGCGCGTGACGTCGCCGCCGGCAGCGCAGCCGCCGAGGAACAGGGCGAGCAGCAGCACCGACGCCACTAGGCGTGAGCGAACGAATGGCGTGCTTGGCATGGCGGGCTTCTTCAAGGGGTTCATCGATACGTGCTGCTCTCGCATCGTGCCGCGCAGGCGCTGAACCTGCGCGTCATCGATTGCATGCAGGCGGCGAATCAGCGAGAACGGGGCATCGATTCCCAGGCTGGCACTGGATGCCCGCGTTCGCGGGCATGACGGCGGGGTTCGGATAGCTGGACCAGGACGTCGCAAGCACCCGGCCCGGCGGCGACGCCATTCCCCATCGCGGTGATACCGGCAGGCATGCGACCGCGTCTTTCTCCAGCACCTTCATTCCACGCAGCCCCGCCCCCTCACCCCAACCCTCTCCCCCAAGCGGAGCTTGGGTGAG
>JBDTYM010000020.1:0-49225 GCA_040005635.1 Dokdonella sp. | reverse complement strand
GAGGGTTCGGTGATGCGAGACGGTGCTGAGCAAATCCGCGCGCGCGGCAATTCGCGTGACTGCCAAGTCCAACGCCCCTTCATTCCACGCAGCCCCGCCCCCTCACCCCAACCCTCTCCCCCACGGCGAAGCCGTGGGGGAGAGGGGGCAAAGCGCGCGCTTACTTGGCCGCCGCTTGCGTCGGCGCTCGTTGTCGCAGCGCGGTCTGCGCCAGCACGAAGGTGATCAGCGCGCAGGCGAAGATGCCGGCGACCATCGGCATGGCGGTGCCGTTGAGGAAGCGGCCGACGATCGTCATGACGATGGCGCCAGTGACGAATTGCAGAGTGCCCATCAGTGCCGAGGCGGTGCCGGCGATGGCGCCATGCTCCTCCAGCGCGAGCACGGTGATGTTCGGAATCACCATGCCGAGAAACGCGTAGCCGACGAACAGCAGCACGGCAAGGACGGTCAGGTTGTCGACGCCAGCCAGATACAGCGCGAACAGGCTCGCCATCGCCGCAATGTAGCCGCTCACGGCAACGCGTACGAGGCCGCGCATGCCGAAGCGCCGAGCGAGCGTGCCGTTGAATTGCGCCGCGCCGATGAACGCGGCCGCGTTGATCGAGAAGAAGAAGCTGTACTGCGTCGGCGTCAGGCCGTAGTGCTCGATCAGGATGAACGACGAGCTCGACAGGTAGGCGAAGAAACTCGACACGCCGAACGAGCCGGTGAAGCTGAGGCCGAGGAAGCTTGGATCGCGCAGCAGTTCGCGATAGGCGCCGAGTGCGCCGCGAATCGTGCTGCCGGCGCGTAGGTGGCGGTGACGCGTTTCCGGCAGGAACAACCGCAGCAGCACGAGGCCAATCAGCGCGGCGACCAGAACGGTCCAGAAGATGCCGCGCCAGCTGGTCCACGCGATCACCAGGCTGCCGGCCAACGGCGCCAGGATCGGCGAGACGCTGAACACCAGCATCAGCAGCGACATCATCTGCACCGCGTCGGGGCCGGTATGCAGATCGCGCACGACCGCACGCGAGATCACCATGCCGGCGCAGGCGCCGATGCCTTGCACGACGCGGAACGCGATCAACGTCTGGATGTCGGCGGCGAGCGCGCAGCCGAGGCTGCCGATCGCGAACATCGCAAGACCGAAGTACAGCGGCGCCTTGCGTCCGAAGATATCCGACGCCGGACCGTAGACGAGCTGGCCCAGCCCCATCATCAGAAAGAACACCATCAGGCTCGCCTGCGTCGCGCCGCTGCTCGCGTGCAGGCTCGCGCCGATCGACGGCAATGCCGGCAGGTACATGTCGATGGCGAATGGACCGATCGCGGTCAGCAGACCGAGCACACCGGCAGTTTTGAGGAACTCGAGACGCATGGATTGACCTTGACGGAGGCGGAGTGCGCGCGGCAACGCGGGGGTGGGTTCGCTGCACGGCGGAAACAATGCGCGAAGTGAGCTACGAGCTTTGGTGCGTCCGCACGGATATCAAGTCTTGTGGATGCAATCGATTGCGCGGGCCGGGGCGCACGCCTCCTTCCTCTCGCTCGAGTGCATGTGAAGGAGATGCGCCATGGCGGCGCCTCTGCGGATGATTCTTCGCTTTGCAGCTATTCGCCCTACCGAATCCCCGCCCCCTCACCCAACCCTCTCCCCCAACGATGGAGCTGTTGGGGGAGAGGGCTTCGAAGCTCGCGCGGGCGGTAAATGGAATGGGCCCTGCGGGCACTTCCGCGCATTCAACGCAGCGTGGCAGCCGACTGCTCTTACTCTCCCTCTCCTCCAACTTCGTTAGGGGAGAGGGCTTCGACTTCATGCGCTGGCAAGTCTTGCAACTTGCAGTTGCCCTCACACCAGCTCCCCGGTGAGACCGGCTTGGTCGTCGTCAATGCGTGCTCCGCGCCTCTATAAATCTTGCTACGCACCGCTGCCATTCTTGCCATGCGCCTCTACTGAAATCGCCTTGCGTCCACTGGCGTTCAAGCGTGCATTCAATGCGGCGAGATCCTGCGCTCCCAGTTGCTGCCACAGGCCGAGCGTGCGATCGAGCTGCGGCTGCAGCGCGGCGTAGCCGGCGAGCGCATCGGGCGTCGGCGCGGCGTCGGCGCCGTTGGCCGCCGCGTCGAGCTTGCCGAGCGCTTCTTCGAGGAAGCCGAAGCTGGTCGCCGAATTCGGTGGAAACGCCCACGCATTGTGCGGATTGCCGGCATCGACGATCGCAGCGAGCGCGATGAGCTTTGCATCGACTGCATCGATCTCGCGCTGCAGCTCCGCGTTCACTTGCGTGCGCTCGGCGCTGAGCGCCTTGTGCAGCGCCTTCGCCTGTTGCACCGGCGTTGCGAGTCGCACGCGTGCGGCTTCGACCTTGCGCGCGAACGCGAATTGCGCCGCGTAGTCGGCGTCGACAAGTTTCACGCGTGGATCGGGTTCCACCCGTAGCGGCTGGCGCAAGGTCTTGCCGTCGACCCTCAGCTCGACCGTGTAACGTCCAGGCGGTGCCCACACACCATCGCCGCCGTCGAGCTCGGCCGGCGCCGCGTAGCGCAGCGGCCAGACGAAACGATGCATGCCGGCGCTCGCCAGCAGCGGTGTCGGTCGCGCAATCCATTCCGGTGCGACCTCGCTGGTCGCGGCATCGATCGGCTTGACCGCATCGCTGCTGGAATAGCGACGCACCAACGCGCCGTGCGCGTCGAAGATGCTGAGTTCGATCGGCTTGCTCGATGCACGCTGCAGCACGTAGTCGACAAACGCGCCACTGGGCGGATTGCTGGCCAGCGGCTCGTCCTTCGGCAGCGGCGTACCGGTGAACACCGCCACGCGTGCGCGCACCGCCGTCGATGGGGCGTACAGCCACGCAGCGGCCTTGGCCACGCCGGCATCCGCCTGCCGCAACGCGGCGATGCCGTCCATGATCCAGAAGCCGCGGCCATGCGTGGCGATGACGAGATCGTCGCCGTGCACCTCGAGGTCGCGCACCGATGTGCGCGGCAGGTTCGCCCGCAGCGTTTGCCAGTGCGCCCCATCGTCGAACGAGACGTAGGGACCGAGCTCGGTCGCCGCATAGAGCAAGCCCTTGCGCTCTGGGTCTTCGCGCACGGCGTTGACGAAATCGCCGTCGCGGATGCCGGCAACGATCGGCTGCCACGTCTTGCCATCATCGTGCGTGCGCCAGATGTAGGGCCGGCGGTCATCGAGTCGATGGCGGTCGACCGACGCATAGGCCGTGTCGGTATCGAAATGCGAGGCCTCGAGGTTGCCGACCTTCGACCACGCGGTGAGCGCCGGCGGCGTGAGATCGTCCCAATGCGCTCCGCCATCGCGCGTGCGCCAGACGAGGCCGTCATCGGTCCCGGCCCAGACCAGGTTCGCATCGAGCGGAGACGGCGCGATCGCATAGACGACGCCGCGGCGCGCGCCGATGTGCTGCTCGTTCGCCGCGCTGACGGCATCGAGGTTCGACGGCACGGCCGGATGCTCACGCGTGAGGTCGGGGCTGATCGCGTCCCAGTGCGCGCCGCCATCGCGCGTGCGGAAGATCTTCTGGTTGCCGAAGTAGAGCGCCTTCGGGTCCTTCGGCGAAAACACCAGCGGCAGCGTCCAGGTGCGCCGGTACAGATCCGGCTCGGCCAGGGTCGGATCGACCGATTGCGTCTGTTCCGTGCGCAGGTCCAGCTTGTCGACGCTGCCGCCGTAGACGATGTCGGGATCGTCCGGGTCCGGCGCGATCATGCCGCTCTCGCCGCCGGCAGTGACTTCGTGGAATTCGCGCATCGTGATTCCGTCGCTGTCGCCGCTGCGGCTCGGCAGTGCGGCCGCGCCGGAATCCTGCTGCGCGCCATAGACCCGATACGGAAAGCGCCGGTCGGTGCTGACGTGATACATCTGCGCGGTCGGCTGGTTGTTCCACGAACTCCAGGTGGTGCCGCCGTTGAGCGTGACGATCGCGCCTTGATCGACCGCGAGCGCCTGTCGCTGCGGATTGGCCGGATCGATCCACAACTCGTGGAAATCATCCCCGGTCGAATCGCCCTTCAAGGCGATGAAGTGCGCGCCGCCATCGTCCGAACGCAGCACGATCGTGTTCGGCAGATAGACGCGATCGGCGTCCGTCGGATCGACCGTGACACGACCGAAATACCAGCCTCGCTGCCAGATGCGTGCATCGCTGCTGATGCGGCGCCAATGCGCGCCGGCATCGTCGGAGCGATACAGCCCGCCCACATCGTCGGCGAGGGTTTCGTTGTCGACGATCGCGTAGACGCGTCGCGGATCACTCGCAGCGACATCGACGCCGACGCGGCCGACGTGATCGGGAAAGCCGTTACCGAGTTTCGTCCAGTTCTCGCCGCCGTCGCTGGATTTGTACAGGCCACTGCCGGGACCGTTTGCCGGCGGATAGATGTTCCAGGGCGTGCGCCGCGTTTGCCACATCGAGGCGTAGATGACCTGCGGATTGCCGGGTTCGAACGCAAGATCGATCGCGCCCGTCGCATCGCCGTCGCCGAGCACGCGTTGCCATGTGTTGCCGCCGTCGCGCGAGCGGAATACGCCGCGCTGCGCGTTCGCGGCGTAAGGGTGGCCGAGCGCGGCAACGAACAGTGTGTTCGCATCGTGCGGATCGACCAGGATGCGGCCGACGGCTTGCGTGTCGGCAAGGCCGATCTTGCTCCAGGTCTTTCCCGCGTCGACCGACGTGTACATGCCGTCGCCCTGCGCGATGTCCGAGCGCATGTCGGCTTCGCCGCTGCCGATGTAGAGCACGTTCGGATTCGACGGCGCAATCGCGAGCGCACCGATCGAGCCGATCGGCTGCGCGTCGAAGATCGGCTGCCAGGTGCGGCCGGCGTCGCGCGTTTCCCACACGCCGCCGTTGACCGCGCCGAAGTAGAAATGCTGCGGCTGGCCCGGCACGCCGGCAATCGTCAGCACGCGGCCGCCGCGAAACGGGCCGATCAGGCGCCACTGCAGATCGCCGAACAGCGACGCATCGACCTGCGCGAATGCGCCGCCACTTGCCAGCACGCAGGCGGCGGCGAAAAGATTTCGTAACCGCATGGTGGGCTCCTACCGGCCGAAGGCTCAATGCGATCGGCAATCTGGCATCATAATCAGATGCGTGCGCAGTCGGCTTGTGGCGAAAGCCATGCCGCCGCACGACGTTTCCGCCGCCGCGCCGCCGTGCGCGCCCTCGCAAGGCCCGGGTCCTGATGTCCGCACCGCAAAAGCCGAATTCCGCGCTGACCGAAGGCGCGATCCTCAAGACGTTGTTCCTGTTTTCTCTGCCGATCCTGGCCGGCAACGTACTGCAGTCGCTGAACGGTTCGGTCAACGCGGTCTGGGTCGGGCGCTTCCTCGGCGAGGCCGCACTGACCGCGACCTCGAACGCGAATACGATCCTGTTCTTCCTGCTCGGCGCCGTGTTCGGCGTCGGCATGGCGGCGACGATCCTGATCGGCCAGAGCATCGGCGCCAAGAACATGGACCAGGCCAAGCGGGTGGTCGGCACCAGCGCGAGTTTCTTCGGCCTGGTCGCGATAGGCGCTTCCCTGCTCGGCTTCTTCATGGCGCCTTCGCTGCTCGTGTGGATGCGCACGCCGCACGATGCGCTGCCGCTCGCGATCAGTTACCTGCGCATCATCTTCATCGCGATCACGCCGATGTTCCTGTACTCATTCGTGATGATGACGCTGCGCGGCGCCGGCGATTCGAAGACGCCATTCCGCTTCCTGCTGCTCTCGGTCGGCCTCGACATCGTATTGAACCCCGTCTTCATCTTCGGCATCGGTCCGATTCCGCGCCTCGGCATCGCCGGCTCCGCGACGGCAACGCTGATCGCGAACGTGGTCAGCCTCACTGCGATCCTCGTGCATCTGTACCGGCGCAAGCATTTCCTCTGGCTGCACGCGGACGAGACACGTTATTTCCGCATCGATCCGACGATCCTGCGTTCGCTGGTCGGCAAAGGCGTGCCGATGGGCCTGCAGATGGTCGTGATCTCCTCCAGCATGATCGCGATGATCAGCCTGGTGAACCGCTTCGGTTCGCAGACCACGGCCGCGTTCGGAGCTGCGATGCAGCTGTGGAACTACATCCAGATGCCGGCGTTCGCGATCGGCGCGGCGGCCTCGTCGATGGCCGCGCAGAATGTCGGCGCCGGGCGCTGGGACCGCGTGCACAAGACCGCGATGGGCGGCATCACGATCAACTTCCTGATGAGCGGCGGCATCATTGCGCTGATCTATCTGTTCGAGCATGCCGCGTTCAGTCTGTTCCTGCGCGAGGACACCGGCGCGATCGCGATTGCGCAGCACATGAACCTGATCGTGATTTGGGCGTTCCTGTTCTTCGGCGTGTCGATGGTGCTGTCCGGCGTCGTGCGTTCGACCGGCGCGGTGATGCCGCCGCTGATCATCTTGTTCATCGCGTTCTGGATCGTGCGCATTCCGTTTGCGTACGGCCTGATCGAAAGCTGGGGCGCGGATGCGATCTGGTGGAGCTATCCGCTCGGCTCGCTGAGTTCGCTGTTGATGACGATCACCTATTACCGCTTCGGCAACTGGCGCAAGGCACACATGCTGGCGGCAAGGCCGAACGCACCGGAGGCAGTTGCGCCGGGTCAGGCGCCGGCGACGGCGATCGAAGCGCAGGCGGCGACATTGCCGGAGCCGTGAGCGGCAGACGGCGCGAAGCGGAGAGCCGAGCCCGTCCGTGAAACGCTTCGTGAGCGCGCTGCCCCGCGTGCAGCCGCCGCGTTGCCGGCGAATGGATGACAGGGTTTGCCCCAGATTGCGCGGCAAATCACGCGGCGTACCGTTGTCACGTCTCTACTGCGTAAGGAAACGCTCATGGCCGTGGCATGGACGGATACACCGGTTTTCCGGCTGATCGACGGTCTCGATCCTGACGATGAAGCTGCCGATACATCGGACGATGCGTGCGGCAACAGTGCAGAAATCGGCGGCAATTTCGGCGGATTGGGTGGCGGCAGCTTCGGCAGCGGCTACGACGCATCGACGAATGGCAGGTCACCGTCGCGCAGTCCGACACCAATGACTGGCAGCCACATTCCTGGCGTCGATACCGGCGCCAGGAATGGGCAGACGACATACATCGACGACAACGGCCAGTTGCAGACGATCACGTCGGGACAGGGCTCGTTCGGCGGCCAACCGAGTGGACTGAACCCGATTTACCAGCAGCTCGTGGGCCAGCTGGCAAGCAACGAGGCTGGCGACCGATCGGACGGCAGCACGGATGCAGGCGACTCATCGACCACGCCATCGAGTGCCGAGCCGCTCGATGGCGATCCCGGCCGCTACGTCGACTATCTCGTCGCGCCCGACGCGGACCTGCCCGGTGCAGGCCCATCGGTCGACGTGACCTTGCCCGCATTTGCCGAAGACCCCGGCGACAACGCCGATGCGCAACTCGGTGCCGACGGTCAGTGGTACACCTACGCGCACGAGATGCAGCTCTATGCCGGCACGCAGCCGCCGGGCAGCGTGCCGCTCGATACCGCCTCGATCGATGCGGCGAATGCGGCGTACGAAGACGCAGTGCACGGGTTCGGGTCGCCCGATTACGACAGCAAGGTTATCGCGGCAGACAACGCGATCAATGCAATGATCCGGTCGAATGGCTGGGACTATGGCCCTGCGGCGCCGACCGTGCTGGATCCTGTCGTCGTCAACGGCGATTCCGGTTTCAATGGCGAAGGCTCTGCCTCGAATGGACCGTCATTCGATTCGCCACGATTCGGTCCCGCCCCTCCTGGCCGCACAAGCGGCGATGGCGCCAGCGACGCTTCGCCGATCGACCGAGTGAATCAGCAGATCTCCGGCTTCAACGACATCGTCAACGATGAACTCGTCGACGAAGGCGGCCAGGCTCTGCACGATGGCAATGACGCCGCGTTCTACTGGAACGGATTCAAGTACGCGTTCTACAACACTTTCATGCCGAACAGTGTGCAGGAGGGCGCGATCGGCCTCGTCGGCGGTTTCGCTGGCAAGGCGCTCGGCTGGCTTGGCAAGCTCGGCGGGCGGTACTTCGGCGAAGGCATTGGCAGCCTTGCCATGGCCGCGTTTTCGCGCTCTGGCGCTTCAAAGGCACTCGGGCGGGCGCTCGAACGAGCCGGCTACGTGCGAGGCAAGGGTGAAGTAGCGCACCATCTAGTTGCATGGGATGCACTTCTCGCGGGCCCTGCCCGCAAGATCCTGAAAAGATTCGGCATCGATATCAACGAGGCGGCCAATGGCGTGTTTATTTCTCGGGCGATGCATAACCATCTGCACACCAGGGCCTACTACGACGCGGTATACGATGAACTTCTGATGGCCAACTCAAGGGAGGAAGCATTGGCCATTCTCGATCGTATTCGCCGTAGGATTCTCGCAGGATCTTTCCCGTGAGCGGCATCATCATATTCAAACCATCTGGACAAGAAAGCGCCGAGCTGTGCCACCCGGTTGGCGATGACACGGGATTTGAACTTGCCGGCCTGATTGACGGATCGCCGCGATTGGCGAACTGGGAACCGGTCGAGTTCAAATTGTGGCGACGGGAGGGTCGCCGCAAGCTGCTCGCCGTGGATGCCCCGTGGTACGCAACGAGTATCTTGCTCTTCAAACCTACCGTAATTCGTGCCATTGCAGACTATCTGCAGCGCTACGGCGAACTCCTTCCGTTGATCTGCAAAGATGCTGAGATCGTGATGTACAACCCGACGCGCGTGATCGACGCACTGGACGAGCAAGCATCTGAAATTGAACGCTTCGACAACGGCCGCATCATGACGATCGACAAACACGTGTTCCATGCCGATCGAATCCGAAATGTCGATATATTCAAACTTCCAATGCGCGCAAGCTCGACCTATGTTAGCCAACGCTTCATCGATATATGGACCGCGCATAAACTGACCGGCCTCAACTTCGTGCCGGTGAAGTAGCGCCGCTCTGCGTTGCGTGGTCCGCGAGGGAGCGATGCCTCAATTTGCGCATGCGACGGCTGTCGCTCCAATCGCACGAGTGTCGTGCGTGCCCAGTGCACCGCGAGGTGTCCAGCCTGAGCATCTCGAACCCATCCTGGAAAATCGGTTGGTCGCTAGACATGACTGCTTGGATTTACAAACCAGCGCATCGCCAACTGCATGGCAAAAAGCGACCAACTTGACATGGATATTTTGATATCTCGGCGTAACGATATCCGCGCTTACGGCAACTCGAACCCATCGCGGAAAATCAGGTCGCTGGAGACGGCATCGGTGTCGCTGGCGCTATCGTTGGCCGGACTCTGGTTGACGTAACCGCCTGGAATCGTCGCGCTCGCGCTGACCGTGATGCTGCCGCCCGCATTCGCCGCGACGGTTGCGCTGATCAGATACGTCACCTGTCCCCCGCTTGCCAGCGTCGCGCTGTCGTCCGGCGCACCGCTGCCGCTCGCACTGCAGCTTGATGCACCGGTCGCCGTGCAGGTCCATTGCACATTGGTCAGCGTATTCGGCAGCCCCGCGTGGACGAGTACTCCGGCCAGCCCATTCACGCCGGCATTTTCGACACTGAGCGTCCAGGTCACTCGCTGACCGGTGCCGATGGTGCCGAGGCCATCGTCGATGCCGACGGCGATGTCGGCGGTCGCGGCATAGGTCGCCGTCAGTGTCGTCGTGCCGGATGTGGCGATATGCACCGTGTGCGTTGCATCGCCGGCGTCGGACCAGTCGGCGAACTGATATTGCGTGCCGGCGAGCGACTGCGTTGCTGCTGCGGAAACCTCGAAACTCTGGTTGAGGATCACCGTATGCGATTGCGGTGTCGGCAACGTCGTTCCATCAAAGCCGAGCGACAGACCGGATGGCGCGGTTTCGAGCGCGACAGCGGCCGTGGCCGGATAAATCGACAGCTCCTGTGTGGCCGTCAAGTCGCCATCATCGGTGCCGGTCAGCAGAATGCGCAGGTAGGCCGGAAACGACGTATCGGGCGCGACGAAACTCGAACTCGACCCGCTGGAACTGCCGAGCGCGGTTTCGATGCAGTTGGTGAAATCGGCGTTGGCGCAGTCCTCCTGGTAAATCTGCCAGTTCAGCGCGCTATCCGGCAACGACCCCTGTTCGGGGTCGCTGCTGGTCGCGGTCAGTGCGATCGTCTCGCCGACCGACCAGGTCGAGCCCGCCGTAGGGCTCGTGATCGTCACGCTCGGTGCCGTGTTACCGACGCTGACGCTCATCTGCGCAATGTCGACGCCGCCGTGATTGTCGCTCACTTGTACCGCCACCGAATGCGGCCCGTTCGCACCGAAGAACGCGCTCGCGGTCAGGCCAGTGGCATCGTTGAAATTACCGTCGCCGTCGAGATCCCAGGCGTAGCTCAGCGTATCCCCGCTGTTCGGATCGACACTGTTCGCCGCGCTGAAGCCGATCGTGCGCGGCGGTCCAGCAGCGCTGGACCCAATGTCGAGCGCGATCGCTGCCGACGGCGCCACATTACCCGGCGTGCTCGAACTGCAGCCGCTGCAGTAAGCCAGCCGCGAAATCTTGCCGGTGTTGATGTTGGTGAAGAAGATATCGCCGCCGGGGCCGGAGGTCAGCTGCACTGCCGTCGCGAGGCTGCCGCCGAAGAAGGCGGTCGCGCTGCTGTCAGGTGGCGGGTCCGGGATGCCGTCCGCGTTCGCGTCGGCGTACGGAATGTTGAAGATGATCGTACGGCTGTTGTCGGCGAAGAACAGCGAGTCGTGATACTGCGCCGGATAGGTGCTGCCGGTGTAGAACGCGAGGCCGGTGATGTCCGAGCTGCCCTGATGCACGTAGGTGTACCAGGGCGGCGACCATGGCGTACGCCCACCGGTATCGCCATTCGCATACATCGCATTGCACAGCGCGAGGTTCGCGCCACTGTAGCCACCGGTATGCACGCGGCCTTCGAAGCAGGGCCAGCCGAAGTTCGTCAGCGTGGCGTTGCCCGTCGCCGGCGGCGCCGGGATGCGATTGATCTCCTCCCAGGTATTCCAGCCGACGTCGCCGACCCAGATCTCGCCGGTGTCCGGGCGCTTGGTGAAACGGAAGGGATTGCGCAGGCCGTAGGCAAGAATGCGCTGTGCATTCGGCGACGCATCGCCAGCGAGCGGATTGCCGGGCGCGCCCGCGCCGGTGGCCGGATCGACACGCAGGATCGCGCCGTTGAGGCGAATATCGCCCGTGGTGTACTGATTCTGGATTTCCAGCGCCTGCGAACGCAGCGCGCCACCCTGCAGCGCCGGCGAATGCGTATCCGGATAGGTCGTGTTGCCGACGCCCTGGCCCCAGTCGGCCCAGTTGTAGCTGGCGCCGTCGCCGCCGCCAACGTAGAGATAGCCGTCGTCGCCAAACAGCAGGGTGCCGATCGAATGACTCGGATACCACTGGTACCAGTCCTCGATCAGCACGGTTTCAGCAGTTGCGACATTGCCGCTGACATCGAGCCGGGACAGATGCCCGCTGACGACGCAGCCGCCTTGCTGGGTCGGTTGGGGCGTCGGTTCGGTCTGACCCGCGCCGCTGCCGCAATTGGTGGTCCAGCGCGGTGCCCACGGCACCGGGTCGCTATCCGGAAACAGGCCGCCGTTGTAGGCGTAGAGCACGTATACCGCCGGCACTTCCGGAAAATGCGGGTCGAGTGCGAAACCGAGCAGACCGCGGTCGCCAACGGTATGGATCTTCACACTGAGATCGAAGAACAGCGTCGGCGCGGCGAGCAGGTTCGGGTACAGCCAGATCTGGCCGCCCTTCTCGGTGACGAAGACGCGCCCGTCGTGCGCGAAGTAGACGCCGGTCGGCAGATTGCGGCCCGCGATCGGATCGGTGCGCTGGAATCCGCTGGGCAGGTTCTGAGCGAACGCTGAGACACAAGCGAGCAGGAACATTGACCCGATCAGGATGCGTCGCGACATTGCCTTCCCCCTCATAGCGGCGGCCGAACGTGAAGCCAGTCACACTCTACTGCTGCCTCGCTGGGGCCGCCAGCCGTGCAATGGGGAACAGGTGTATCGCTGCGGCGACGCCGACTTCGACGATTCGGCCGGCAGCGCACCCGAGGTCGGGTAAAGTAGCGGGATGTATCTTGAGTACTATGGCCTGCGCGAAGCGCCGTTCTCGATCACGCCGGACCCGCGCTATGTGTTCCTGTCCGAGCGGCACCGGGATGCGCTCGCGCATCTTTTGTACGGCATCGGCAAGGGTGGCAGCGGTGGCTTCGTCCAGCTGACCGGCGAGGTTGGCACCGGCAAGACCACGCTCTGCCGCCTGCTGTTGGAGCAGTTGCCGGAGAACACGCGTGTCGCGCTGGTGCTCAATCCCAAATTGACGCCGGCCGAGCTGGTCGAGACCGTCTGCGAAGAATTGAAGCTCGACATCGAAGGCAAGCGTGTCAGCCTGAAAGGGCTGACCGACACCTTGAACGCGTTCCTGCTCGACGCCTACGCGCAAGGCCTGCGCGTCGTGTTGATCGTCGACGAAGCGCAGAACCTGTCGATCGACTCGCTCGAACAGGTGCGCCTGCTGACGAATCTGGAGACGCCGACGCAGAAGCTGCTGCAGATCATCCTGCTCGGCCAGCCGGAGCTGCGCGAACTGCTCGACCGCCCGGAACTGCGCCAGCTCGCCCAACGCATCACCGCGCGCTACCACCTGACGCCGCTCGATGCGGGCGAGACCGAAGCCTACGTGCGCCATCGCATGGCGGTCGCCGGCAACAAGCGCATTCCGTTTTCGCGGCTCGGCCTGAAGGCCTTGTATCAGCGCTCCAGTGGCATCCCACGCCTGGTCAACATCATTGCCGACCGCTCGCTGATGGCCGGCTACGCGCGCGAGCAGGACAGCATCGGCGAACGCCTGGTCGATCGCGCCGCCGACGAGACGCTGCCCGGCCACGCGCGTTACTGGCTGCATCGCTACGGGCGCTGGGCGGCCGCCGCCGCGCTGCTGCTGGCGATCGCTGGCGGCATTGCCTGGTGGACCGGCTGGCGCCACCCGATACCGGTCGTGGCGGCACCGATCGCCGCGCCGGTCGCGCCAGTGGTGACGACCGATCAGGCAGCATCGAGCCTGGCGGCGACGCTGGCGCGCGTACCGGAAACCGAACTGACTGCGTTCTCGCAGCTGCTGGCGCGCTGGCGGGTCGACGCCGACACGGTGTCGGTGCGCGATGCCAGCCGCTGCCCGGCGCTAATCGCCCCCGGCCTTGCCTGCCTGCGTGGCCATGCGACGCTCGAGCAGGTTACCCATTTCGATCGCCCGCTGATCCTCGTGTTGAATCGTGCGGTCGGCGACACCCCTGAGACGACCCCGGGTTACGCCCTGCTGCAGGGTGCCGGGCGCGAGAAGGTGCGTCTGGATCTGGCTGGCGAACGCCATGAACTTGCGCGCGCATCGTTGTCCAAGCTGTGGAATGGCGATTTCATCGCGCTGTGGCGGCTGCCGAACGACGTGCCGGCAACCCTGAAGCGCGGCGACGCCGGCGCCGGCGTCGCCTGGGTCGTCGATCGCCTGGCGACCTTCGACGGCGCGGCCGGCGCGAAATCACGCACTGCCGCTTTCGATGCCGAGGTGGAGGAACGCGTGCGCAAGTTGCAACAGACCTATGGCATCAAGGCCGATGGCATCATCGGCCCGGAAACGCTGTTCGCGTTGTCGGCGCTGGACGACGCCGGCCCGCATCTGGCGCGGACGGTGGAGTAGGCCGCTGATGCGCCCTGTATTCTTAGTCGTTGGCCGCACGGCATGGTTGTTGCGGCATCAGGAAACCTCATGTCGTTGATTCTCGAAGCCCTCAAGAAATCCGAACAGCAGCGCCGCCTCGGCGAGGCGCCAACGCTGGGCTCACCGGTCCTGGCGGTACGCCGCTCGCGCAGCCTGTTGCCGCTGTTCGCCGCGCTGGTCATCATCGCGCTCGGCGTCGGCTGGTGGCTGTCGCGCTCGCCGACGCTGCCGCCGCAGGCGCCGGTCGAAGCGCCCGCGCCCGTAGCCGCCGCAACCAAACCGACCGCGCCGGCCGCCCCCGATGGCAAGAGCGCCGCTGCCAGCGCAGGCAAGAAACCGGCACCGCATTTCACCACGCCAGCCACTCCAACCGCGCCGCCGGCGGCCAAGCCGATCGAGACGATGCAGCCGACGCCGTTACGCAACGACCGCACTGCGACGACTATTCCGACACCGGTGGCGGCGCCTGCGCATCCGCCCGCGGCGGCGCCCGCTGAAGCCAAACCGGACGCCGCCAAAACGCCCGCCGCCAGCGCAAATGCAACTGCGCCAGCCGCTGCAGCCGCAACTTCCACGACGTCCACCGCGGCGGCGACGCCGAATGCCGCGCCAGCCGTGCCGACGGCGGCAGCCCCCAGCACGGCTGCGGCAACACCGATGCCCCACGCCGCGGCAACGGCGGCGGCGCAACCCGCCCTACCTTCGGTGTGGGAGCTGCCGTACGCGACGCGCAAGGACATTCCCGAACTCGCGTTGACGATGCACGTCTACGCCACCGATCCGGCACAACGCTTCGTCGTGATCAAGGGCGAGCGACATGCGGAAGGCGACGATCTCGGCGATGGCCTCGTGCTGAAGGAAATCCGCGCCGACGGCATGGTCCTGGACTACAAGGGCCAACGCTTCGTCTATCCGCGCGACAGCCGCTGAGCGCGCCAGGCCGGCGCGATGTTCGTCTACCTGCCGAGCCGGCGCAAACCGAGTCCGCCCTGGGCGACGCTGCTGATCGTCGCCGCCTGCGTCGTCGTGTTCATCTGGCTGGCGTCGATGCCGGCGGCCGAGCGCGGCGCCGTCCTCGCACGCTGGGGCACGGTACCCTCGACGCTGCTCGATGCGAACGCGCCGTGGCTGCAGCAACTGGCCGAACTGCGCGCGGCGCGTCTGGTCACCGCGATCTTCATCCACGCCGACTGGCTGCACCTGACCGGCAATCTGCTGTTCCTGATCGTCTTCGGCGTCTCCGCCGAACGCGCGCTCGGGTCAGCGCGCTTCCTCGCCATGTTCGTCATTGGCGGTGCACTCGCGAATCTGGTCGGCGCCTTCACGCTGGCCGGCACCAGCGCGCCGATCATCGGCTCCAGCGGCGCGGTCTCCGCTGTCGTCGGCGCCTACCTTGCGTTGTTTCCGCGCGCTCGCCTCGGCCTGGTGCTGCCGCTCGGCGTGTTCCTCGAATTCGTGCGCATCCCGGCGCCGCTGTTGATCGGCTTCTGGGCGATGCTGCAACTGCTGTTCACCTACGTCGGCCCGGCGTTCGGCGCCGTCGCCTGGTGGACGCATATCGCGGGTTTCGTGATCGGCATCGTACTGGCGTTGTTGTCGAAGCCGGCGGTGGCTCGACGGTTGCGAGGCTGAGCGGTCGCGCCGGTGGCGTCCATGCTCGCCGCACCAGACGTCGTTACGCCGATTGGCGTTCTGGGTCCTGCGTCAGCGTCCGCCTGACGCATTCTTCTACAATCAGCGCCATGGCCAAGACCAAGCTCTACAAAGTCACCTTCCTTTCGCAGGGCAAGAGCATCGAGCTCTACGCGCGCCATGTCGCTTCGAGCGCGCTGTGGGGCTTCACCGAGATCGGTGACCTCGTGTTCGATCCGCCCGGCGAAGGCCTCGTCGTCGATCCGACCGAAGAGCGCCTGCGCGAGGAGTTCAAGGACACCACGATCCTGCACCTGCCGATTCAGGCCGTCCTGCGCGTCGAGGAAGTCGCCAAACGCGGCTCGCTCACAATCCGCGATGCAGACAGCGGCGACAAGATCATGCCGTTTCCGATCGCGCCGCCGCGGCTGAGGTAACGCGGCGACCGAGCCCATCGGCGCGAACTGCGGCCGCGACCATCGGCTTCGCCGACGCGTCGCCCAGACGTGCCTGCCTACTCGTAGAGACTGGCCCCGAAACGCGCGAGGCGCAGCTGCCAGCGATCCTTGATGTCGGCGGAGACGAGGATGCGCTCGGCGCGATCGATCAGGCGCTCGCGCGGGACCAAACCGAAGTAACGCGAGTCTTCGCTGTCATCGCGATTGTCGCCGAGCATCAGGTACTGATCGGGCGGTATCACCATCCGATCGAAGCTGGACCGAGAGGAGACGCGCGCGAGCCACTGGATCGTATGCGCGCTGCTGCCGAAGGTTTCGCGCACGTGCTCGGCCTGGGTGACGCGATTCGCCCCGAGCGGCTCGGTGACCGCGTCGAGCGGGGCATAGTCGATCGCCTCGCCGTTGACGGTCAGCCGGTTGTCGCGCATCGCGATCGTGTCGCCGGGCACGGCCGCGATGCGCTTGATCAGGCGCATGCCGTCGCTCGGCCGCGTGAACGTGACGATGTCGCCACGCTGCGGCGTGCCGGTGTGCGCAACGACCACGTCGGTCAACGGCACCTTCACATCGAATGCGAGGCGGTTCACGTAGACCACATCGCCTTCGAGGATGGTCGGCCGCATCGAGCCGGAAGGCACCGGATTCCAGTCTGCGACCGCCGTGCGGAAGAAGCCCAGCAGCAGCAGGAACGCGACGAAGCGCAGATTGTTGCGCAGATAGTTCTTCATTCAATGATCCTCGGACCGCATGAACGCCCCGGCGCCATCCGCCGCCCACTCCTTCGTCAGCATATCGCGACGGGAGTTCCCGTCATATCCGGCCGCGAGCGGATTGGCGTGGCAATTGCGGATTTCTCGTCAGACGAGCGCGCGAGGCTCGGTCGCCACGACTGCAGCGCATGCGCACGCCAGGACGCGCGGATCCGCGATCGGCACGACCAGCCGTTGCATGAGCCAGCACACGCTCACGAACCCTTTGCAGATCCCCGTCGCAAGCCCGAACGGCGTCAATTCCGGAAAATGGTAGTCGCGCCTGACATCTCAGATCAGGGACGGAATGAGCATCCAGTGCGCGACCAGCGGCACGCGCACGAGCAGGCCGCACGGAGATCCGGCACCCACCGGGGCGCGCACGGGCGGTGCGCTCCGCTCAGCCGTTTTTGTTTGCCGCGGCCGCTGTCGGCGCAGGTGTTGGTTTGCCGCGCAACGCCAACGCCTTCAACGCATTCAATGCCTCGTTCAGCGCGTAATCCTTCTCGATGTCGCGATCGGCTGCATTCGGCGTGACGACCGGGTTGCTAGTCTCGTCGGCACCCTTCAAATGATTGCGCAGGTCGCGTTCGCCAATCGATGGCGTCGGCGCGCTGTCGCGCTGGCTCAACGCCAGATCGGCCAACGCGATGTCGGGCTGGATGCCGGCCGCCTGGATCGAGATGCCGCTCGGCGTGTAGTAGCGCGCCGTGGTCAGCTTGACCGCATGGTCCGCATCGAGCGGCAGCACGGTCTGCACCGAGCCTTTGCCGAACGTGCGTCGGCCCATCAACAGGCCGCGGTGATTGTCCTTGAGCGCGCCGGCGACGATCTCGGCCGCCGAGGCGGTGCCGTTGTCGACCAGGACGACCAGCGAAGCGCCATGCAGCAGGTCGCCCGGCGTCGCGCGGAAGGTGAGATCCGATTCCTTCAAGCGACCCTTGGTGGTCACGATGATGCCGTCGTCGAGCAGCTCGTCGCTGACTTCGACCGCTGCCGTCAGCAGGCCGCCCGGATTGCTGCGCAGGTCGAGCACGGCGCCGCGCAATGGCGTCTTGTTGTCGACCTGCAGGCGTTCGATGCGCTTGCGCAGCTGCGTGCCGGTGTCGGCTTGGAACTGGCTGACGCGCAGATAGGCGTAGCCGGGCTCGAGCAGCCTGCCGCGCACGCTGGCCACGCGGATCTCCTCGCGCCGCAGCTTGACGTCGATCGGCGCGGCCTGCTTCTCATGCAGGATGTTCAGCGTGATCTCGGTGCCCGGCTTGCCGCGCAGGCTGGCGACGGCGGCGTCGAGATCATCGGACTGCACCGGCTTGCCGTCGATCTGCACGATGGTGTCGCCGGGCTTGATGCCGGCGCGTTCGGCTGGCGAATCGTCGATCGGCGCGACCACGCGCAGGGTGCCATCGACCTGCAGCACTTCGATGCCGAGACCGGCATAGCTGCCGGTGGTGTCTTCGGTGAGATTCTCGATCTGTTCCTTGCCGAGATATTCGCTGTGCGGGTCGAGGCCGGCGAGCAGTCCTCGGATTGCCTGCTGCATCAGCCGATGATCGTCGACGTCGTCGACATAGGCCTGCTTGACCAGGCTGTAGACGGCCGTGAACGCGCGGATGTCCTGCAGGTCGACGGCGCCCTTGACAGTCGCCGGCTTCAGCGCGGGCGCATCCGCTGGCGCATCGTCGGCATCGGGCAGTTCCGGTGCCGGTGGCGGCGGATCGGCGGCGACGGCAGACGCCGCGGCGAGCGCGAGGACGAGCGGCGCGAGCCGGACGGAGAAACGGGAACGCGTGGACATCGGCAAACCTCGCTGGGATGCGACGAGTGTAATGCGTGCCGCGTGCGCTCGCCGTTATCGCTAGACCACGCCACAACGCAAACGTTCAGCGCAGCCAGCCGCGCGGATCGACCGCCTGCCCCTTGGTGCGCAGCTCGAAATACAGGCCCGGCGTCTTTGCGCCACCGCTGGCACCGCTGCTCGCGATGGTGTCGCCGGCATCGACCCAGTCGCCGACGTCCTTCAGCAAGGTTTCGTTGCAGCCGTACAGGCTGAGATATCCATCGCCGTGGTCGACGATGATCATCAGGCCGTAGCCGCGCAGCCAGTCGGCGAACGCGACGCGGCCGTGCGAGATCGCGTGGACCGCGGTGCCGCTCTTCGCCGCGAGAAGCAGGCCGCTGCTGCGCCGGCCGGATTCGTCGCTGGCGCCGAACGCGATGACGATCTTGCCCTGCACGGGCCAGTTCATGCGTCCGCGCGCGGACGCGAAGGGCTCCGCGCCGGCCAGCTGCTTGGGGATGTCGGCGAACACATCGCGCAGCTTTTCCAGCAGCTCGGTCAGCGCGGCCTCGTCCTTGCCGAGCGCCGCAATGCGTGCGCCTTGATCCTTCAACTTCGCATCGATCTCGCCGACGAGCTGCTCGCGTTCGTTGCGCTCGATCTCCAGCTTGCCGGCTTCGGCACTGCGCGCCTCGCGCGTCGTCGCCAGTTCCTTCGTTGCTGTCTCGATCGACGTCTGCACCTCGGCCAGTTGCTTGAGATCGCCGAGCAGACGGTCGATCTGATTGACCTCGGCGCGCTGGAAATAGCGGTGATAGGCGAGCACGCGCGAAATCGCGGCGACGTCGTCCTGCTGCAGCAGCAGCTTCAGTTCCTCGTGGTCGCCGATCGCATAGGCCGAACGCAGCAGTGCGGCGAGTGCGTCGCGCTGCGATTTCAGCGCCGCCTCGAGTGCGCTGCGCTGCTCGTTGAGCTGATCGAGGCGGGCCTGCTGTGCGGCCAGCTTGTCGTCCAGCGTGTGCACGTCTCTGGCGACCGCGGCGAGCGCGAGCTCTTTCTCACGCAACGTACGCGCCGCTTCGCCGCGTTCGCCGGTCGTCGCGCGCTGTTGCTCGCTCAGTTTCCTGATCTCGCTGCGCACCGCATCGAGTTTCTGCTTCGCCTGCTGTTCCTGCGCCGCGTGCTGGGCGTCGTCGGCCTCCTCGGCGTGTGCATTGACACTCGTCCCAAGGCAGAACGCGAACGCAGCGACGCTCACGGCAAGCCACCGAGCCGAGAATTGTTTCGTTCGTCGTTGTCCGCGAAATCCACGCATCATGCGCGCCAACCACCGCTGGGGATTCGCACGAACTTCAGCTGCACCGCGTGCGGCAATCTCGCGCGCAACCCCGGCTCCGCCTCCTTCAACAGCGGCGCAGAAAAGCAGTCACGCGTCGCACGGCGTGGCAGCTCGGTGCGCACTCAGCGAAATTCGACGAGACTGCGCCCCGTCATCTCGACCGGTTGCGGCAGAGCCATCAACGCAAGCACGGTGGGTGCGAGATCGCGCAGCGCGCCATGATGCAAGTTGGCCGGGCGACCGACGTAGACCAGCGGCACCGGGCCGACCGTGTGCTGCGTATGCGGCACGCCGTTGTCGTCGAGCATCTGTTCGAGATTGCCGTGATCGGCGCTGATCAGCATTTCGCCGCCCGCCGCGCGGATCGCCGTGGTAAGCCGTCCGAGCGCGACGTCGACCGCCTCGACCGCCTTGATCGCCGCCGCCTCGATACCGCTGTGACCGACCATGTCCGGATTGGCGATATTGCAGACGATGAAATCGAAGTGCTGCGCGGCGATCGCCTCGACCAGCCGGTCGGTGAGTTCCGGACAGCTCATCTCCGGTTGCAGATCGTAGGTGGCGACTTTCGGACTCGGTACGAGGATGCGCTTCTCGCCCGCAAACGGCACCTCGCGCCCGCCGGAAAAGAAAAAAGTCACATGCGCATATTTCTCGGTCTCGGCGATGCGCAGCTGGGCGAGACCGAGCGAGGCCAGGTATTCGCCGAGCGTGTTGCGCATCGACTGCGGCGCGAACGCGATCGCGCTCACGGCGAGACCTTTCTCGTACTCGGTCAAGGTCACGAATGCGGCGAGCCTGATTGCACGCGCACGCGCAAAGCCTTTGAAGCCCTGATCGACGAATGCATGCGACAGCTCACGTGCGCGGTCGGAACGGAAGTTCATGAACACGATCGCGTCGCCGTCGGCGATCCGGGTGCCGGCGCCGATCACCGTCGGCTTGACGAACTCGTCGTTCTCGCCACGCGCATACGCGTCGCGCAGCGCGGACAGCGCATCGTCGGCGCGATAATCCGATTTCGCCTCGGCGATCGCCTCGTACGCCAGCTGCACGCGCTCCCAGCGCTGATCGCGATCCATCGCGTAGTAGCGGCCACTCACGCTGGCGATCGTTGCGTTGCCGACCGCGCTACATTTCGCGGCGAGGCCGTGCAAGCTCGGCTCGGCACTTCGCGGTGGCGTATCGCGACCGTCGAGAAACGCATGCACCGCGACGCGGGCGACGCCGCGCGTCAGCGCGAGGTCGAGCAAGGCATGGATGTGCTTTTCATGGCTGTGCACGCCGCCGGGGCTGAGCAGGCCGAATACGTGCAATGTGCCGGCGTCCTGCTGCACCGCTTCGCACGCGCCGACCAGCGCGGCATTGTCGAAGAAGCTGCCGTCGGCGATGGCCGCATCGATGCGTGTCAGGTCCTGATAGACGATGCGGCCGGAGCCGATATTCATGTGGCCGACTTCGGAATTGCCCATCTGGCCGTGCGGCAGGCCGACGAATTCGCCGTGCGTATCGACCAGCGTGTGCGGGCACTCGGCGAGCAGGTGCCGCCAGTTCGGCGCATTCGCCTGCGCGATCGCGTTGTGCGCGGTTTCATCGCGATGGCCCCAGCCATCGAGGATCAGCAGCAGGATCGGTTTCGGTCGCGCCACGCGCTCGGTTTCCGTCAGGTTCGCGAAGGGCGCAATCCTAGCCGAACGCGTCGCATGCTGTCGCAACCTCGTCTAAACCTTCCGGATGATGGCAGCATCCAAGCCGCGCCACCCGAATCCTGCGGAGATCTTCCATGAATCGCCCACCCCTCGTTGTCACCCTCGCCATCGGCCTCTCGCTTGCCGGCAGTGCGCTCGCCCACGGCGATGATGTCGACAAAGTCAACGGCTCGATCAGCATTCAAGGCAGCCAGCACGCCGGCAACCTGACGACGGTCAACGGCAGCATCCACATCGAGGACGGCGGCACGGCGCAGAAGGTGTCGACGGTCAACGGCGGTATTACGCTCGGCGCGCGCGCGACCGTCGATTCACTCGAGACCGTCAACGGCGGCATCGAACTCGGCGATGGTGCCCGCGTCAGCAAGACCGTCGAAGCGGTCAACGGCAGCGTGCGCCTCGGCAAGGGCGCCGACATCGCCGGTCACGTCTCCAACGTCAACGGCCGCTTCACCCTCGACGCCGCGTACATCGGCGGCGGCATCGAGACGGTCGGCGGCGATATCGAGATCGGCGCGGACTCGCACATCGAAGGCGGCCTGATCGTCGACAAGCCGCACGGCTGGTCGTGGGGCAAATCGCGCAATCCACGCATCGTGATCGGACCGCACGCGGTGGTCGATGGAAACCTCGAGTTCCGCCGCGACGTGGATCTGTTCATCAGCGACAGCGCGAAGGTCGGCACGGTGACCGGAGCGACGGCGACGAAGTTTTCGGGCGACCATCCCTGAGCAACGAGTTCGGCAGGGCCGCTCGCCCTCGGGCGAATGGTGAAAAAACGGCGCGGCACCGAACAGGCGCCGCGCCGGCGGAAAGACGAGCGGGATCGCCCCGTCCCTGGGGCGCAGTGCGTCCGTTGCGTCGATGATGGTGGGCGAAGCCAATCTCAGCGATTGAGATGGCGCGCGACTTCGCTGCTTATTTTCCGGCCAGCGCCTTCTCGATACTGCCCTGCGTCAGCGGGTGGTAGCCGGGCTTGGCTTTCGCATACACCGCACGCGCGAAGGCCTTGCCATCCGGCGTCTTCGCGAGCGCCTCGTACAGCGGCACGACGAGGTAGCGTCGACCGATGCGCGACATGTACTCGGCCATCGCCGGGCGCGCAGGCAGGTAGTGGGCGCGGATCGCGGCGAGATACCAGCGCCGCGCGATCTCCGCATTGGCAGCGCCGTTCAAGTGCCAGGCGGCATCGAGGTCGGCCAGCTGCGCGTGCGTCAGCTTATTCGGCAGGCCGTCGAGGAAGTACATCCACTCCTGCGTGTTCCAGGACTTCGCATCGAACGCCAGCGCGGCTTGCTTGCCGGCAAGCCAGGCCTTGCGCGTGGCGGCAATAGATTCGAAGCGCGGCGACGATGGCAGGCGAGCTTCGGCCGGTATGCCGGGTTGCTCGATCCAGGCCTTGATCGCCGCCAGGCTCATGTGGCCCGGGTATTTCAGCACCAGATTGGTATCGAGATAGCTGAGCATCTGCTCGGTCGTGATGCTCTGGAACGCGAAGTGATCGAAGTAGCCGCGCAGGTAGGCATCGAACACGTCGCGGCCGTAGCTCGCCTCGAGCGTTCGCAGCAGCCAGGCCCCTTTCGTGTAGGCGAAATCCGAGCCGGCGTCATCCGGATCGCGGCCGTCGAAATCCGGCACGAGCCGCTGGTCCAGTTTCGGCGTTTCAACCAGCTCGCCACGCAGCTCGTCGGCGGCGAGGATGAATTCCTCGTCGGCCTTGTCCTTGCCGTAGACCGCCTCGACGATACGGTTCTCGACATAGCTGGTGAACCCCTCATTCAGCCACATATGCTTCCAGGCCGCGTTGGTGACAAGGTTGCCGGACCACGAGTGAGCCAGCTCGTGCGCAACCAGGGAGACCAGGCTTTTGTCGCCGACGATCACGGTCGGCGTGGCGAAGGTCAGGCGCGGATTCTCCATGCCGCCATACGGGAAACTCGGCGGCAGCACGAGCAGGTCGTAGCGGCCCCAGCGATACGGGCCATAAAGTTTCTCGGTTGCGGCGATCATCGTCTCGACATCGGCGAACTCCTTCGCTGCCGCTTCGATGATCGATGGCTCGGCATAGACCGCGCTGCGCGGACCGGTTTCGCGCACGGCGATGTCGCCGACTGCAATCGCCAGCAGATAGGACGGAATCGGCTGCGCCATCGAGAAACGGAAGTCGCCGTCGAGCGCATGCCTGGCGTCGTTGTCCGCGCTCATCACCGCGCGCAGCGCCTTCGGCACATGGATCTGCGCGCTGTAGGTGAAGCGCACGGATGGCGTGTCCTGCAGCGGCACCCAGCTGCGCGCATGCACCGATTCGGACTGCGAGAACATGAAAGGCTGCTGTTTGCCGGCCGTCTGCGCCGGCGTCATCCACTGCAGGCCCGATGCGGTCGGCGCCGTGTGATAGCGGATGCGTACGCTCGGGGTCTGGGCATCGAGATCGATGCGCAAGGCGGCGCCGAGGATCGGGTCGCGCTTGTCCAGTGCGTAGCGTGCGGCGCGCGCGGTGCCGTTCGCATCAATGGCGTCGACGCGCTCGATCGCCAGGTCGCGCGTGTCGAGCACGAGCTTGCGGGCGTTCTTGTCGTGCCAGGCCAAGCTCAGCTCCGCACTTCCGGCCAGTTCGCGCCGCTCGAAATCGACCGCAAGGTCGAGATGCAGCGCGCTGACGCTGACGGCGTCCGTGTTGGCATAGCTGTGCGGGTCGGCTGAGACGGCGCGACCATCGACAGCGAAGGCGAGCAGGGAGAAGGCAGCAAGGCGAATGAACGGCACGGCGGGATCCTTGGAGTGATGCGGGCAGGCTGGCGCGGCCGTTGGCCGCGACTCGCGATTGTCGCCCAAAGCCGGGCTCGATCGCGACGAAAGGGGATTTCACGCGCGAATCACACCCCTCGTTCCATGGTGTCGGCACTGGAGACGGCGCGCAGTGCCACGCGCTGCCTTCCTGATGCCGATACCGCCGCGGTCACCATGCGCCCGATGCTCGACATGTTGGACGATCTGCTCACCTGCGAATCGCAGGAGGAGCTGCATCGGCTCGGCGACGCCTGCGTCAAGCGACTCGGCTTCGATGCCTGGGTCTATGTGGCCATGCCGCGCGGCGGCGGCGAGGTTCCCTATCTCGCCGGCTCGTTGCCATCGACCTGGTATGTGCATCATTTCCAGCAGGGGCATGCCGCGGCAGATCCGGTATTCGCGCATTGCCGCCACCATTCGATCGCACTGATCTGGGATGCCGAGCACGTCGCTGGCGAGGCCGATTCGCGCTGCCCGGTGTTCTTCAGTGAAACGGCCGACTTCGGCCTGCGTTGCGGCGTCAGCATTCCCGTGCACGGACTCGGCTGCCAATGGGGCGTCGTCGCGGTTGCCAGCATGCGGTTGCGCGACGAGGTCATCAGCGTGCGCAAGCTCGGCGAACTGCATCTGTTCGCCGCTTACGTGCACGATGTCGGTCATCGCCTCGCGACCGCAGTCGCCGGCACTGAACATGTGCATCTGACTGCACGCGAACGCGAATGCCTGCGCTGGACAGCCGAGGGCAAGACCGGCTGGGAGATCAGCAAGGTGCTCGGTATTTCCGAGCGCACCGTCGTGTTCCACCTGGAGAACGCCGCGCGCAAGTTCGGCGTGTTCGGCCGCCGCCAGGCTGCCGCGCGCGCGATTGCGCTGCAGATGATTTCGCTGTGATTGCGTCCCTCTCCCCCAACGGTGTCAGGTTGGGGGAGAAGGCTGCATCTCAGCTCTTGCCGTGCGACGGCGCCGCACGGTCGTAGAACGCGGCGACGTCGGCTTTCAGCTTGCTCAGCGCCTCGGTGTTCAGATACACCATGTGGCCGGACGGGTAGTAGCTGAAAGACAGATTGCCGCGCAACGAGGCGTCGAGCAGCATGTGGCTGAGATCGGTCTCGGTGGCGAAGAACGGCGTGGCAAGGTCGAAATAGCCGTTCGCCGACAGCACCTGCAGCCTCGGGTTCTCGCGCATCGCGCGGGCGAGATCGCCGGCGACATAGGGCTGGCGCTGCGGCTGGCGCGAGCCCGCCACTTCGTGTTTCCAGTCCCATTCGCGGATGATCTCGGTCTTCGTCTTGTACGGTTGCTCGCTCTCCCATTTCAGCGTGCCTTCGACGTAGCTGTTGAACGCGGCGACGAAGGCCCCGGCGATCGCGGTATCGGAGGCATCGTAGTCCGGGTTCTCGCCGGCGGCATCGACGTCGATGCCTTCGTAGCGCGCATCGTAGCGACCCATCGTGCGGCGCTCGTCGCGCAGCAGTTCCTTGCGGAAGCGGCTCTGATTCACCCGCAGGTCGGCTTCCTTGAGGTACTGCGGCGATAGTCCGGTGTAGCGACTCAGCTTCGTCGCCGCGGCATCGAGTTCCGCCGCCGGCAGATTCTGTCCTTTCGCCAGCGCCGTCGCATACTCGCCGGCCGCGAAGGCACGCGCTTCGTCGACAAAGGCCTCCATGCTGGCCGGCTTGTTCGGCACCTTGTCGTGATACCAGGCGATCGCGGCGTAGGTCGGCAGTGAGCCAATATAGGTCTGGTCGAGGCCCGGCGAATTCGCACCGTAGTTCAGAATCGACGACAGCAGCACGACGCCGTTGAACGCCATGCCCTGCCCTTGCAGCACGTTCACCAGCGCAGCCGAGCGCGTGGTGCCGTAGGATTCCCCGAACAGGAACTTCGGCGAATTCCAACGCTGGTTGACCGTCACGTAACGCGTGATCGCTTTCGCGAACGCGTTGAGATCCTGGTCGACGCCCCAGAAATCCTTGCCCTTGCCCTTGCCGACCGGCATCGAATAGCCGGTGCCGACCGCGTCGATGAAGACCAGGTCGGTCTTGTCGATCAGGCTGTCCTTGTTCGGCACCAGGTGATATGGCGCTGGCGCGGTCGGTGCCGCGCTCGCCGACTCGACGCGCACCGGCGCGATCGAACCCATGTGCAACCAGATCGTCGGTGACCCTGGCCCGCCGTTATAGAGGAAGGTCACCGGCCGGTTCGACGCATCCTTGCCGTCGTCGGCGGTATAGGCGACATAGAACACGCTCGCATTCGGCTCATTCTTGTCGTCGCGAATCAGCACGTTGCCGGCCGTCGCGGTGTAGTGGATCGAGCGGCCACCGATCTCAACGCTGCCGCGCGAGACGGATGTCTTTTCCTTCGGAATCGGCAGCTCGTCCTTCTTCGCGGTCTTGGCGTCCTTGTCCGGCGCGGCGTCCGCGTCCTTGGTGTCGTCCGCGGCGAACGCGCTGGTCGTGACGACGAGCGACAACGCGAACAACGCAGTTTCGAGCAACTTCTTGCGCATGGAGACTCCCGGCCATTGCCGAATCGTGGATGGATCGAATGCGTCGAATCCTCCGAGTCTGTCGCGCAACCCCGAGTTCCACGCGTGACGAAAGTGCCGGGGCGACGTAAACGTGATGCAAAGATCGGCAGCCGCGTGTCGGCGCTTTCGGCTACGCGCAACCGATGGCCGAGCCTTCGCAGCGGGATCGCCCGTGTCGCCGTCAGGAAAGCGGTCGAATCGGATTCAATCGCCGCGCGCGTGCCCACATCGCGCGCAGGAGCATGCGCCTAGACGCGATAACCGCGATGGATCGCGACGATGCCGGCGGACAGATTGCGCACGTCGACCTTGGCCAGGCCGGCCGCTTCCATCATCGCTTTCAGCGTGGCCTGGTCGGGATGCTTGCGGATCGATTCGGCCAGATAGCGATAGCTCGACTCGTCGCCGGCAATCAACTGGCCGATGCGCGGCAGCACCTGGAACGAATGGAAGTCGTACAGGGGTTTGAGGAACTCGAGGCGTACCGTCGAGAATTCGAGCACCAGCGCGCGCCCGCCGATTTTCAGTACGCGATGGATCTCGGTGAGCGCGTTCTCCTTGCGCGTCACGTTGCGCAGACCGAACGCCATCGTGACGCAGTCGAAGCTCTTGTCCGGGAACGGCAGCGCTTCGGCATCCATTTGCGCCCAGTCCAGACCACGCAGCTGACCGCGATCGAGCAGGCGGTCGCGGCCGACGCGCAGCATGTCGCCGTTGATGTCACCGACGACGACGCGCCCCTTGTCACCGACTTTCGGCAGCAGCAACGCAGCGATGTCGCCGGTGCCGCCGGCCAGATCCAGCACGGCGTCGCCTGCGCGCACGCCGCTGGTGGCGACGAAATGACGCTTCCACAGGCGATGCACGCCGAACGACATCAGATCGTTCATGACGTCGTACTTGCGCGCAACCGAGGTGAAGACTTCGCCGACCAGCTTGGCCTTGTCGGCCTCCGCTACGTCGCGATAGCCGAAATGCGTGGTGTTGGGTTCGCTCATGCTGCGCATCGTACCGCATGCGGCGAGCGCGGCCTGCCGCAGCCGCGCAGGCCGTTGCGGTCCTGCCGGGTTCGTCGATAATGCGGCTTCGGTGCGGCTCGCGGGGGAGCGTTCGCATGGTCGGGTGGTGGATCGGCGCGATCGCGTTCGTCGCGGTCGCCGGCATCGTCGTCGTCTTCAACGAGCTGGTCGCGGCGCGCAACCAGGTGCGCGCGGCGTGGAGCGATATCGACGTGCAGCTGACGCGTCGGCACGACCTGGTACCGCAGCTGGTCGCCGCCGTGCAAGGCTATGCGGATCACGAACGCGCCACGCTCACGCTGCTGACCGAGCTGCGCACGCGCGCGATCGCGGCCGCCTCGATGGCCGACAAGGCGCAGCTCGAAGGCGAACTGTCCGCACAGGTGACGCGAATCCTCGCGCTGCAGGAGCGCTATCCGGACCTCAAGGCGAGCGGCAACTTCCTCGCGCTGCAGCGCGACCTGGTCGAGGTCGAGGATCATCTGCAGTTCGCGCGCCGCTTCTACAACGGCGCCGTGCGCGATCTCAACAACCGCATTGAGACGTTCCCGTCGCTCCTGATCGCACGGCTGGCAAATTTCGAGCCGGCCGAGTTCTTCCGCCAGGGCACCGACCAGGAGGCACCCGCATGATTCGCAGCGCTCTGCGCAGCGCGCTGATCGCGCTGGCGTTCAGCGCCGGTGCCGCTGGCGCCGACGAACGCATCCTCGACTTCCACAGCGACATCGCAATCGCCGCCGATGCGGGCATGCAAGTCACCGAGACGATTCGCGTGCGCGGCGAGGGCGATCGCATCCGGCATGGCATCTATCGCGACTTTCCGACCGACTACCGCGACGCCGCGGGCAACCGCGTACACGTGGACTTCGAGCCGCTCGGTCTGCTGCGCGACGGACACGACGAGCCCTTCCATACCGAGGCACAGGGCAATGGCGTCCGCGTCTACTTCGGCTCCAGCGACAGCGTGCTCGCGCCAGGCGACTATGCCTACGCGCTGCGCTACCACACGACACGCCAGCTCGGTTTCTTCGCCGACCACGACGAGCTGTACTGGAACGTGACCGGCAACGGCTGGGATTTTCCGATCGATGCGGCGAGTGCGACGGTGACGCTGCCCGGCGCGATCGCCGCCACCGATATCCAGGTGGAGGGCTACACGGGCGCGCAAGGCAGCAAGGCGCAGGATTACATCGCCAGCGCCGATGCCGCCTCGCATGCGCAGATCCGCAGCACGCGTGCGCTGGCGCCGCGCGAAGGGCTGACCGTCGTGGTCGGCTTTCCGAAAAGCATCGTCGCCGAGCCTGCGGCCGCGCAACGTGCGATCTGGTTCCTTCGGGACAACGGCGGCGTGCTGGTCGGCGGCGCGGGCCTGTTGCTGATGTGGGGCTACTACCTGGTGCAGTGGTGGCGCGTCGGGCGCGATCCGAAGCCGGGCGTGATCATTCCCGAGTACTCGGCGCCGGCAGGTTTCACGCCCGGTGCGCTGCGCCATATCGAACGCATGCGCTACGACAACCGCTGCTTTGCCGCCGATGTCGTCGATCTCGGTGTGCGCGGCGCGCTCAAGATCGTGCAGGATGGCAAGGACTATCAACTGCAACGCACGCGCGGCGCGAATGCCGACGTATTGCCGCTCGAATCGGAGCTGCTGAAGAGCCTGTTCGGCGAGAGCGAAGTGCTCGCACTCAAACAGTCCGAACACACACGCATTGCCGCCGCGCTGAAGGCGCACGAAGCAAGCCTGAAGAACTCCGGCATCGGCCGCTATTTCAACACCAATGGCAGGTATGTGATTCCCGGCGCTGTAATCGGCGCCGTCGCCCTGATCGCCGGATTGCTCGTGCGCGGCATCAGCCCCGCGCTGGCCGGTGGTGGATTCATCCTGGTGTGGCTCAGCGCCTGGACCTTCGGCGTCGTCGCCCTCGTCGGCCAGGCGATAGCCGCGTGGCGAGCGCCGCCGAGCCTCATCGGCTATGGCGGCGCGCTGTTCCTGACCCTCTTCGCGCTGCCGTTCGTCGCCGGCGAGGTGGTCGGCATCGGCGCGTTCGTCGGCCTCACCAGCGTGGGTTTCTCGATCGTTGCCGCGGCGCTGGTCCTGACCAATATCGCGTTCTTCCACTGGCTGAAGGCGCCGACGCTGGAAGGGCGCAAGCTGCTCGACCATATCGCGGGATTGCGCCTGTACCTCGGCGTCGCCGAGCGCGACGAGCTGGCGCGGCAGAAGGCGCCGCCGCTGACCAGCGACGAGTTCCAGCGCTTCCTGCCCTATGCACTCGCCCTCGGTGTCGAGAAGACCTGGGCCGATCGTTTCGCCGAGACGGTAGGACCAGCAGCCGCCGCGGCAGCAGCGAGTGCGGTCGGCTGGTATCAGGGCAGCGGCAACCTCTCGAATCTCGGCAGCTTCACCGACGGCCTCGGCTCGTCCTTGAGCAGTGCGATCTCGTCCTCATCGAGCGCGCCCGGCTCGTCATCGGGCGGCGGCGGCGGCGGTTCGTCCGGCGGCGGTGGTGGGGGTGGCGGCGGCGGCGGCTGGTGACGCGCACGCAGCGCGGCTAGTGCATGAACGCGAACGCGAACAGGCCGAGTCCGGCCAACCCGAGCAAGGCCGAGCCGACCCAGACCGCGCGTCGCCGTGTCAGCGCGGCAACCGCGCCAAGCGCAATGCTGACCTGCAGCAGCGCAACCGCCTCGGCGAAGAAGTGATGGCGGTGCAGCAGCGTGTCGGCCTCGGCGGATTTCTCGTCGCGCTGCTGCTCGAATGCCTCGGCTTTTTCCCGGCTCTTCTTCTGATCCTCGACGTAGCGCCCGCTGTCGATCGCCAGCTCGTCCGGCGGCGACTTGCCGGCAGCAGCCCAGGCGTTCTTCTGCGCCTCGAGAATGGTCGCCTTGAGGCCTTTCGCCTGGTAGTAGGCCCACTGGTCCGACGCCTCGGCTTGCAAGCGCGTCGCCTCGGTCTTCAATACCAGCGCTTCATTGACGGTACCGCCGGCCTCCAGCGAGGCAATCGCGGCCAAGGCCGCGAACAGGGCGGTGGTCAGCGCGATCTGGCGCAGCAGGCCACCGGACTCGCGCTCGATCTCCTCGTCGATCGTTTCGCGCAGCTTGTCGGTATCGATCTCGATTTCTTCGGGCATGGCGGTGGTACTCGCGCTGGGAGGTGCCGGGAAGCGACGCGCAGGTGCCTGGCGCGCCGTTCGATCATCGAAGCGTATTGTGCGTCCGCCCTGCTGTCGGCAGCGTTTCAATCACCTCGCATGACGATCGAAGCGGCGATCAGGGAAATCGCGAGACGCCGCGCGCGGACAATTCGTCGAGATAGCCCTGCCAGTTACGCGCGTGGTCACGCCCGAGCGTATACAGCACGTCCCACGAAAACAGCCCCGTCGCATGGCCGTCGTCGAAGCGCAGCAGCACCGCATAGTTGCCGACCGGCTCGACCGCGTCGATGTTGACGTTAGCCTTGCCGGCGACGAGCACCTTTTGGCCAGGACCATGCCCTTGCACTTCGGCACTCGGCGAATTCACGCGCAGGTATTCGGCCGACAGGCGAAAGCTCTCGCCCCCATCGAACGCAACTTCCAGCACGTGCGATGCGCGATGCAGCGTGATGCTCGTGGGAACTGGAGAGCTCATCGAGACGTGGCTGCTCTTCTTGAAGAGTGCGGCCATCGATGGCCGCTCTGGAATCGCCCGCTCGTGTAGACCGCAGAGAGACCTCTGCGCGTCCGCAAGCAGCGATCAAGGATGATCGCACTCGCACAACAAAAGTGCGGCCATGGGTGGCCGCTCCTGGAGCCGCCTATCCGCAAGAACATGCAGCCGAGTCGAGGCTCCAGCCGGGAGCGATCACGGATTGATCGCACCAACAACACGATCGCATCAATGAATACTGTCGGACTGCGGCGCACGCGCCGTCAGCGGATCGCCTGGGGAACCGGCGACCTGCCACAGAGCGTCCAGATAGCCGCTGCCGAAACCGATTGAACCGATCGCTTCGACCTCGTAGCCGCCGGTGTCGGGATACCACTGTGCATTCGGATCGAGTTCGCGCAGTACCAGTGCATTCGCCTCGATCGCGGCGAGTTGGCCGACATAACTGATCTCGCCCTCCTCGTCCTCGACCATGTTGATCGAGATCAGCGGCGCGCAAACGGCCGCCGATTGGGCGATCGTCGCCCAGTCGTCGAGTTTGAAATCCGCCGGAACCACCAGTTGCTCGCCACGCAGTGCCAGCGCCTTATCGACGAATTCGCGCGAGGGATCGTGCTCCAGCGCGGAAATGTCAGATACCGCGACCGCGATGTAACCGTCGAAACGCATCGCGTCGCCGACTTCGGCAATCAGGCAGAAATCCCGCGACAACCCGACGACGTAGCCGTGGATCACGCCGGGCTGCACACGATCGCGCTGCACACGCAGCGGAATGCGCTGCTCGAAGGCTTCGCGGAGTTCGGCGCGCACGCCACGGGCTTTGAAGGGAACGACGGTGCTCATGGGGGGTATGGTCGGGTAGTGAGGCGCAGGGTGCAAGTTTCAGGGGTCGAGCGCAAAACGCGAGACGCAAAATCTCGCGTCATGAATCCTGCGCTTTGCGTGTGTCGGGTCTCACAGGATGTAGCGCGACAAATCCTCGTCCCTGACCAGCCCGCCCAGACGTGCGTCGACATAGGCCGCATCGATCCGATAGTGCTGGCCGCTCTTGTCCGAGGCTTCATAGGAAATTTCGTCGAGCAGGCGCTCGAGCACGGTATGCAGGCGGCGCGCGCCGATGTTCTCGGTGCGCTCGTTGACCTCGAAGGCGATCTCGGCGAGGCGCACGATGCCGTCCGGCGCAAATTCCAGACCGACGCCTTCGGTGGCGAGCAGCGCCGTGTACTGCTTGGTCAGCGCATGCTGAGGCTCGCCGAGGATGCGCCGGAAATCGTCCGCCGTCAGCGCGGCCAGTTCGACGCGGATCGGAAAGCGCCCTTGCAACTCGGGCACCAGATCGGACGGCTTGGCCAGCGAGAACGCGCCGGAAGCGATGAAGAGAATGTGGTCGGTCTTGACGATGCCGTACTTGGTCGACACCGCCGAACCCTCGACCAGCGGCAACAGGTCACGCTGCACGCCTTCGCGCGAGACGCCGGCGCCGCTGAACTCGCCGCGCTGCGCGATCTTGTCGATCTCGTCGATGAAGACGATGCCGTTCTGCTCGCAGCTCTCGATTGCCTGGCTCTTGATTTCCTCGTCGTTGACGAGCTTGCCGGCCTCTTCTTCGAGCAGCAGCGGACGCGCCTGCGCGACGGTCACCTTGCGCGTCTGGCTGCGCTGGCCGGCGAGCGACTGGAACATGCCCCGCAACTGGCTGGTCATCTCCTCCATGCCGGGAGGCGCCATGATCTCGACACCGACGTTCTGCGCGAAATCAAGCTCGATTTCGCGCTCGTCGAGCGCGCCCTCGCGCAATTGCTTGCGCAGTTTCTGGCGCGTGTCGGCGTCGCGTGTGTCGGCCGTCTGCGGCTCGTTGGCGAAGCCGACGCCCGGCTGACGACGCGGCAGCAACGCGTCGAGGATGCGATCTTCGGCGCGATCCTCGGCTTGCGAGCGCACACGCGACTTGGCCTGCTCGCGCGCCATCTTGACCGCGGTGTCGGCCAGATCGCGCACGATCTGCTCGACGTCCTTGCCGACGTAGCCGACCTCGGTGAACTTGGTCGCCTCGACCTTGATGAACGGCGCGTTCGCCAGCGCGGCGAGCCGACGCGCAATCTCGGTCTTGCCGACACCGGTCGGGCCGATCATCAGGATGTTCTTCGGCGTCACTTCCTCGCGCAGCAAGGGATCGAGCTGCATGCGCCGCCAGCGGTTGCGCAGCGCGATGGCGACTGCGCGCTTGGCCGCCTGCTGGCCGATGATGTAGCGATCGAGTTCGTTGACGATTTCGCGGGGAGTCAATTCGGACATGGCCTGGGAATCGGGGATGGAGAAAGGGGAATCGGATGGGATCAAAGCGGGAAACCGACAGGGTTGTCGCGGTTGCGATTCCCTATTCCCGATTCTCGATTCACAGCTCTTCGATCGAGACGTTGTGGTTGGTGTAGATGCAGATGTCGCCGGCGATGTTCAAAGCCTTCTCGACGATCGCACGCGGCTCCATTTCCGTATGTTCCAGCAGCGCTTTCGCCGCGGCGAGCGCGTACGGACCGCCCGAACCAATCGCGATCAGGCCGAGTTCGGGTTCGAGCACGTCGCCATTGCCGGAAATGATCAGGGAGGTCGACTTGTCGGCCACCGCGAGCAGCGCTTCGAGTCGGCCGAGGCGGCGCTCGGTACGCCAGTCCTTGGCCAGCTCGACCGCGGCGCGGGTGAGGTTGCCGCCGTGCTTCTCGAGCTTCTGTTCGAACAGCTCGAACAAGGTGAACGCATCGGCGGTAGCGCCGGCGAATCCGGCCAGCACCTCGCCCTTGCCGAGGCGACGGATCTTGCGAGCGTTCGCCTTCATCACGGTATTGCCGAGGGTGACCTGACCGTCACCGCCGATCACGACCTTGTCGCCACGGCGGACGGAAACGATGGTGGTGGCGTGGAAGCTATCCATGCATTGATCTCCGGGCTGAAAGAGTGAGGTGGGGCTACGGGATTGGATTCCAAGGTAGTTGGGAGTGGACGGGAGCGTGTCGTCGCTCGCGCAAAGAACAAGCCCGCCCGCTCGCAGCCCTACGTTTTCCGCCGCGCACGCGGATGCGCGGCGTCGTAGACCTTCGCCAGATGCTGGAAATCCAGATGCGTATAGATCTGCGTGGTGCCGATGTCGGCGTGGCCGAGCAGCTCCTGCACGGCACGCAAGTCGCCGGACGATTCGAGCAGATGGCTGGCGCAGGAGTGGCGCAGCAGATGCGGATAGACGCGCTTCCAGACGCCCTGGTCGTTGGCGCGACGTTTCAGCCGCGCGCGCACGCCGTTCGGCGTCAGTGGGGCGCCACGCGCGCCGCGCACGAGCGGATCCTCGTCGCCGGGGCGATCCTGTTCGCGCAACGCGGCAAGCGCAGCCAGCGCCTTCGCGCCGACCGGCACGATGCGCGTTTTCGAGCCCTTGCCGGTCACGCGCAGCAGGCCCGAGCCCGCATCGAGATCGCGCCAGCGCATGCTGCACAGTTCGGCCACGCGCAGACCGCTCGAATACAGCAGCTCCAGCAGCGCACGGTCGCGCACCGCCTCGGCATCGTCGCCGGGCACTTCGACCAGCTGGCTCATCTCGTCGGCGTCGAGCACTTCGGGCAGCTTGCGCTTGACCTTCGGCGAGCGCAGGCCGATCGCCGGATTCGTCTGCACTTCTCCCTCGCGCGCCAGATAGCGGAAGAAGCTGCGCCAGGCCGAGGCCAAGCCGCGCAGCGTCGAGGGAGAATAGTCGCGTTCGCGATGTTCTTGTGCGAGCAATGACTGCGCCTGATCCGGCTTCAAATCGCGCCAGCGCGTCAGTCCGTTCGCTTCGGCAAAGTCGGCGAGGCGCGCGAGGCCGAATGCATAGTGCCCGATCGTGCTCGGCGCGTAACGTCGCTCGTTTCGCAGATAGGCAAGGAAGCGATCGACCGGACCGGCCAGCGTCGTGTCCACGTCGTCAGCCGCGGAAGCGTCCGATCGCGGCCGACACCGCCTCGCCGATCAGTTTCAGGAACACCGTGCCCATGCCCGGATGAAACCGGTTCGCATCGTGGCTGCCGACCGCAAGCATGCCGACCATGCCGATCGGCAACAGCACTGCGGAATGGACCTCCTGCGCCTGCTTGCCGAACAGGACATCGAGCTTGTCCTGCTGCAAGCGCCCGCACAGCGGCTCGGCGCGCTTGAAGAATTCGGCGAAGGCCGGAAAGCCAGCCGGTCCGACCGGCTCGGCAATCAACCACTCGGCCGCCGGCAAATCCGGGTCCGCACGGAACAGCACCAGCCGTACGAGATCGGTGTTGAAGTCCTCGGTCAGCGCGGCGACGACTGCGTTGGCGGTTTCCGGCAACGTCTTCGCGCGCATCAATGCGAGCGTCAGCGTATGCACGCGCACTATCAACCCTTCGTTCTCGTGCGCAATCTCGATCAGTTCCTGCAGGCGGCGGGCAAGGTCGCGGTTCTTGTCACGCAGCACTTCGAGCTGATAGCTCGCCAGCGATGCCGCCGAGCCTTGTTCGCGCGGCAGCACCAGTGCGAGCGCGAGGTCCGGGAACTCGTTGAGGAATTCCGGATTGCGGCGCAGGTAGCTCGCCACTTCCATCGCCGTGAGACCGTCCTTGACGCTGAGTTCGCTCATGAGTTTCTCGCTTTGTTGGGGCATTGCTTGCGATCGAGCATCGAGGATAGCCTGGGTTTGGCAAGGTTCCGTCCTTGAAGCGTTTTCCGGTCGGCACCCATGCCTCCTCCTCAGCCGCCTGAGGGCGGCTGAGATCTTGACGCGTCCGCTTGTGCAGCTCGAGGCTATCGCAAGCGTCCGTCCATGGAGCGCCTTCCAGTCGGCATCCATGCCTCCTCCTCAGCCGCCTGAGGGCAGCTTCGACCATTCGCCCTCGAATACGAACGTTGCCGGACCGCTCATCCACAGGGTGTGCCCCGGACCTTCCCAGCAAATGGTCAAGTCGCCACCGGGCAGGCTGACCTTGACGTCGGCGTCTAGCTTGCCACGTTGTCGCAATACCGCGACCGCTGCGCAAGCGCCGCTGCCGCAGGCGAGTGTCTCGCCGACGCCGCGTTCCCATACCCGCAGGCGTATCGCATTGCGCGAAACGACTTGCGCAAAACCGACGTTGCAGGCTTCAGGAAACGCAGCCGCGTGTTCGACCTGCGGCCCGAGCACGGCAACAGGCGCATCGACGACCGCATCCACTTCGACCACCGCGTGCGGGTTGCCCATCGAAACCGCGCCGATCTCGATATCGTCGCCGGCGACATCGATCGTGTAGCGGAAGTGCTTGTCATCGATAGCGTGCTTCTCGACGACGAGTGGGATATCGGTCGGCGCGAAATGCGGCTCGCCCATGTCCGCGCGCACGACGCCGTCGCCGAATAATTCCACGGTGACCGCGCCGGACGGACTCTGCAGCCGCGTCGTACCGTCAGCGAGCACGCCAGCGCGCGCGAGCCAGCGCGCGACGCAGCGCAGGCCATTGCCGCACTGGCCCGAAGGCGTGCCGTCGGTGTTCCAGATGCCGTAGGCGAATGCACAACTCGGGTCGGAGGCGGGCTCGATCGTCAGCAGTTGATCGAAGCCGACGCCGAAATGGCGATCGCCGAGCAGAAGGATCGCCTCTGTGTCAAGCGCAAACGGCTGCGTGCGGCAATCGACAATGACGAAGTCGTTGCCGAGGCCGTGCATCTTGCTGAAACGAAGACCCACGCGAGACGCCGGCTCAGTGCTTGGCGGCGTCCGCCGCCGGTGCGGCTGGCGTCGAAGCGGGTGGAGTCGGTTTCGGCGTCGGTTTGACCAGATCGCCCTTGTTGCCGCAGGCGGTGAGCAGCACGGCGGCCAGCAGCAGGGCGGCAATGCGGGAGATCGAGCGGTGCGAAGACATGAGAGGAGTCCTGCGATGGCTTGCGCGCAGTATAACGGCGGCTCAGCATCCGCAACGCTATGCTTGGCGCCATGTCATTGACGCCATTCCTGGCCGGGCTGTTCATCCTCGCTGCATTCTGCGCGCTCTTCGCGTTCGCGCAGGGCGCCGGCGCGCGGCGCCACTGGCGTCGCCGGCGACGTTTCGCAGCAGGCCATCGGGCACTGTGGTGCCTGGTCTTCCTGTTGCTCGCGCTGCTCGCCGCGTTCGGCGGCACAGCCCTGCTCGGCTATCGGCGTCTCGCGGCCGAGGCGATGGTCGCCACCCTCGATGTGCGCGCGCTTGCGCCGCAACGTTACGCGGTGACGGTCACCACGCCCGATGGTGTGCAGCGCGAAGTCGAACTTTCCGGCGACGACTGGCAGCTCGATGCGCGCGTGATCAAGTGGGATCTGCGCGCCGTCGTTCTCGGCGCACCACCGCTGTATCAGCTCGACCGCATCAGTGGTCGCTATCGCGACGTCGCCGCCGAGCGCGAGGCGCCGAAGAGCGTGATTGCGCTGGCCCCGATGCAGGCGTTCGATCTGTGGCATCTGAAACAGCGCTACCCACGCTGGCTGCCGTGGGTCGATGCGGATTACGGCAGCGCGGCGTATCTGCCGCTGGTCGATGGCGGACGCTACAGCGTGACGTTGGCCGCGGCCGGTGGTCTGGTGGCTCGCCCTGCCGATTCGGCAACTAAGGCAAAACTGAATCTGGGTGGCGGCTAGAAGCCGCGCTCAGCTGACCGCGGCGATCAGTGCTTTCTCGTAGCGAAAGGCAGCGTGACCGTCTTCGTAGTAGCCGACCTTGACGCCGAAGCGGCGGTAGCCGTTGCGCTCGTAGAGACGCTGTGCGACAGGGTTGTCGGCGCGCACTTCAAGGCGCAGTACGCGGCAGCCTCGACGACGCGCCGACTGTTCGACCGCCAGCAGCAGGACTTCGCCAATACCGCGCCCGCGTTCGCTGGCTGCGACGGCAATCGAGTACAGCCGTGCCACGCGATGGCTGCGGCGAAAGAACAGCAAGGCCGCGCCGACAATGCGGCGCTCGCGGATGGCGACGAAGATTTCCGCGCTGAGACTTTCCAGGTGTCGGCGCCACTGGCGCACGCTCATGCGCTCAACAGCAAACGAGGCATTCTCGAGGTCGACGAGGGCGTCGAGATCGTTGATCGTCGCGCGCCGAAGATGCACCTCGCCAAGCGAAGCTTCCGGGTCGAACAAGGGAATGGCCGTCGCGAGCACGGCGCGCAGCCTAGTGGAGCGGCTTGGGCATCGCAACGGTGGCGACCGGAATCGTTCATGTGCGCTTCATCGCCCGGGACGCCGCGGCAGCCTGCTGCACGGCCGCGCGAGCCTGTGTCACACTGCGCGCCCGAACATGCCCACCCATCCGCCACCGCCGCTGCCGCCGCTCGCGCATGACCGCCGTGACGCCTGCCGCCCCTTCGAGTTTCCAGCCAAGCTGAGCGCATGAGTCGGCTCGTCATCGTCGTCGAAAAAGCCTCGGACTGGGGTTCCTATTACCCGTCCGACAATGTCGTCACCGCGCAGGATTACCTGAAGCAGCCGATCGGCAGCGACGACGAGCGCACCCAGGTCATCAACCTGTGCCGCAGCTACAAGTATCTCGGCACCGGCTACTACGTTTCGCTGCTGGCCGAAGCGCGCGGACACAAGGTGATTCCGTCGGTGCGCGCGATCAACGATCTGCGCCGGCGCTCTCTGTATGGTCTCGACATCGACGACCTCAATCAGAAACTACAGAAGTTCCTGCCGGATGGAGGCCGCGACACCACCGACTTTGGCGTGCTCGTGTATTTCGGCGAGACGGCTTCGGAAAGTCTCGAGGACATCGCGCGTCAGGTATTCGAAACATTTCCCTGCCCGATCCTGCGTATCGAGTTCGAGCGCGAACGCGTGTGGCAGATCGCTGCGATCAAGCCGACCGGCCTGCATACGTTGTCCGATTCGCAGGAGGACGCCTTCGCGCAGGCGCTCGACAAGTTCTCCAAGAAACTCTGGCGCAAACCGCGCGCGCGCAGGAAGTTCCGCTTCGATCTCGCCATGCTGGCCGATGCGAACGAGTCGATGCCGCCATCGAACAAACGCGCATTGAAGGCCTTCGTGGAGGCAGGCGCCGAGCTCGGCATCGAGGTCGACACGATCTCGAAGAACGACTACACCAAACTGGCCGAATACGATGGCCTGTTCATCCGCGAGACGACGGCGCTCGACAACCATACCTATCGTTTCGCGAACAAGGCCGAGAAGGAAGACATGGTCGTCATCGACGACCCGAGCTCGATCCTCAAGTGCACCAACAAGATCTACCTGCACGACCTGTTGCTTTCGCGCAAGCTGCCGACACCGCGTACGGAGATCCTGTACCGCGACGAGCCGAAGAAGCTGGCCGAACTTCCCGACTTGCTCGGCTTTCCGATCGTGTTGAAGATTCCGGACGGCTCGTTCTCGCGCGGCATCGTCAAGGTCGAGGACGTGGCGCATCTGAAGAAGGCGGCTGATGATCTGTTCCAGCACACTGCGCTCGTGCTCGCGCAGGAATTCATGTTCACCGAATACGATTGGCGCATCGGCGTCCTCAATCGCGAACCGCTGTACGCGTGCAAGTACTTCATGTCGCGTGGGCACTGGCAGATCTACAACCACGGCGCGAAGGGCACCGCAAAGTCAGGCGGTTTCGAGACCTTGCCGATCCGCGAGGCGCCATCTGAGATCGTCAAGCTGGCACAGCGCGCGACCGCACCGATCGGCGATGGCCTCTATGGCGTCGACCTCAAGCAGGCCGGCGAGCGCGCCGTCGTCATTGAAGTGAACGACAATCCGTCAATCGACGCTGGCGTCGAAGACGCCTATCTCGGCGAGGACCTGTACCGCCGCATCATGGACGAATTCCTGCGCCGGATGGAGCGCAAGCGGCTGGGCTTGCGCGGATAGGCACGATGTCGCGTCAGAACTGAAAGTACGCGAATGGAATCTGCGCATCGACACGCGCGAGAAACTCCAGAGCAATCGCGGCGACGCCCCACACACGGCAGCAAGCTGCCACGACGCGCGCTCGACGAGCCAAACCTGCACGCGTCGTGCGCGATCGGCCAGCCGCCAGGCGAGGCTGCCGAGCGCGATCGTCGCGACGCCGGGATGACTGGCGCGAAACCGAATTGCGGCACCGTCCTCAGCGCTTTCAGCATCGCCATGGCCGCGGCAAGATCGGGCGCGCGGGACGACACCGCTCAGCCGTGCCGCAGGTCTTGCAAGTTCGATGCTGGGCGAGTGCACCGATCACGCAAGACGGCGGCTGGACGCTCGACGAGCGCCTCTTGCGCGCAGCGGGCGAACGCGCGTCGCCGCTGGTGCATCACGACGTGATCGCACGAGGAGGCGCACGTCGATCAGCGGCATCCAGCGCAACCGTCGCAGCCATAGGAGGTCGAGCAATGGCGCCGCGACCAGCCAGAACGGCAACGTCGCGCCTAGCATCGCACCACCCCGTGTTGCCGGAACACACACGAGCATGATCACCCCACAAACCAGCCATGCCATCAGCGCGGTCTCGCGCGTCGATGATGCCGGCGCCTGCGAAGGCGTGAGCCGGTCCGACGACAGCCCGCCTCGCGACATCGGGCGGCGGCGACGTGGCGGCGACGCGGTTTGCGGCGAGACGAGGGACGTGACGAGCATGATGTTGCCTCTTTCGCGGGAATGTCGGCGAAGCGTGCAAGGTCGCGATCTCAGCCGCTGCGACGACACCGCCAGCCGCGTCGCCGGGCGTGCCGGGGTGACTACCAGCACATGCCATAATTCGCGGCCATAATCAGGAGCCTGCGTGGAAGATCACAGCTTTCTCCAATATGCCGTCGTGCTGCTGCTGGCGGCGGTCATCGCGGTGCCGCTGGCCAAGCGCTGGCAGCTCGGCGCGGTGCTCGGCTATCTCGGTGCCGGCGCGCTGATCGGGCCGTCCGGGCTGCGCCTGATCGGCAACACCGAACAGATCTCGCAGATTTCCGAGCTCGGCGTCGTGCTGATGCTGTTCGTGATCGGCATGGAGCTGTCGCCGCAACGCCTATGGGTCATGCGTCGCAACGTGTTCGGCATCGGCAGTCTGCAGGTGGTCGCGACCGCCACGCTCATCGGAGGCATCACCTACTTCTGCGGTATCGAGTGGAAAGCCGCGCTGATCATCGGACTCGGCCTGGCGTTGTCGTCGACCGCGATCGATCTGCAGCTGTTGGCCGAGCGCAAGGAGCTGACCAGTGCGCACGGCCGCCTCGGTTTCGCGATCCTGCTGTTCCAGGATGTCGCGGCGATTCCGATCCTCGCCTTGATCCCGATCCTCGGTGCTGGCCACGCCGCATCGGCGCACGGCGTCGACAATCTGCTGACCGCGCTACGTGTGATCCTGACGATTGCCGCCGTTGTCGTCGGTGGTCGTTATCTCTTGCGCCCGCTGTTCCGCGCGGCAGCCAAGGCGGGCGCGCCGGAGGTCTTCACCGCCACGACCTTGCTGGTCGTGATCGGCACGGCTTGGCTGATGCAGCTGTCCGGCATCTCGATGTCGCTGGGTGCGTTCCTCGCCGGCGTGCTGCTCGCCGATTCCGAGTATCGGCACGAGATCGAGGCACAGATCGAGCCGTTTCGCGGCCTCTTGCTCGGCTTGTTCTTCGTCAGCATCGGCATGTCGCTCGATGTGCACATGGCTTTGGCGCAACCACAACTCGTCGGCCTCCTGCTGGGCTCGCTGCTCGCCTTGAAGGCACTCGTGCTCTACGCCGTGTCACGCGGTGCCGCAGGCGAAGACAGCCAACAGTCGATCGCGCTCGCTGCGCTGCTGGCGCAAGGCGGCGAGTTCGCCTTCGTCGTGTTCACGCTGGCCGCCGACAATGGCCTGGTCTCGGCCGACCAGCGCGGCATGCTGGTCCTGGTGATCACCTTGTCGATGGCGGCAACGCCGCTGCTCGTGCGCCTGCGCGCCGAATTCGCGCCGGCCGGAAAGGCCAAGCCGGTGCGCGAGTTTGACAAGCTCGACACCGCGACGCCGCGCGTGATCATCGCCGGCATGGGCCGTGTCGGCCAGATCGTTGCGCGCATGTTGAACGCGAACCGGATCCCGTTCACCGCGCTCGAAGCCGATCCGGAGCAGGTCGACTTCATGCGCCATTTCGGCAACACCGTTTTCTTCGGCGACGCCTCGCGACTCGATCTGCTTCGCGCAGCGCAAGCCGACAAGGCCGAGATTTTCGTGATCGCGACCGAAGATCCGGATTCCAACCTGCGCACGGCGCGCCTGCTCAAGCGCCATTTCCCGCATCTGAAAATATTCGCGCGCGCGCGCAATCGCCAACACGTGTTCAAGCTGATGGATCTGAGCGTCGAAAGCATCACACGCGACACGTTTTTCTCCAGCCTCGAAATGGCGAGGGGCGTTTTCGAGGCACTCGGATACGACGAGGCCTCCGCGGCCGACTACGTGCAGCGCTTCCGCCAGCACGACGAGCGCGTGCTGGCGAACCAGTATCCCCTCTACGATGATGCCGCTGCCTTGCTGCAGTCGGCCAAGGAATCGCGCGCGGATCTGGAGCGGCTGTTCCAGGCGGATGCCGGACGTGACGATGAAAAGTGATGCACGCGGTTACGCGCTTGCGCACCGCGATCTGATCACCTTCGATCGTCAGTTCCACGCCGATTGCGAGGTGCAGCGACCGGACCGCTACCGTCTGCTCGACGCCCTGCCGGCTGCTGCGCCGCGCATAGCGCGCGGCAGCGGCGTGTCCTATGTCGCAGCGAGTTTCGGCGGCGGCGCAATCAGCCAGGAACTCGGCGCGTTCGATCGTCTGCTCGCATTCGACGGTGAGGCCGGTCGCCTCACCGTCGAGGCCGGCGCGCACATTGGCGACGTGCAGCGCTTCGCGCTCGCGCGCGGCTGGTACGTAGCGGTGGCGCCCGGGCATCCGAAAGCGACGATCGGCGGTTGCATCGCCGCCGATGTGCATGGCAAGAATCCTGCGCGCGACGGCACATTTCGTGCGCAAGTCGAAACACTCGAATTGAATATCCCAGGCCACGGCGCCGTCGTCGCCGGTCGCGATCTCAATTCCGATCTGTTCGCGGCAACGTGTGCCGGCTTCGGCCTGACCGGCGCGATCACGCGCGCGACCCTGCGTCTGGCCCGGCCACCGAGCGCGCTGGTGCTCCGCCGCGTGCCGGTGTCCGATCTCGCCGAAGCTGCAAACGTGTTGCGCGAGGCGGCGAACGCGCCGGTGCTGTACGGCTGGCACGATGGTCGCGCCAGGCATTTTGGTCGCGGCGTCGTGCGTATCGGTCTTGCCAGCGACGCAGCGGACGCAAAGCCGCCGGGGCCACCCCCTGCTAGCCGGGACCTGCCGGCATCGTTGCCAGCATTGCCATTCGTGCTGTGGAACCGGCTCGGCATTGCGGCCGCCAACAGCTGGCTAGGCGCGCGTTGGCGGCGCGCCGGACAGTCGCCGATGGCGCTGGCCGAAGCCCTGTTCCCGCTCAACGATGCACGCCTGTACTTCGCCGGCTATGGCAAGGCCGGAATGGCCGAGGCGCAGTGGCTGATACCGCATGCGCGATTCGAGCATTTCGCCGGCGCGCTGACGGAGTCCGTCGCGCGCGAGCGGCCGCTCATTGCATTGATCGCGAGCAAACTGTTCGCCGGTGTGCCCGATGGTTTCGGTTTCGACGGCAACGGCATCGCGCTTGCGATCCAGATTCCTGCGCCACGGTTGTCATCGCAGCGCGCGTTCCTCGAAACGCTGGCCGAACTCGCGATCGCGCATGGCGGTCGGCCCAATCTGATCAAGGAGTCCACCCTGGATGCGACCACCGCGCGCCGGGCGATCGCCGGCTTCGAGGCCGCGCGTCAGCGCCTCGCAATGTGCAATGCGGGCGGCCTGCACACCTCCGAACTGGCGCGCAGGCTCGCGCTGTGAGCGCAATCGTCATCGGCGCATCGAGCGGGCTCGGGCGAGCTCTGGCCGAGGAACTCGCTACCTGCAAACACGATCTGCTGCTGGTTGCCTCAGATCCGCGCGACCTCGAAGCGCTCGCGGCCGACCTCGGCCTTCGCCATGAGGTCGATGTGCGCATCCTCGCGCTCGATCTCGGTCGCGAGGCGGATCCTGGCGCGCGTATCGCCGAAGCGCTCGATGGCTTGTCGGCGCCGGATGCGCTGCTGCTGCCGATCGGCTATTCGCGTCAGGATGACGATCTCTCGATCAGCGCAAGCGCGATCGGCCAGTTGCTTGCGATCAACCTGCATGCCCCGCTGGCGATCGTGCACGCGTTGCTGCCGCGCTTGCTCGAGACACACGCAACGATCGTGCTGTTCGGCAGCATCGCTGCCGTGCGCGGTCGCGGCCGCAACATCGTCTATGCGAGCGCCAAGCGCGCACTCGTTTCGCTGTATGAAAGTCTGCGCCAGCGCTACCGCCCAAACGAACTCAGCGTGCAGCTGTATCAGCTCGGCTTTCTGGCGACCAACCTGACCCATGGCATGCAGCTGCCGACGGCGCCGGTGTCTCCTGCGTTCGTTGCGAAAAAGGTCGTCGCCCGGCTTCGGCGCGGTTCGTCGCTGCGCTATCTGCCACTCAAGTTCGCATTGATCGCACTGATTGTGCGGGCATTGCCGTGGCCGCTTTATCGACGCATGAAGAACTGAGCGGTACAGCGTCAAAAAGCCTCGCACGGCCGTGACATGCCGACGATGCGGAGCGCAAGCGCGCTGGCAACAAATAGTGCAATCGTTGCGAGACGGCCGGGCAGCGGTGTTCGCGGCTAGTCCGGCGCGCGCGCCGGGCGTCGCAGCGTCTGTCGCACGCTCGGCATTGGCGTTTGCACAGCGCCGAGTTCCGCGGCGACATCGACATAGCCGAGCAGACTGGCGACGTCTGCTGCGCTGCGGTCGAAGCCATCGAGGAGATCGAGCGGCGCCCCATGCGCTTTGAGCAGGCGCGCGCAACCGAAGAGTCCGTGCAATGCGCAGGCATGCAGCAAGCCGACGCCCCGTTGATCCTGCGTGCTGACTTTCGCTCCGCGTTCGAGCAGGAAGCCGCTCAAGTGCAACAGATGCTCGGCATCGCAGCGCGTACCGGGTTGTGCGCGCGCACCGAGCAGGATCAGCAAGGCGTCCTGTCCGGCCTGATTGCGCGTGTCGAGCAGTGCCCCGGCGCGCAACAGCGCCTCGAACAAGCCACGTGCTGCAGTGCTGTCGCCGCTGTCGAACGCATACTGCGCAGTCACCTGCAGCGGCGTGGCACCACGCTCGTCGGCAGCGTTCGCATCGGCGCCGGCTTCGAGCAAGGCGGCGGCCGTGGACAGCTGTCCGAGCGCGGCGGCGACCATCAACGATGTCGCGCCTCCGGCGAGGCGCGTATCCGGCGCCACGGCATGATTGAGCAGAGTTCGCACGACCGCTTCGCGCTTCGCGCTGACCGCGGCGCCGAGGCAGTGGATGCCCGAATGAGCGGCGTGTCGCGTGTCGGCACCGGCTTCCAGCAGGCGCACGACGAGCGCCGCGTGTCCCGAGCCGGCGGCACGAATCAACGCTGTCGCGCCTTTGGCGTCTTCCCCGTCGAGCGGAAGGCCGAGCTGCAGCAAACGCTCGACGGCATCGATATCGCCGAGTGCAGCGGCGGCGGGAAGATCGTCAGGCCGCAGGCGGCGGCCGGGCAGCCGCCACTGCGTCCAGTTGAGCCAGTGGGCGAATTCGCGCTGTGGTCGCGCGAGCGCCAGGCCCAACGGAGTTTCGCCCGTCGCGGTCGCGATCTCCGCACTCGCACCGGCCCGCACCAGCAGGCGCAGCAACGGTGTCACCTGCGTCGTGTCGGACTTGAATAGAAGATGCAGCGGAGTGCGACCCTGTGCGTCGCGCGAATTCGGATCGGCGCCAAGATCGAGCAGGCGTGCGACGAGCTTCGCGTCGCCGTGCGCTACGGCGAGATGCAGCGCACTGCGTTGTCCGCTCGCGGTACCAAACACATCTGCGCCGCGATCGATGAGCTTGTCTGCAATGCGGCGTATCGCCTCGCCGTCCATACCGAGGGGCGCCAGCGCGAGCACCCGCGCGACGAGACCGGCGCCACCGACCGGGACCGCGCTGCCGAGCCACTGCTCGAGTGCGGCGGCGGCGGTCGGCAATGCCGCGACCAGTGTGTCGAGGAGCGGGCGTCCGTCACCCAGCGTCGCGTCGCCAGCCAGACCATGATTGAGGAGCCAGGCACGCGCCTCGCCGAGATCGACGTCGGCGAGGTCTGCATACAATTCGGCCAGCGCCGACGGCGGCCATTCGGCGAGCACGCCGACGAACTCGGCGGCGACATTCCAATGGCCGAAGCGCAAGGCGTCGAGCAGATGATCGGTGCTGGCGTGCTGCGCCAATGGTGCGCCACCGCCGAGGCTGCTCGGCAGTGGATAGGCCGGATCGAGCAGGGCGACGATATGCCAACGTCCAGCTGCGGCGGCGTGGTCGAGCGCGCGCTTGCCGTCGGCGCTGGCCCGGGCACGGTCCGCACCGAGTGCAAGCAGCGCGCGCACGGTTTCCTCGCTGGCGTGCCGTGACTGGCAGGCGATGATCAAGGCGGTGCGCTCGCTCGCGTCGAGCGCATCCGGATTGGCCTTGCGCTTGCCGAGCGCGTGGATCGCACCGACGGCGCCGGAGCGCGCAGCCTCCATTAGTGCTGTGGTGCCGCGATGATCGGCGAGATCGACGCTGGCGCCGCCGCCGAGCAACGTTTCGACGATGCGCGAATGTCCGGCCAGCGCTGCCACCATCAGCGCAGTCCGCTCGAGCGTGCCATGGACGTCGGCATCCGCGCGTTGCTTCAGCAACAATTTCACGCCGGCGGGATCGTCGTCGGTCACGCCGGCAGCGAACAGCAGGGCCGGTTGCGCATGGTCGACTTCGGCTTTCGCGCCGCGTTCGAGCAGGAACGCGGCATTGCTCCAGTTTGCGCTGCCGCAGGCGATACCGAGCGCTGTCATGCCCTCGCCGTTGACCGCATTGACGTCAGCGGCAGCGTCGAGCAGCAGCGCGGCGATGATCGGCTCGGAACAGCGTGCGGCATGGTGCAAAGGCGTGTTGCCGGCAGCGTCGGAACAACGCGCACTGGCACCATTTGCGAGCAGGGTGGTGACGGCGTCGGGGCGTCCCTGAAAGCTGTCGCGTGTCGCCGCGAGCAACGGCGTGATGCCGCCGTGCGCCTTGTTGACGTCGACACCCTTTGCAATCAAAGCGCGCAGCAAGCGCAGATCGGGCAGGGTGACGGCGATCATCAGCGCGCTGCGCTGATCGCGTTGCTCCGGTCCCGGCAGGGCATTGGGGTCGGCTCCGCGTTCGATCGCCGCAAGCGCGAGGCTCATCTGCGCCGACTGCACCGCGCAAAGCAAGGTCGCATCAAGCTCAGCACGGCTGATACCGGGAGGCAGGTTCGTCCCGGCGGCCTCGGGAGTCGGATCGACTGCTGCCTCCTCATTGCTGGCCCGACGTTGCTGTCGCGTACTTCGCGCGTCAGCCAGCAGGGCGCGCAGGCAGCGGTTTGCAAGCAGCGCGTGTGCGAGCGGAGCGAGCAACAGGGCGTAAATGAAGAGGCCGACGACGCGTACCTCACCCCCGAGGAAGCCGCCCAGCCCGGCCAGTGCAAGTGCGCCGGTTGCGAGCAGCAGCGCAGCGCACGCGGCGGGCAGGCCGTAGCCGAAAAACAAATCGTTTTCGCGGGTCAGGTGACGCGCAAATGCGAGCGAGCGCCGCAGCGCCGTCGACAGCCAGGATCCGCGTTCGTCGTCGTGTGGATAGGCATCATCCCACAGCAGTGGCAGCGCGAACGCCGGCCAGATACGCCAGAGTGCGAGCAAGGCAATGACGAGCGCACTCGACAATGCGAGCGCGGCCGGCAAGGAGTTGTCTTTCGAAAGCCACCATGCCGGCCCGGCAAGTATCGCTGCAACGAAAGCCGTGTAAGTGGTCAGCAGGATGAAATACGCGAGTCCGCGACGCGCAACGCTGCGCAAGAAACCGGCTTCGCGACCAAAGCCGATGGCATGGCAGATCGCCGTCATCGTGAGCGCGTTGGCGACCAGCATCAGCACGAGCGCAAGTGGGTGATCGATCAGTGCCGCGAGCGCGAACAGCAACGAGGCCGGCAGCAGGTGGCGGATCGCCGCGAACAACGTAGACAGCCGACTGACGGCGCGTTTGGGCATCCGCATATCCACTCTTTCGCGGCAATCGCCGCGCCGCGCCGAGTATATCGACGTGAGGGAGCGCTGCGGCTAACCCGAGGTTAAGCGCGAGTATTCAGGATTGGTCGCCGGCGAGCGCCGGCTCAAGCGGTGGCGGCAACTGCAGGTGAAATCCGCGGCTATTCAGATTGTCGATGACGTTGGCCGCGTCCCCGCGTGCGAGCTTTCGTTCCGGTGTCAACTCAAATTGCATGGCGAACAGGAGCGTGCCGAGCTTTTCACGAAGGGTATCCGGAAGCACATCGAAGTCGTCGCGCCCGCGCAGATAGACATATGTGTCGGCCTTGCGGTCGCTCTTGTAGACGAAGCACTGCATGAGCTTGGGGGCAGGAGGGGCGTTGGCGACATTTTAGCGCCCGCACGCGCGAGGGTCGCGTTGCGCGAAGCGGTCGGGTACGAGCGAGCGGCCGCCCGACGAAATTCAACGCTCGAACAGAATTCGAGCTGTGGTCCGATACAGCAACGCGATTAACCACGAATGGAATTTCGCGAAAGACGTAAAAAGCGAACGCCTTCCCCAATAGGAGAAGGCGTTCTGATAAAACCCCTGGCGATGACCTGTTGCGGGTCGCGCTGCGCGCAAAAGCGAACGCCTTCCCCAATAGGAGAAGGCGTTCTGATAAAGCCCCTGGCGATGACCTACTCTTGCATGGCTTAAGCCA
>JBDTYM010000019.1:0-50572 GCA_040005635.1 Dokdonella sp. | reverse complement strand
CGGTACCGCGCAGATGCTGGCCTGCGGCGTGCTCGCGCTCGATCGCCTGGAAATTCTCGTCGCAACGGCTGACCTCGCCGCAGCGATGACGCTGGATGCGTTTGCCGGTCGCGTGGGCGCGTTCAAACCCGAGGTGCATGCATTGCGTCCGCATCCGGGTCAGGTCGAAACGGCACAGCAGGTCCGTGGCCTGCTCGACGGCTCGACTCTCGCCGATATTCCGTATCACCTGGTGCCGCGCTTCCGCACCTGGCTGGCCGATTCGTGGACCGAAGCGGAAGACCAGCAGCAGCATTTCGACATCTGTTGGGACTATGTGCCGCCGAGCCAGCGCCACGGCCGCGAAACGTTCTATCAGCGCTTCCTGCCGTTCAAGGGCGGCAAGAAGCATCAGCCGCAGGACGCCTACTGTCTGCGCTGCATGCCGCAGGTGCATGGCGCCGTGCGCGATGCGATCGCGCAGGCCGCGCGCGTATTCGACATCGAGCTGAACTCGGTCACCGACAACCCGCTGATCTTCCCGGACGCCGACAACGCCGAGGTCATCGAGGACCAGGTCGTCTCGGCCGGTCACTTCCACGGCATGCCGCTCGCGCTTGCGATGAGCTACGTGAAAGCCGCGATTCCGGTGCTCGCATCGATCTCCGAGCGGCGCTTGAACAAGTTGGTCGATCCGGCCACCAATGACGGGCTGCCGGCGTTCCTGATCGGCAACGAGGACGCGACCGACTCCGGTTTCATGATCGTGCAGTACACCGCGGCGGCGCTGGTCAACGATCTGGCAACGCGCGCGCACCCGGCCTCGGTGTATTCGATTCCGACCAGCGCGAATGCCGAAGACCATGTCTCGATGGGCGCCAACGAAGCGCGTCACGTGCTCGAGATGACCGAGGATCTGGGCCACGTGCTGGCGATGGAGCTCTACACCGCCGCGCAGGCGCTCGACTATCGCCAGGACATGTTGAACGCGGCGCGTCGCCTGGCCAAGCGCGGCGACTGGCGTGCGCTCGCCGGCAAGATCGCCAACGCGCCGCACACAGAGCACGCCTCGCGCGCGCAATTCGAAGCCGAAGTGCAGGCGCTCACCGAGGCGCTTGCGCAGGCGACAGATTTCCACGGCGGCACCGCCGTCGCGAAGGCGCACGCGAAGATCCGCGAACGCATCGCGTTCATGTCGCGCGATCGGGCGATGGATGGCGATGTGCGAGCGATGTGCGAACTGGTCGTATCGGGCGCACTCGTGTCCGCGTGAGCGACGGCTGAGAGCCGTGCGGTCAGGGTTTCAAGCCGCACAGCCATCCGCGAAAATCCGATCGAACGCTGGCGCCGCGTCCCGATGCCCAGCGTCCTTCGAATCCGTTCGCGACAGTCACCGCATCCGGTTGCTGTCGCGGGCGCCGTGCGGCGCCGGGACGATTGCCGCGATCACGGGCTCTCGAAGCCATCGTCGAAGATCACATCGTTCGAATCGACCGGGACGTCGATGAACACGGCGTTGGGCGTACCGGTTGTACCGCGACCGCCGCCGAGCGTATTCACGCCCTGAACGTACAACAGGTGGCGGCCCGGACTGACACCGGTGAGCGGGATCGTGCCGGTGACTGCTTCCGATTTCTCGTCGAAACTGCCATCGACAGCCGACAGGGCAATCGGTGTGGCGTCCGTCTGCCACGGCAAGGCGTCCAGATAGGCGCTCGCGCCGGCGATCGGATACGTCGTCTGGCTGCCATTGCTCTGGTTGTAGTTGAGATCGCTGATCGTCGCGGTGACGGTGACGGTCAAGCCCGCACCGCCGTCGACAGGCGTCGTCGCCGCGAGACCGGACACATCGGGTCCTGATGGAAGGCGATAAGGCGCGTGCAGCGCACGCGCGACATAGCTCAGCGCGGCGATATTGTCCGGCGCGGTGCTCGCGTCGAACGATCCGCAATCCTGGAAGAAGTCGAATCCGTCCGTCTCGATGGTGAAACCTGGCACGCCGAGCAGTCCATACATCGTGTCGTCGGTGGTGCCATCGGTCGCATAGAGCTCGTCCGATTGCTCCGGTGTGTACTGGTTGAAGTACGCGATGCGACGGCCGAACGTGCGCAGCGCAACCTGGTTCGGTGCGGCGCTCGATGTGTCGCCCCATGGCCACAGCACGAGTGCGGCATTGCTGTGGATGTCGACAAAGAAGCCGGTGGTGTCGTCGGGCGCCGCGTTGCCGTCGTCGTGACCGTTCGTCCCGTACATCGAGCCTTCGCGGCGATCGGCGAACAAGCCGCCGCTGCAGTTGCCGTCGGCGTCGCAGGTGCCGGCGACGTATTGCACGAGGTTCTGCGTTTCCGGTTCCGGTGTGCCCTGGACCATGGCGCTGCCGTCGACGCTGGGCCCACGGAAGGTCTGGCTGCACTGGTCACTGTCGGAGCCCAGGCCGTCGGTGATGTTCCAGTGGAACGGGAAGTTGCGATTGAGGTCGACGCCCGGCTGCGAGAATTCGTTTTCGTCGCTGCACTGCCCGTTGATCGTATCCATGTTCTTGCGCTGATAGATCTGCTGCTCGGCCAGCACGCGTGCGTCCGGATTGGCCAGCAGGATCAGGCGGAAATCATTGTGGTCGACCAGCCAGGTCGCTTCGGCATCGACGCCGTAGCCATTGACCAGGTATTCGGCGAAACGCGTATCGACCTCGGCCGGCGCGTATTCGCGCGCGTGGATCGAGCTGAACACGGCCATGCGCGGACGCTCGGGATCGTCGGGCGCGGTCGACAAGTTCGTGATGTGCATCGCGCGCATCGTGAATCCGCTGTTCGGATCCTGGGTCTTTTCCCAGGTCGGGCCGATCTCGTCGATGGCCGCGATATCGGGATGGTTGGCGGCGAGATCGTCCATCGTCGCGTAGGTGCCGACGATGGAGCGGAAACATTCGTAGCCCGGAATCGTGTCGTAACCGCTGCCGGTCAGGACAGGCAGGCCGCCGGCGGCGATGCGCGCTCGCGCGGCGGCGACGCGCTCGGTTTCCACCGTCAAGCGGGCCGTTGCCGCCTGATCGATGCTCACGGTGAGACCCGCTCCTTCGAGCGCGCGAATGCCGCCTTCGTCGGTCGCGACGCGCAGTACGCTGCGCTGGTCATCGACGATGATGTGACCGAATCGCGCGGCCGCGCGGGCCAGCGCCGCATGATCCGGATATTTCGCCTCGACCACCCATTCGGCGGCCACGGCCGCGTGCGTGCCGGCGAAGGCGATCGCAAGCACCAGCAGTACTCTACGCATGTGAAACCCCCGTGAAGAACATCCGGATGGTAGACGCACGCGGTCTGCGGCGAAAGCCTCGCCTTGTAAAGAGTAGTGGTGGCCTGCTCAGCCCTACTCGATCTGTTCCTTCGCCCAGGCTGCATCCAGCGCTTCCATCGCATCGCGCGGCTTCAGCTTCGCTGCCTTGTCGTAGGCTTCGGCCACTTCGTCTTCGCGCTTGTCGCCGTGCAGGAGCAGCAACGCATTGCCGTACTCGATCCAGGCGATCGGTGAATCCGGCGTCAGTTTCAGCGCCTGCTTGAGGTGCTTCTCGGCATCGCCGGCGTTGGCGCCATACGTGAGCTTGGCCAGCATGCCGCCGACCTTGCCGACGATTTCGGCGTGATAGAGACCGAGCGCGGTGTACGCCTCGGCATGCTTCGGCGCGAGATCGAGCGTGCGATCGAGTGCCTCGCGTACCTTGCCCGCGAGGCCTTGCGCAAGCGCCTTGGTAATCGAAATCGCCTGGCTCAGGCGGCCGATCGCGAAGGCACGCCGGTAGTGGCTGTTGGCCTCGCCCGGCAGTGCTGCAACCGCCTCGTCGGCGAGGCGGATCAGTTCGTCGTAGCGTGCGGTCTTGGCCTTGTCATCGTCGAGCAGATAGGTCGCATGGATGCCGCCGGCCTTGACCGCAACGGACGCGCCAAGGGCTTTCAGCAGGACGCCCTCCTCGTAGGCCTGCTGGAAATCACCCCGATGGAACGCGCGCCAGGCGTCTTGCAGCGCAGCGGCTGCCGTGGCCGCGTCCTTGCCGAGTTTTGGGTTCGCCTTCAGCACCGCGGCGACGCGTTTCTCGTCGGGGTAGGGCTCCTGATCGCCTGCGTGCAGCACGCCCCAGGCCTTGGCGAGCTTGTCGCCGGCATAGTCGAAACGCGGGTCGGAATACGGGAAAGCAGTCCAGGCCTTCTTCGCCATTGCGGTCTCCTCGAGGGGGCATGTGCACGAGTGTGAACGGGCCGGCGGCGGCGCGTCACGCCGCCCTGCGGCAAGCCGTTAAACTGGGCGCATGCGCGGCCTGCGACCCATGGCCAACCCCTGCAAGAGCGCCTGGCGCGCGACCGCAGCGGTGGGAAGCTCCGGTCGCGCGACGCTCCTGCAGTTACCGCAAGTGAAACCAGCGACTGTCATGACCAAAGCCAGCCATTCTTCCGATCCCGCCGCACTCGCAGCCGATCTGCGCGGCCGCATCGACGAAGCGAACTACCGCTATCACGTACTCGACGATCCGGAAATACCGGATGCCGAATACGACAAGCTGATGCGCGAGCTGACCGCACTCGAAGCCGCGCACCCCGAACTGGCAACGCCGGATTCGCCGACGCAGCGGGTCGGCGCGGCGCCTTCGGGTGCGTTTGCCGAGGTGCATCACGAGATTCGCATGCTTTCGCTCGGCAATGCATTCACCGACGCGGAAGTCGAGGAGTTCGTGCGTCGCATCGAGCAGCGCCTCGAGATCGACAACCCCTTGTTCTCGGTCGAACCGAAATTCGACGGCCTCGCGATCAGCCTGCGCTACGAGGACGGCCTGTTCGTGCGCGGCGCGACGCGTGGCGACGGCGAGACCGGCGAGGACGTCAGCCCGAACCTGCGCACGATCAAGGCGATCCCGTTGAAACTGCGCGGCAAGGATTTTCCGGGCGTGCTCGAAGTGCGCGGCGAGGTCTACATGCCGCGCGCCGGCTTCGAGCGCTACAACGAGAAAGCGCGTGCCTCGGAGGGCAAGATCAAGCCGCTGGTCAATCCGCGCAACGCGGCCGCGGGCTCGCTGCGCCAGCTCGATCCGCGCATCACTGCGCAGCGACCGCTGGCGTTCTATGCCTATGCCATTGGCGTGGTCGAGCGCGGCAGCCTGCCGTCGACGCACTCGGCGACCCTGAAGAAATTCCGCGAGTGGGGATTGCCGGTCAGCCCGCTGATCGAAACAGCGCATGGCGCGAAGGGTTGCCTGGCCTACTACATGAAGATCGGCGCACAGCGCGACCGCTTGCCGTTCGACATCGACGGCGTCGTCTACAAGCTCGACGACCTTGCCGGCCAGCGCGAACTCGGTTTCGTCGGCCGCACGCCGCGCTGGGCGATCGCGCACAAGTTTCCGGCGCAGGAGCAGCAGACGACCGTCGAGGCGATCGACGTCAACATCGGCCGCACCGGCGCGGCGACGCCGACCGCGCGCCTCGCGCCGGTGTTCGTCGGCGGTGTCACGGTGACCAATGCGACGCTGCACAACGCCGACCAGGTCGCGCGCCTCGACGTGCGCGTCGGCGACACCGTGATCGTGCGCCGCGCGGGCGACGTGATTCCGGAAGTCGTGCGCGTGATTACCGAATTGCGGCCGAAGAAAACCACCCCGTGGCACATGCCCGAGCGCTGCCCGATCTGCAATTCGGCGATCGTGCGCGAGGAAGGCGAATCGGTTGCGCGTTGCACCGGCGGCCTGACTTGCGCCGCGCAGCGCACGCAGGCCGTGTTCCACTTTGCCGCACGCCGTGCGATGGACATCGACGGACTCGGCGAGCGCTATATCGAGGATCTCGGCGACCTGGGTTACCTCGATTCGGTCGCCGGCTTGTACAAATTGACGCTCGATGATTTGCTCGACATGAAGCGCCGCGCCGACGAGCGCGACGGCACCACGCCGGCACATGTCCTCAAAAGCGGGGTCAAGGCCGGCAAGGTCGCAACGAAGTGGGCCGAGAACCTGATCGAGGCGATCGAGCACAGCAAACGCACCACGCTGGAGCGATTCCTCTACGCCCTCGGCATCAAGCACGTCGGCGAAAGCACGGCGAAGGCACTGGCCGCGTGGTTCGGCGATCTCGCGCTGATCCGGCATCTGCCGTGGCCGATCCTGAAACTCGTGCCGGACATCGGCGGCGAAGTCGCGCGTGCGATCGATGCGTTCTTCGAGCAGTCGGGTAATCAGCAGGTCATCGACGATCTGCTCGCGCGCGGTGTCGACATCACCGATGCGCATGCGCCCAGCCCCAAGCTGCGCGGCGCGCTCGAACCCGGCAACGTGCTTGCGCAGATCGGAATTCCGAAGCTCACGCCCAAGCGCGCGGAGCAGGTCGCCACCGCCTTCGATTCGATCGAGGCGTTCGTCGCGGCCGACGCCGATGCGCTGCTCGCGGCTGGTCTGCCGCAGGACAGCGCTGCCGCGGTGCAGGCCTTCCTGCGTGAGGACGCAGGTCGCGCGCTCGTGTCGCGCTGTGCCACGGCCAGCGCGCGTTTGAGCGCGGCCGTCGCGCACGCGGGCGCGGCCACGGAAGGTCCGCTCGAAGGCCGGACCGTCGTGCTGACCGGCACGCTCAGCGCGATGTCGCGCGACGAGGCGAAGGCGCGGCTCGAAGCGCTCGGCGCGAAAGTCGCCGGCAGCGTCTCGAAGAAGACGAGTTTCGTGATCGCCGGCGAAGCCGCCGGTTCCAAGCTGGACAAGGCGACCGAGCTCGGCGTCGAGATCTGGGACGAGGCGCGATGGCTCGAATTTCTGGCCGGAACGTGACGCGCCGAGTCTGGCGTTGCATTCCTTTCATCCATCACACGGAGACACCGCTTGCAGTGGATCGCACCCTCTGAAAAAGACACCGCCACGGCCACGCTCGAAAAGCGCCTGTGGGACGCCGCCGACCAGTTCCGCGCGAATTCGGGCCTGAAGGCGCAGGAATATTCCGGCCCGATCCTCGGGCTGATCTTCCTGCGCTTTGCCGACGTCCGCTTTGCCGCACAACGCGCGCGGCTGGAAAAGGCCGGCGCCAGCGCCCGCCGCGGCAGCCGCATCGACGATCCCGCGGCCTATCACGCCGATGGCGTGCTCTACCTGCCGCCGGACGCGCGCTACGACCATCTGCTGATGCTGCCGGAGGCTGCGAGTGTCGGCGCGCGCGTCAACGAGGCGATGCGCGAAATCGAGAAGCACAACGAAACGCTGAAGGGCGTGCTGCCGAAGACCTATAACCTGTTCACCGGCACGCTGCTGAAGGAGCTGCTGAAGAAGGTTTCCGAAATCCCGGCGACCGTCGACTACGATGCGTTCGGCCGCATCTACGAATACTTCCTCGGCGAGTTCGCGCGCACCGAAGGGCAGAAAGGCGGCGAGTTCTACACCCCGAGCAGCATCGTCAAGCTGCTCACCGAAATCATCGAACCGTTCCACGGCCGCATTCTCGATCCGGCCTGCGGCTCGGGCGGCATGTTCGTGCAGTCGGCGCGCTTCGTCGCCGAGCACCAGAAAAACCCGGCGGCCGAACTCGCGATCTGCGGTGTGGAGAAGACCGACGAAACCGGCCGCCTGTGTCGCCTGAATCTCGCTGTGCATGGGCTGGAAGGCGACATCCGCCACGGCGGCAACATCAACAGCTATTACGACGACCCGCACGCGGCGACCGGCCAGTTCGACTTCGTGCTCGCCAATCCGCCGTTCAATGTCAACGCGGTCGACAAGGAACGGCTGAAGGACATGGTCGGCCCCGGTCGCCGCTTCCCGTTCGGCCTGCCGCGCACCGACAACGCGAATTACCTGTGGATCCAGTTGTTTTATTCGTCGTTGAACGCGAAGGGCCGCGCCGGCTTCGTGATGGCCAACTCAGCCTCCGACGCACGTGGCTCGGAGCAGGACATCCGCCAGAAGCTGATCGAAGCACGCGCGGTCGACGTGATGGTCGCGGTCGGGCCGAACCTGTTCTACACGGTCACGTTGCCGTGCACGCTGTGGTTCCTCGACAAGGGCAAGGCGAAGTCGAAGCGCGCCGACACGGTGCTCTTCATCGACGCCCGCCACATCTACCGGCAGGTGGATCGCGCGCATCGGGAATGGACGCCGGCGCAGATCGGCTTCATCGCGAACCTGGTGCGGCTGTATCGCGGCGAAGCGCTGGACACCACCGTCGGCGCCGACGGGACGCTGGCGAAGATCAAGGACATCTTCGGCAAGAAGCCCGCTTATGCCGACGTGCCTGGCTTGTGCAAGGCCGCGACGCTCGCCGAGATCGAAGCGCAGGGCTGGTCGCTCAACCCCGGCCGTTACGTCGGCGTTGCGCCGGGGGAGGATGTGAGTGATGAAGATTTCAAGGCGCAGTTTGCGGCACTGAACGAGGAACTCGAATCATTGAATGCGCAGGCGCGGGAGTTGGAGCGGACGATTGCTGCGAACGCGGTTGAGGTTTTGGGAGGATGAGGATCGCAACCGCCAATCAGATGCTTCTCGGGGAGATCGTGCGCTTTGGCAACGGCAAAGCCATCAAGCCAGGCGGTGAAGGTGCATATCCCGTGTTTGGATCCAATGGAGTCATCGGGGGAGGCAATGAGTTTCGGCACGAAAATGGTGTCGTAATAGGGCGAGTTGGTGCTTATTGCGGAGCGGTTGTCTATTGCCGAGGAAAGTTCTGGGCATCTGATAACACGCTGGTCGCCTACCCAGCAACAGAGCAGATCGACACGCAGTTTCTGTATTACCTGCTCGCCGATGCAAATTTGAGCAGATATGCTGGGGGCGCCGCCCAGCCCCTTGTTACTCAGACAGTCCTAAAACAAGTAGAAGTTCGCGTTCCCTCACTTGCCGTCCAAAAACGCATCGTGGGCATTCTTTCGGCCTACGACGAACTTATCGAGAACAGCCAGCGGCGCATCAAGATTTTGGAGTCGATGGCCCGCGCCCTCTACCGCGAGTGGTTCGTCCACTTCCGCTTCCCCGGCCACGAAAACCACCCCCGCGTCGCTTCCCCCCTTGGCGAGATTCCGCAAGGCTGGGAGATTAAGAAACTCGGCAATGTCGCGGACATAAGTTGGGGCGATACATCAACGACGAAGGCTTCATATGTCGATGTAGGCTACCCGGCGTACAGCGCATCGGGCTCAGACGGGAAACTTGAACATTATGATTTCGACCGAACGGGCATCGTGTTGAGCGCGATTGGGGCCCAGTGCGGCAAGACTTGGCTCGCGCGCGGGAAGTGGTCATGCATCAAGAACACCATTCGGTTTTGGTCAAAAGACGAATCCACCAGCACTGAGTTTTTGTTCATCGCGACAGAAGGCCAAGAATTCTGGCCACGGCGAGGCGCAGCCCAGCCTTTCATTTCTCAAGGGGATGCAGAGCGAATCGACCTATTAACTCCCGATTCTGCAAATATGAAGTGTTTTTCGAAATTTACTGCGGCCACGCTAGAACAAATTGCGATGCTTTCATTGCAAATCCAAAACCTCCGCCGTACCCGCGACCTCCTGCTCCCACGCCTGCTTTCCGGCCAGATCCCCGTCGAGGTCGGATCGGACACGGATGGCCATGCGGTGCACGATCGTGCCGCATAGTCACGCTTGGCGTTATTAACGCGTAACGTTACTGTTCCGACATGCCGATCCGCTCGTTCAAGTGCGACGACACCAAGGCCCTGTTCGAGCGACGGCGCGTACCGCGCTTCATCCCCATCGAGGCGGTCCCCCGGCGCAAGCTGGAACAACTGGACATCGCGGGCCGCCTCGATGACTTGCGCATTCCACCGGGCAATCGGTTGGAGGCGCTCAAAGGCGGTCGAAAAGGCCAGCACAGTATCCGCATCAACGACCAGTGGCGCGTGTGCTTTGTGTGGACGGCGCCCGGGCCGGAACGTGTCGAGATCGTCGACTATCACTGACGGAGGATCACCATGAGCAAGAAACTCAAGCCTGTCCATCCCGGCGAGATTCTGGCCGAGGAATTCCTCGCGCCGCTCGGTATCAGCAACTATCGGCTGGCCAAGGAGATCGGTGTGCCGGCGCAGCGAATCGGGGAGATCGTTGCAGGTCGCCGCGGTATCACGGCCGATACCGACCTGCGCCTGTGTCGCTTTTTCGGGCTATCCGACGGCTACTGGCTGCGCGGCCAGGCACGCTACGACACGGAAGTGGCGAAGGACGCGCTGGCCGGCGAACTCAAGGCCATCAAGCCTTGGCCGATCGAAGCGGCCGCTTGAGGGCGTGCCGACGTTCCGCAATCGGGAGTGGCAAGGTGTCTGTCCGCAAGATCATCACCGTGACCCATCAGCAGGACCTCTCGGTCACCGCGCAGCAGCAGGCAGGACGGTTGACCAACGACACGGGATCGATCGACAACGGCGCGCGTCGGGAAGAGGCAAGTGACGAGTATGTCGCGGCCCTGCGTAAGGCGTTGATCGCAGGAGAACGCAGCGGCGAGCCGCTGCGCTTCGACTTTGCCGCGTTCGCGCGGCGCAAACGCAGGCAGCACGGCGTCTGATCCGCTGGCTGGGTTCGGCCCTTGCCGATGCGAGCCGCCCGGCGTACATTCGCTATTCGCGAATAGCGAATGACCGCTCCCCATGGCCCGATCCAAGTCCAATCCGCAAATCGTCTTGCGTCCACAGGATCTGGTGGTGCTGCTGCGCCTCGCGCTGGAACACGGCCCGGCGCCGAGCTATGCGGCGCTCGGCTCGGAGCTGGGAATGACTGCTTCGGAAGTGCACGCCGCGGTCGAACGTGCGGTGTCCGCCCAACTCGCGCAAAAGGATTCCGGCGGCAAAGCGACGGTGCTTCGTTCCGCATTGCGCCCTTTCCTCCAGCACGGCGCACGCTATTGTTTTCCCGCCACGCGCGGCAGCCTGACGCGCGGCGTGCCGACCGGCTACGCCGCGGCACCGTTGAAAGACTCGATCCGTCCGGGCAGCGATCCGCTGCCGGTGTGGCCGAGCAAGAACGGCACGGTGCGCGGCATGGCGCTGTATCCGCTGTATCCGACTGTGCCGGAAGCCGCCCTCCGTAATCCGGCGCTGTACGAGCTGCTGGCCTTGTTCGATGCGGTGCGCGACGGCAATGCGCGCGAGCGTGCGCTGGCGGGCAAATTTCTGGAGCAGCGCTTGCAGTCGTGAATCCGAATGATCCCAACATCGCGCTGCTCGACGTCGTGGCCGATCGGCTGGGAGAACGCCTGCGCGCGGAACTGGTATTCGTCGGTGGTTCGGTGGCCGGGCTGTTGATCACCGATCCGGCCACGCCGGCGATCCGGCCCACGGACGATGTGGACCTGATCTGCAAGGCCGTGTCGCGCAGCGACTATTACCGGGTCGAAGAGGCGCTTCGGGCGCGCGGCTTCGTCCAGGACGTGGCCGTTGATGCGCCGATCTGTCGCTGGTGCATCGGCGAAGGCCGAGCGGCGGTCGCGGTGGATGTGATGCCCACGCTCAATGAGATACTCGGCTTCTCGAACCGCTGGTATCCGCTGGCACTGGAAACATCGCAGCACATTCGGCTTCCGAGCGGCCTCGACGTTCGGCTGATCGCCGCGCCGGTGTTCGTGGCGACCAAGCTGGAAGCCTTCTCTGGACGAGGCAACGGCGATTTTCTGTCCAGCCATGATCTGGAGGATCTGTTGGCCATCGTCGATGGGCGTGCCGCACTACTTGACGAATGCCGGACGAGCCCGCCCGAGTTGCAGGCCTACCTCGCGGAACGCTTTGCGGCATTGCTGGACAAGCCGGCCTTTGTCGAGGCGTTGCCGGGGCATTTGCCGGGAGATGCCGCGAGCCAGCAACGTCTGCCCGAACTGATCGGGAAGTTGCGCCTGATGGCCGGTTTGAATGCCGCATGAGCCCGCACGCTTACAGCGAAGAGCAACTGGTCGAGCAGCCCGCCATCGGGCTGTTCGCCGCGCTGGGCTGGCAAACGCTGTCGGCGCAGGATGAAACCTTTGGCGCGGGTGGCACGCTGGGTCGCGAAACGCGCAGCGAGGTGGTGCTGATCGAGCGCTTGCGCGCTACGTTGACCCGATTCAATCCGACCCTGCCGCCGGAAGCGATCGACACCGCCATCGACGAACTGACGCGCGACCGCGCGGCGATGACGCCGGAGGCCGCCAACCGCGAGGTCTACTCGCTGCTCAAGGACGGCGTCAGCGTGTCCGTACCCGATCACGCGCACGGCGGGCAGAAGATCGAGCGGCTGCGCGTGGTCGATTGGGAAACGCCGCGCAACAACGACTTTCTGCTGGTCAGCCAGTTCAGCGTGATCGGCGCGCTGTACACCTGCCGCCCGGACCTGGTCGGTTTCGTCAACGGCCTGCCGTGGGTCGTGATCGAATTGAAGAAGCCCGGCGTGCCGGCACGCGCCGCGTTCGACGAAAACCTGACCCACTACAAACAGCAGATTCCCGCGTTGTTCTGGAGCAATGCCTTGCTGATCGCCAGCAATGGCAGCGACAGCCGCGTCGGCTCGCTCACCGCCGACTGGGAGCGCTTTTTCGAGTGGAAGCGCATCGAACGCGAGGACGAACCGCGCCGCGTGTCGCTCGAAGTGATGCTGCGCGGCACCTGCGATCCGGCTCGCCTGCTCGATCTGGTGGAGAACTTCACGCTGTTTTCCGAACACAAGGCCGGGCTGGTCAAGATCCTCGGCCAGAACCACCAGTACCTCGGCGTCAACAACGCGATCGCTTCGATGCAGGAGGCACGCGCGCTCGGCCACGGCCGCGGCGGCGTGTTCTGGCAGACGCAGGGCAGCGGCAAGAGTTTCTCGATGGTGTTCTTCGCGCAGAAGGTGCTGCGCAAGCTCGTCGGCAACTGGACGTTCGTGGTCGTGACCGACCGTGTGGAGCTGGACGACCAGATCGCAACCACGTTCAAGAACGCCGGCGCCGTGAGCGAAGCCGAAAGCAAAACGTGCCACGCCAGCAGCGGAGCGGATCTGCGCGCGCTGCTGCGCGGCAATCATCGCTACGTGTTCACCCTGGTGCACAAGTTCCAGACGCCCGACGTGCTGTGCGACCGTTCCGACGTGATCGTGCTGACCGACGAGGCGCACCGCAGCCAGTACGACACGCTGGCGCTGAACATGCGCGCCGCGCTGCCGAAGGCGATGTTCCTCGCCTTCACCGGCACGCCTCTGATTGCCGGCGAGGAGCGCACGCGCGAGGTGTTCGGCGATTATGTGTCGATCTACGACTTCCAGCAGTCGGTCGAGGACGGCGCAACGGTGCCGTTGTTCTACGAGAACCGCACACCCGAGTTGCAGCTGGTCAACCCGGACCTCAACGACGACATCTACGCGCTGATCGAAGACGCCGAGCTCGACCCCGGGCAGGAAACGAAACTGGAACGCGAACTCGGGCGGCAGTACCACCTGATCACGCGCGACGACCGCCTCGACACGGTGGCGCGGGACATCGTGCGGCATTTCCTTGGGCGCGGTGCCTTGGGCGAGCGGGTCGGCAAGGCGATGGTGGTGTCGATCGATAAAGCCACGGCGCTGAAGATGCACGACAAGGTGAGGGCGCATTGGGCAGCGGAAACCGAACGCGTGCAGACCGAACTCGGTGAGCTGGCCTACCAGCCGCGCGGCGGCGAAGTGACGGCCGAGCTGGCGCGACGCGATGTGCGCAAGGCCGTGCTGAAGGCGCAGCTGGAGGTGCTGAACTCAACCGACATGGCGGTGATCGTCTCGCCCGGGCAGAACGAAATCGCGCAGATGCGGGCGCTGAAGCTGGACATCGAGCCGCATCGCAGGCGCATGAACGAGTCGCTGCCTGGGCTCGACGACCGATTCAAGGACGTGGACGATCCGTTGCGCATCGTCTTCGTCTGCGCCATGTGGCTGACCGGTTTCGATGCGCCGAGCTGTTCGACGGTGTATCTGGACAAGCCGATGCGCAATCACACGCTGATGCAAACCATCGCGCGCGCCAATCGCGTGTTTCCCGGCAAGCACAGCGGCGTGATCGTCGACTACGCCAACGTGTTCGCCTCGCTGGAAAAGGCGCTGGCCATCTACGGCGCAGGCAAGGACGGCAAGAACCCGGTCAAGGACAAGCAGCAACTGGTGCTGGCATTGCGTCAGGCCGTCGGCGACGCCAGCGCCTTCTGCGCCCTGCATGGCGTCTTGCTCGCTGAAATCGAGGCACTCAGCGTGGGCACCCTCGAGCGCTTGCAGCAGATGGAAGACGCCATCAACGCGCTGATTTCGCCGGACACGCTACGGCGCGATTTCCTCGCGCATGAGCGCCTGGTCAGCACGCTGTACCACGCGGTCAAGCCGGATCCGGTCGCGCTGGAGTTCGCCCATCGCGTCGCCGGCCTCGCCGCGTTAGCGGCGGCCATCCGCGCCAAGCTCAACCCGAATCCGCCGGATATCTCGCAGGTGATGGCCGGTATCAATGCGCTGCTGGATGCGTCGATCACCGGCCACGAAATCCGCGAGGAAGGCCCGCCGGCGCTGGACCTCTCAAAAATCAATTTCGAGGCGTTGGCCAATCGCTTCAGGAATTCCAGGCACAAGAACACCGAGCTTGAAGTGCTGAAGGCCGCGATCCGCGCCCAGCTCGACAAGCTGATCCAGCTCAATCGCACGCGCGCCAACTTCGCCGACAAGTTCGACGAGCTGATCGAAAGCTACAACGCGGGCAGCCGCAGCATCGAGAAACTGTTCGAGGACCTGCTGAAGCTCTCCAGCAGCCTGAGCGACGAGCAACAGCGGCACGTGCGCGAGAACCTGAGCGAGGAGGAACTGGTGGTCTTCGATATCCTGACGCGCCCTGCGCCCGAACTCGCTGCGGAGGAACGGGCCGAAGTGAAGAGGGTCGCGCGCGATCTGCTCGTCCGCCTCAAGGCACTGCTCGTACTCGACTGGCGGCAGAAAGCGGCGGCGCGCTCGTCGCTGAAGCTGGCCATCGAGGACACGCTCGATTTGGGCCTGCCGCGCGCCTACACGCCGGACCTCTACCGGCAGAAATGCGCGGCGCTGTTCGAGCACGTCTACGAAAGCTACCCGGAGCGCAATCCAGGCCTCTACGCGGGCCCCGCCTGAGCCGATCGCTGCCCAGTGTCGCTCACCTCAAGCAACCCAACAGGTCACCTGCCCATGAAATGCCTGCTTCCGGCCATGCTGCTCGCGTTTGTGACCCTGCCTGCCATCGCGCAACAACCCGATGCCGCGCGCATCGCCGATACGGTGCAGGTGCTGTCCTCGGACTTCTTCGAAGGTCGCGCGCCGGGCACGCCGGGCGAGGAGCGCACGGTGGGCTATCTGATCGGGCGCTTCCAGTCGCTCGGGCTTGCGCCGGGCGGCAAGGACGGCAGCTGGCTGCAGGCCGCCCCTCTGTTGCACACCCGGCTCGGCGAGCCGAAAACGCTGGCGGTCACGATCGGCGGCATCGCACAACCGTGGCAACGCGGCAAGCAGGTGTATCTGTCGACGATCCGGCCGGACGACCGCGCGCTGATCGACCGCGCGCCGCTGGTCTTCGTCGGCTACGGCGTCAGCGCGCCCGAACGCCAGTGGGACGACTTCAAGGGCGTCGACCTCAAGGGCAAGGTCGCCGTGATCCTGGTCAACGATCCGGATTTCGAGGCGACCAAGGACGAGCCCGTCAGCGGCCGTTTTGGCGGCAAGACCATGACCTACTACGGCCGCTGGACCTACAAGTACGAGGAAGCATCGCGTCGTGGCGCGATCGGTGCGCTGATCGTGCACGACACGCCGGGTGCGGGCTATGGCTGGAACGTAGTGACCAGTCCGCAGGGCGAGAACTACGACATCGTGCGCGCGCCGGATCGATTGACCTGCCTTGCATTGCAGGGCTGGATCACCGGCGAGACGGCGGTGAAGCTGTTCGCCGACGCGGGCCAGGATTTCGCGGCGCAGCGCAAGGCGGCACGCCGTGCCGATTTCCATCCGCTGCTGCTGAAGGGCGCCACGTTCTCCGCCGATATCCCGGTGGTCCACGAAGTGGTGGAAAGCCACAACGTGCTGGCGAAGATCGCGGGCAGCGAACGGCCCGACGAGGTCGTCTTCTACGGCGCCCATTGGGACGCCTACGGCAAGGGACCGCCCGACGCGCACGGCAACACGATCCGCCGCGGCGCCAACGACGACGGCATCGGCGTCGCCGGCCTGCTCGAGATCGCGCGCCTGTTCAAGGCGCTGTCGCCACCGAAGCGCAGCGTCGTGTTCGGCGTCTGGACCGCAGAAGAACGCGGCTTGCTCGGGTCGGAGGCCTATGCGCTGGATCCGGTCTATCCGATGGACAAGACCGTCGCCAACCTGACCATCGACATCCTGCAGACCGCGGGCAAGGCGCGTGACGTGATCCTCGTCGGTGCGGGACAGGACACGCTCGAAGATGACCTCGCGCGCGCCGCCAGGGCGCAAGGACGTGTCGTGACAGCGGAAAGTCTGCCCGAGCGTGGCCTGTTCTATCGTGCCGATCATTTCTCGTTTGCCAAGCACGGCGTGCCGGTGCTGCTGCTGATGGGCATCGCCGGCGCCTCCGACCTCGTCGACGGCGGCCGCGCAGCCGGGCAGAAGTGGGTCGACGACTACACCGGCCAGTGCTACCACCAACCCTGCGATGCCTACGGTCCGCAATGGAGCCTCGATGGCGTCGTTGAGGACATCGGCCTGATGGCCGCCATCGGCCACGAGCTTGCCGATTCGTCGCGCTGGCCGGAATGGAAGGCCGGCTCCGAATTCAAGGCGCTGCGCGAGAAGACGGCGGCAGCGCGGCACTGACGGCGCGCGGGTGAGTCGTGTCGTCGCGCATCGGCGCCATGCGCGTGATCACGGCAAGCGTGCGTCGAGCGTATGGTCCGTGCAAGGCACGGGCTGCCGTGACATCGTAAACTCGCCCATCTGCATCGACTTCAAGTTTCGACGGATGAACGACCCGGCAGCCAGCGTGGCGCGGCGACTCGACGCCCTGCGCCTGCGCGCGCGCCTCTACACGCGCATCCGCGCCTTCTTCGCCGAGCGCGACGTGCTCGAAGTCGAATCGCCGATCCTGTCCGCTGCCGGCAACACCGAACCGAACATCGAGAGCTTCGGCACGAGCTTCAGCGGCCACATCGATGCAGGCTCGCGCGAACGCTGGCTGCGCACGTCGCCGGAGTATCCGTTGAAGCGCCTGCTCGCGGCTGGCGTCGGCGACTGCTACGAACTCGGTCGCGTGTTCCGCAACGGCGAAGCGGGGCGTCGGCACAACCCCGAGTTCACGATGCTCGAGTGGTATCGCGTCGGCTGGGATCATCATCGCCTGATCGACGAGACGATCGCGCTGGTGCAAGCCGCACTTACGCTCCTTGGCCGCCACGCCGACGTGTCCAAGCGCAGCTATCGGGAATGGTTCATCGGCGAACTCGACCTCGATCCGTTCGACGCAACGATCGAGCAGTTGCAGGCACCGCTGGCGGGCGTACGCATCAAGGCCGAAGGTCTCACTCGCGACGACTGGCTCGACCTGCTGATCACGCATCGCCTGCAGCCGCTGTTTCCGCGCGATCGCATCAGCCTGATCTACGACTATCCCGCGACCCAGAGCGCACTGGCGCGAATCCGCGCCGGCGAACCGCCATTGGCCGAGCGGTTCGAGCTGTATCTGGGGCCGCACGAACTGGCCAACGGCTATCACGAATTGAACGACGCGGCCGAACAGCGGGCCCGCTTCGAGCACGACAACGCGCGCCGACGTGGACGCGGCCAGCGCGAACTGCCGCTCGACGAACGCCTGCTCGGCGTGCTCGATGCCTTGCCGGATTGTGCCGGCGTCGCACTCGGCATCGAACGTCTGTTGATGTGTCTTGCCGGCAGCGACGACATCCGCGACGTGCTGGCGTTCGCGTTCGCCGACGCCTGAGACGGTTCAGCCGAGCGGCAGGCGCACGCGCGCGACGCAGCCGCGTGCGTCGAGGCGATTCTCCAGCGTCAATGCGCCGCCATGCTGTTCGACGATCTGGCGAGCGAGCACGAGGCCGATGCCGGAGCCGCCGGGCTTGGTGGTGAAGAACGGCACGAACAGGTTCTCGCTCGGCGGCAGCCCGGGACCATCGTCGAGGATCTCGACCGTCAATTGATCGCCATCGACGCACCATCTCAGCTGCACATCGCCCGTCCCGGTCAGCGCCGCATCGGTCGCGTTCTGGATCAGATTGATCAAGGCCTGCTCGACCTGATCCGGATCGACGTTGACGCGCAACGCGGGGCCGGCGCCGAGCCGAACCTCGATGCGCTGTTCGAGCCGCGCCGCGCGCAGCGCGAGTTGGTCGAACGCGATGTCGCGCCGGTTCGGCGGCGGCAGCCGTGCCAGCGCGGTGTAGCGCGCCATGAAGCGCGCCAGCGCCTCGGCGCGAGCGCCGATGACCTCGAGGCCACTGCGTGCGTCGTCGCGCCAATCGTCCGGCGCCGGCTCGACGTCGATCAGCTTGGAGACCGTTGCCGCCATCGATCGGATGGGCGCCAGTGAATTGTTGAGTTCGTGGCCGAGCACGCGCAGCAGGCGCTGCCAGGCCAGGCGCTCCTCTTCGCGTAATGCACGGCTGAGGTCGCTGATGACGATCAGGTCATGCGGCCGGCCGTTCTCGCGAAAGCGCGTGCGACGGATCTCCCAGCGTCCGCTGCCGCCGGCAAAGCTGCGTTCAAGTATCTGCGCATCGTTGCCGCTGAGGCAGTCGCCGATCGCGAGCTCATCGGCGCTGCGCCCGACCAGTTTTTCGAACGGCGCACCGAGCAGACGCTCGGCGGCCGGGTTTGCCAGCTGCAGCCGGCGCTGCGGGTCGAATGCGAGTACGCCCAGATCGAGCGCGGCGATGACCTTGCCGAGCAACGCACTTTTCTCCTCGACCGACAGGCGCTGTTCGCGCAACGTGTGCGCGAGCGTGTTGATCTCCCACACCACTTCGCCGACCGCATCGCCGCGACGAGCGCGCGCGCCGCGCAGGCTGTAATCGCCTTCACGCAGCGCTTCGAGCAGGTTCGACAGCGTGTACAACGGAAACACTGCTCGCCGCCGCAAGGCGAACGCCAGCGCCAGCGTCAACGTCGCCACCGCCAGCCACGCCAGCGCGCTCGACCAGCGCAGCCCGTGAGCGAAATACAGTGCAAACGCGAACGCGAGCAGGGCCGGCAGCGCGACCAGGACGATACCGGCGAGTAGACGGTTTTCGTAGTTCCAGCGGCGGGCGCCGGGACTCACGCGCCTGGCTGCTCGATGCCGTACTTCTGCAGCCGCCGGTACAACGACGGCCGGCTCAAGCCGAGCAGAGTCGCGGCACGCTGGATGTTGCCGCCGGTGCGTTCCAGCGCCTGCCGTACCATGCGTTCCTCGGCCTGCTCGACGCTCAGCGACTCGCTCGCCGCCAGCGCCGCCGCGCCACTGATGTCATGCGGTGCTGGCGGCTTCAGATTCAATGCCTCCTCGTCGAGCAGGGTGGCATCGGCCATCAGCGCGGCACGTTCGATGATGTGCGACAGCTCGCGCACGTTGCCGGGCCACGCATAGTGCTTCAGCGCGCGCAGCGCCGACGGCGCGAAGCGCAGATCCTCGCGCTGATAGCGTGCGGCGAAGCGTGCGAGGAAGGCTTGCGCGAGCAGGGGGATGTCGTCGTCGCGTTCACGCAGCGGCGGCAGATGCAGTTCGACCGTGTTGAGGCGGAACATCAGGTCCTTGCGAAACGCGCCGCGTGCGACATCGGCGGCGAGGTCGGCGTTGGTGGCCGACACCAGGCGCACGTCGACCTTCAACGTGCGCGACGAACCGACCCGCTCGAGTTCGCCATCTTCGAGCACACGCAGCAGCTTCGGTTGCTGCGCCAGCGGAATGTTGGCGATTTCGTCGAGAAACAAGGTGCCGCCGTCGGCAAGTTCGAAGCGCCCGATGCGATCGCTCTTCGCATCGGTGAACGCACCGCGCACATGGCCGAACATTTCGGCTTCGAACACGCTTTCCGGAATGCCGCCCATGTTGACCTTGACGAAGGTCGCCGCCGAGCGTTTCGAGGCCTCGTGCAGCTTGCGTGCGACGACGCCCTTGCCAGTGCCGTTCTCGCCGAGGATCAAGACGTTCGCGTCGGAGGGGGCGACGCGTTGCAGGGTCGTGAGCAACGTGCGCATGGACGCCGAGGCAGCGATGAAATCCTCATCCGCGTCGGCGCGCAGCAGGGCGTTTTCGGCGGCCAGCTTGCGTTCGCTCCGGCGCGCCCGCGCGAGCGCGAGCTGGTTGCCGAGCACGCTGAGCAGGCGCGTGTTGTCCCACGGCTTCTCGATGAAATCGCCAGCGCCCACGCGCATCGCCTCGACGGCGACATCGATCGTGCCCCAGGCCGTCATCACGATCACCGGCAGGTCGGTGTCGAGTTTCTTGAGATCGCGCAGCAGTTCGAGCCCTTCGGCACCCGAGGTGGTATCGCGCGTGTAGTTGAGATCCATCAGCACGGCGTCGAAGCGCTGCTTGCGCACGGCATCGAGTGCCGCGGCCGGACCGTCGACGACGACGCACCCGATACCTTCGGCCTTCAGCAGCAGGCGCAGCGCTTCGCGAATGTCGCGCTGGTCGTCGGCGATGAGGATGCTCATGCTCGGTGGCGTCGTCGTGCGGATCGGGTCTTCATCATCAGCCTGGCGTTCATCGGTCGACGGGTCGCCGCAATTATAGGACGTGCGCCGGCGTGGCCTCTTTTTCGATCCAGCCATCGGCCAGTCGCACGACACGCTGCGCCTCCAGCGCGAAGGGCTCGTTGTGGGTGACCTGCACGATCGTCATGCCGCCCTGATGCAGTTCATGCAGCAGATCCATGATCATGCGCGCCTGGCTGGAATGCAGGGCGCCGGTCGGTTCGTCGGCGAGCAGCAGCACAGGCCGCGTGATCACCGCGCGCGCGACTGCGACGAGTTGCTGCTGGCCGCCGGACAACTGGTTCGGATAGAGGTCCTTCTTGCCGACGATCTGGAAACGATCGAGCAGGTCGCCGACGCGCGCCGCACGTTCCTTCGCCGGCACGTCGCGGTACTGCAGCGGCAGGTCCAGGTTTTCCCACACCTTGAGATCGTCGATCAGGTGGTAGTGCTGGAAGATGAAGCCGACCTTCTCGCGTTGCAGCGTCTGGCGCTGTTTCGGGTTGAGCTTCTCGACCGCACTGCCGTCGAGCGAATAGCTGCCCTGCCAATCGTGGTCCATCAGGCCGAGTACGTTCAGCAGCGAACTCTTGCCGGCGCCGGACGGGCCCATGATGCTGACGAACTGGCCGGTCTCGATGTCGAGTCCGATCTGGCGCAGCACCCAGACGCGACCGCCGGCCAGCGGAAAGGATTTTTCGATGTTGCGCAGTTCGATCAGGGACACGGTGTCGATTCCATGGGGTGGCAGGTCATTTCATTCGTGCCGCAGCGCGATCATCGGATCGACACGCAAGGCGCGCAGGGCAGGTACGGCAACCGCGAATCCGGTCGCGACGATCAGCACGCCGAGCGCGCCGAGTACGACGGCCAGGTTGCCGTGTTCGATCGTTCGCAGCGAACCGCTGAGCAGGCGTGAAAACGGGATGCCGACGCCGACACCGATGGCGATACCGATGCCGAGTTGCGCGAAGCTGCGCGCGAACAGCTTGCGCAGCAGGGGCCCGCCGGGTGCGCCAAGCGCGCGGCGCACGCCGATTTCGCGGGTACGCTGGTCGACGCCGAAGGCGGTCACGCCGTACAGGCCGACACCGGCGAGCACGAGTGCGATCAAGCCAAAGAGGGCGAAGGTTTGCGCGACGATGTGCTCGCCGAAATGGGTGTTGCTGATCACCGCGGCGTAGTCGCGTATCCAGTACAGCGGCGTGTCCGCGTCCACTTCGGCGGTGATGTCGCGCAGGCGGGTTGCGAACAGGTTGGCGTCGCCACGCGTGCGCACGCCGATGCTGGCGATGCGGTACAAGCCCTGGCGCAGCGGAGTCAGTACGACCGGCTGTTGTGATTCGCCCGGCGCATTGAGTTTCAGCGCGCCGACGACACCGATCACGGTGACGACGGCTCCCTGCGGATCGCGTGGATCGAAGCGAAAGCGGCGACCGAGCACGCCGCCGTTGCCGCCATAGCGTTGCGCGAACTGGCGATCGACGACGGCGACGCGCGGGCCTTCGGCGCTATCGCGATCGTCGAAGAAGCGCCCTTGTTGCAGCCCGATGCCGTAGGCGGCGAGGAAATGGTCGTCGACGGCGCCGGAACTCACCTGCGGCAGCTCGACGTCTCCCGGCACGTCGCCGGCCGCCAGCAGATCGTGCGATTCGTTGTACCAGGTGCCGGGCAGCACGGTGCCGATCGAGGCATCGACGACCGTGGCATCGGCGCGCAGGCGATCCGCCAGATGTTCGTACATGTGCAAGCGCGAAGCGTCGTCCGGATACGACGTGAGCGGCAGACTGATGCGCGCCGTCAGCAGATGATCGGTGTCGATGCCGAGGTCGGTGCCGTCGAGCAGGGCGATGCCACGAACGAGCGTGCCGAGGCAGATCAGCAGCGCGCAGGAGAGCGCAATCTCGCCGATCACCAGCCCGCGGCTCGCGCGCGCGAACGAGCCGCCGGCAATGCCGCGACCGGCATCGCGCAATCCGCCGCCGAGCGCACTTTCGCCGGCACGCAGCGCTGGCAGGACGCCGGTCAGGGCAGCGGTCACCAGCGCCGCCGCGAGCGCGAACAGCCACACCGCGGGGTCGATCTCGAAGCGCAGCCAGAGCAGGCTGAATTCGGACTGGCGCAACAGGCTCTGCTGCCAGTGCAGGCCGGCTTGCGCCAGCAGCAGGGCGATGCCGGTAGCGATCACGCTGAGCAGCAGGCTCTCGGCGAACAGATGCAGGATCAGGCGCGCGCGGCTCGCACCGAGCGCGACGCGCACGGCCAGTTCCTGGCGTCGCCCGAGCGTGCGCGTCAGCAGCAGGTTGGTCGCGTTTGCGCAGGCGATCAGCAGAACCATGCAGACCGCGACGAGCATGTAGCCGAGCATGCTGCGCGTCGTGCGATCCATCACCATGTCGGACAAGGGTTCGACACGCGGGCGCAGGCTGCGCATGCGGTCGGGTTCCGCCTTGGCCGCATCCGCAAACCAGGTTTCGAAGGCGGCGGTCACGGCGACATCGCCGATGCCCTCGCGGCGGCGCAAGACCAACCAATAGGCATAGTCGTCCGCCGCCATGCCGTCGGCCAGCGCTGCCGGAATCCAGACCAGTTCGCGGCGTGGATAGCTGAAATTCTCGGGCATCACGCCGATCACCGTGGCCGGTTTGGCGTCGACGCGGATCTGTCGTCCGATGATGGCTGCATCGCCGCCATAGCGGCCCTGCCAGAGTTCGTACGACAGCATCACGACAGCGGGCGCGCCGGGGCGTTCGTCGGCTGCCGCGAAGTCGCGGCCGAGCAGGGGAGCGACGCCGAGCAGCTGGAACAGGTTCGCGCTGACATGGCCGCCGTTGTAGCGCTCCGCTCGATCGACATCGCTCAGATTGATCGTCGAGCGCGCGACGCCGGCGACCTGCGCGCTCGTATCGAGTTGCCGGCGTATCTGCAGGAAGTCCCGGCTGGTCACCGGGAATACGTCGCCGAGGCCACCGTCGCCGTGGAATCCGGCCTGCAGCAGCTGCTGCGGCTGCGCGAACGGCAGCGGTCGGATCAGGAATCCGTCGAGCACGGCGAGCATGAAGATCACGCAGGCAAGACCGGCGGCGAGCACGCCGATCACCAGCGCCGCGAACGCGGGCCGGGTCGCGATGGAACGTGCCGCCGTCTTCAGCTCGGCGAGAAAGGCGATCATCGGAACTCCGGATCATTCATTGCGCAGAGCCTGCGTTGGCTTCCCGTGCCGGAAGGCCCCAGCACGCCGACGAACTCGCATTCTGTGATGTCGAGGTCGATAGTGCGCAGCACCCAGAGGCGCCTGCCGGCGAGGGGGAACGATTTTTCGACGTTGCGCAGTTCGATCAACGACACGGCTTGGGTTCCTCCTGATGAGCGCTTCATTCGTCGCGCAGCGCGATGACGGGATCGACGCGTGAAGCGCGCAGTGCCGGCAGCCAGCACGCCGCGAGGCCGGCGAACGCCAGCGTCGCGGCGACGAGGACGAGCGTGAACGCGTCGAATGCGCCGACGTGGTAGAGCCGATGCGCCAGGACTCGCGCGAACGCGTACTCCAGTGGCAGTGCAATCAGCAGTCCCGCACCGATCAATCCGAGGCCTTGTGTCAGCACCGTGCGCAGCAGCGTAGCGGCGCGCGCGCCCAGGGCCATGCGCACGCCGAACTCCGACAGGCGCCGACGGACCGCATAGGCGAGTACGGCATACAGTCCGACCGCGGCGAGCGCCAGCGCCACGGTGCCGAGCAGGCTGAGCAAGGTATCCAGGCGCGTACGCTCGCGCAGCGAGTCAGTGATCCGCTCGTCGAGCGTGACGAGCGGCCCCAGCGTGTCGCCGGGTGCGATGTCCTCGCCGAGCGCCTTGAGCGGTGCTGCGAGCAACCCCGGCTCGGCAACGGTGCGCAAGGCGAGCGCGGCATAGGGAGGTGCCGGATCGGGCTGGTAGATCGACACATGGTCGAAGGCTTCGTCGAGCGCGCGCTGCTTCAGCGTGGGCACGACGCCGACGATCTCGACGGATCGGGTCGGCAGGTCCGGCCCGGGCGGAATCGAGAAATGGCGGCCGAGCGGATCCGTGCCCGCAAGGTAGCGCTGCACGAAAAGTTCGTCGACGATCGTGACCGGCGCGTGCGAACGGATCTCGTCAGCGGTGAATCCGCGCCCGAGCGTGATCGGCAAGCCGAGCGCGGCGAAATAACCGCCATCGACCATCGGGTTGTAGCCGATCGGCTTTTCCGTGGTGCCTTCCTGTCCGGGCGGTATGAAGTTGGTCGAACTCGTGCCGGTGCCGAACGGCAGCATGCTACCCAGGCCGGCGGCAACGACACCGGGTATCGTGCGTGCCTGCTCGACCAACGTCGCCAGGCGCGCGGCGCGCAGTGCCGGCGCCGCCGTCGCTGGAACGAAGTCGTCGAGCCCCGCGTACAGCAAATGGTCGCGCTGGAAGCCGATCCCTTCGGCGAGCAGGTTGCGCGAACTGCGCAGCAGCACGCCGATGCCGAAGAGCAAGGCGGCCGTCAGTGCGATCTGTGCCACCACAAGGCTCTGGCGGACCTTTTGCGCGGCGCCGTCGGCGGTCTGGCGCGAGCCGCCGCGGCGGAGCATGGCGTTGAGATTGCCGCCTAGTGCGGACAGGCCTGCGAGGGTCAACAACAGGCCCATCGCGGCGGACAGCGCGATCATCGTGGTCAGCGTCGGCGCATCGACGCCGATCGCCTGCGGGATGTCGGCGGGCAGCAGATCGAAACGGCGCAGCAGTTCCAGGCCGGCGGGCAGCAGCGTGCAGCCGAGCAGGGCGCCGGCCACGCAGAGGAGTGTGGCCTCCAACGCGACTGCCCGAGTGCGCTGCCAGGCGGTGGCGCCAAGCGCAGCCGTGATTGCCGTCGCGTGCTGGCGCGACAGCGCGCGGGCGAGAAACAGGTTGGCGACGTTCGCAGCGGTGACCAGCCAGAGCGTCACGGCGGCAAGCAGCATCAGCAGAAGGGCCTGCCGTCGTTCGCCGACCCAAAGCGTTCTCATGGGCTCGGCCAGTATGCGGAACTTGCTGCCGAACGCGGCGCTGAGTTCGGGCGTCGTCTTGGCGATGCTTTCGAGGTCGGCGGTCACTTCGGCGAGGCTTGCCCCCGGTTGCGCGCGCGCGATCGCGAGCGTTCCGTCGAAGCTGCCGGCGTGTTCGCGCGCCCGTTGCTCCGCGCTGAATCCGAGCGGCAGCCACAGCCGCGTCCGCTGGGACGGAAATGCGAAGCCACGCGGCATCACGCCGATCACGCGATACACGTCGTCGCCGACGCGCAGCTCGCGCCCGATCGCCGCGGGCGCTCCGCCGAAACCCTGCTGCCATTCATCCCAGGACAGGATCGCACTCCGGGCGGCAGCGGAGGCATCTTCGCCGGTGAAGGCGCGTCCGAGCAGCGGCTGCGTGCCGAGCAGATCGAGCAGGGCCGGTTCGACGCTTGCGACCGCCAACGAACCGGTCCGCCGACCGCCTTCGTCGCGCAGCGCCCGTTCGCTGGTGCGATAGAGGGCGATGCCATCGAGCGTGCGTGCGTGCGCGGCAATCTCGTCGCGCAACGGTACCGAGAGTCCGGTATCCAGGAGCAGGTCGAGCACGCGTGACTGCACTGAAAGCAGGTCTTCGGAACGCGGGTAGGGCAACGGCTTGTAGAGCACGCCGTAGACCACGCTGAAGACGCACATCAAGGTGCCGCCAGCGATCGCGAGCAACAGCACCGAGGTCGCGCTGAACGCCGGGCTGCGCACAAGCCGGAGCAGGGCCTGCCGCCATTCGAAGAGATTCATGCAATCACCTGCGAGAAAAGTCGGGCGCGATCAGGGTCGCAGGCGTCGCCAAGTGGGTCGAAAGCGGATCATTCATTGCGCAAGGCTTCCATCGGCGCGACGCCCGCGGCACGTCGCGCGGGCAGCCAGCACGCGGCGAACGCCGTGGCGGCAAGCACGCCGATGACGATCGCGAGGCTCGGCAGGTCGATGCTGCCGACGCCGAACAACTGGCTCTTGAGAACGAGACCGAGCGCGACTGCGCCGAGCACTCCCAGGCCGAGGCCGATCGCGGCCAGCCGCGCGCCGTCGCCGAGTACCTGACGACGGATACTCGCGCCATCGGCGCCAATCGCCATGCGCACGCCGAATTCGCTGGTGCGCTGCGTGACTGCGAAGGCCAGCACGCCATAGATGCCGATCGCCGCGAGCAGCAGGGCGACCGCCGCGAATACGCCGATCAGCTGCATCGGTACACGCCGCGCCGTCAGCGACAGCTGCACGCGCTGGTCCAGCGTCATCACGTCGAACAAGGGTTGCTCCGGGTCTATCGCCCGCAGCGCCGCGCGCAGCGGCTCGGCCAGCATGCCCGGATCGGTCGAGCTACGCAGTACGAGCACGACGGTGTCGGTGGGCGCTTGGCCGAAATCGAGATAGAAGGTTTCCTGTTGCGCCTGCTCGGCCAGATCGCTGTTCTTGACGGTGCCGACGACGCCGACGATCGTGTATTGCTTGCCGGTCACGCCAGGGCGATCGAGGTCGAGGATCTGTCCGAGCGCATCGCCATTCGGAAAGCGCTTGTGCGCGAACAGCTCGTCGACGACGGCGACCTGGTTCTTGCTGTTCCAGTCCGCCTGCGTGAAGGTACGCCCGCGCACTAGCGGGATGCCCATCGCCTTGAAGTAGTCCTCATCGACCGTGCGCGCGAACGCATGCGCCGCAGCGCCCTCGTCGACGAGCCCGCCAATCGCATAGCTCGAGCCGGCGTTGTTGCCGGAGAGCGGGCGCACATCGACCAGGCCCGCTGCGCTGACCCCACTCAGGTTGCGCGCGGCCTCGAGCACGCGCGCCATCACGCCAGCGCGCGCGGCATCATCGGCATACTTCTCGTGCGGCAACGAGACGGCGGCGCTCAACACATTGTCGCTGCTGAAGCCGGGGCTCTGTTCGAGCACATTGGCGAAGCTGCGCATGAGCAGGCCCGCACTTGCCAGCAGCGCGACCGCCATCGCGAACTGCAGCACGACCAACGCGTTGCGCAATCGGCGCGCCGTACGGCTGCCGCTGCCCAGGCGGCCGGCTTCGCGCAACATCTGCTGCGGTCGCGCCGCCGCGGCGGACCATGCGGGCAGCAATCCGAACAGCAGACCGGAGGCGAGCGCGAGCGCAAGCGTGAAGGCGAGTACGCGCAGGTCGAGATCGAGCGGAATCCAATCCGGCAGCAGGCCGGACGCCGCCACCAGCCGCACGCCGGCGAGGGCGATGCCGATGCCGAGCGCGGCGCCGGCAAACGCGAGCAGCAGGGCTTCGACCAGCAGTTGCCGCGCGATGCGCGCACGACCGGCGCCGAGCGCCACGCGGATCGAGAGTTCCTTTTCGCGTGCCGACAGTCGCGTCAGCAGCAGGTTCGCGATGTTCGCGCAGGCAATCAGCAGCAACAGACCGACCGCGAGCTGCAACAAGACCAGCATCTGCGAATGATCACCGGCGAGCTGCGTGCGCAGCGACTGCGTGCTGATGGTGAAGCCGGCCGCCTGCATGAAACGGGCGAACTGGGAACCTTGGTCGCCGATCGCGCCGACGCGTTCGAGATTGCGCTTGATCACGAGATCACATTGCGCTTTGACCTCGGCCATGGTGGCCCCCGGCGCAAGCCGTGCGACCGTCGAGGAAAACTCGACCCCGCGCTGCAGATCGCTCTTCTGCGCCTCGGTGAATGCAAACGGCACGTACAACGCGGTGTCGCGATCGGGGAACATGAAACCGGCCGGCATCACGCCGATCACCCGATACGCCTCGCCGTTCATGCGCACGTTGCGGCCGATGAGGGTGGCGTCGGCGGCGAAGCGGTTGCGCCACAGCGCATCGCCGAGCACGACGACCTTGTCGCCGCCGATCTGTGCTTCGTCCGCGCCGAAGCCACGGCCGAGCGCTGCGCCGACACCCAGCGTGCTGAACAGCGAAGGCGTCGCGCGGATGCCGTGCACGCGTTCGGGTGCGCCATTGTCGGCGAGATTGAAGTTGTCGCCGCTGTAGAGCGCGCTGTCGGCCAAGGCCGGCACGCCGTCGCGGCGGTCAAGATAGTCGGGCACCGACGTGCCGGCGAAGGCGAGGCCCATCTTCGGATAGCTGTTTTCGACATCGATCAGGCGCGCGTCGTCGCGGTACGGCAGAGCCGAGAAATAGACGCCGTCGATCAGGCTGAACACGAGCGTGTTCGCACCGATGCCGAGCGCGAGCGTGAGGATCGCGGCGAGCGCGAAGCGCGGGCGCGCGGCGAGTGCGCGCAATCCATAGCGAAGGTCGGCGAGGAAATGGTTCATCGGTGGAATTCTCCGGAGGACCAGCGGCGAGCGGCGGGCTTCGTCATGTCGGCGGCTTCAGGCGAGTGCTTCGCGCGGCGCCACGGCACAGGCGCGCCACGCAGGCAGCAGGCAAGCGCAGACCAGGGTGGAGAGCAGCAGCGCGCTGACGCCGGCGAGCACCGGCACGTCGGTGGCGGCGACGCCGTACAACAGGTTCTGCATCGCATGTGCGCCAGCCAGCGCGGCGGCGACACCGAGTGCGATGCCGAACACGCCGATGCGCAGCCCGCTGCCGAGTACCAGCCGCGCGATATCGCCGCGCGAGGAGCCCAAGGCCTGGCGCAGTGCGAATTCGTGCGTACGCTGGCCGACCGCGAATGCCATCAATCCGTACAGGCCTCCGATTGCCAGCACGAAGGCGACCAGCGCGAACGCGCCGAACAACACGAGGCTGAAGCGTCGCTGTGCGAGAGCGCTCGCGCGCACCTCGGTCAATGCCCGCAGGCTGTACGGTATGCCGGTTGCATGTTGCGCGAGCACGCCGCGCAGCATGTCGATCAGGGTCGACGGAGTCAGGCTGGAGCGCACGATCACGTCGAACTGCGCGGCCGCTGCCGGGCGTTGATCGAGATCGACATAGACCGCTCCTTTGGGGACTTGCTCCAGGCTGCGTTCGTGCACGTCTGCGACGACGCCGATGATGGTGACCGGGCGCAGGTCGCCATCCATGTTGCCGACCTGGATGCGCTGGCCGAGCGGATCGCGCGTGCCCCAGGTCGCGCGCGCGGTGACTTCGCTGACGATCGCGACGTGTTCGCCGTCGGCGCGGTCGCGACTGTCGAAGCTGCGCCCACTGCGCAGAGGGATGCCGGCCGCCTTGAAATAATCGGCGGTGGCGACGCGGAATTCCGCATAGCCGAGCGAAGGCGGCGGCGGTCGCGAAAAATCGTTGACGCTGGCATCCCAGAACGCGCCATCGGCACCGTCCTGCGTCAACGGTAGTGCGTTGACGCCACCGACCAGCGTGACGCCGGGTAGTTCGGCGAACGCCGCCATCAATTCGCGGTAGCGCTGCGCGGTGCGCGCATTGACCGTCGCATCACGCTGCCAGGGTTGCGACAACTGCACGTCCACCGCATTGTCGGATGCGAACCCCGGGTCGATCGCCAAAAGGGCGAGAAAGCTGCGGCCGAGCAGGGCCGCGCCGATCAGCAGCAAGGTAGTCAGCGTGGTCTGGCCGACCAGCAGCACCGCGCGCGTGCGCAGCTGGCTGCGCCCGGGCGACTGGCCGCGCCCGCTCTCGCGCAATTCGGCCAGTGAACTGCGTCGCTGACTGTTCCACAGCACCGCGGCGCTCATCGCGAGCGCGATCAGCACGGCCGCGAGCAGGCTCAACGCAGCATCGTTGGCGCTGACGTGGATCTCGTCGAGCCGCGGCAAATGGGTGCCGCCGACGCGCAACATCAGGTGCACTGCCAGCGCAGCGAGCAGCATGCCGATCGCTGCCGCCAACGAGGTGATGAGCAGACATTCGAGCAGCAGCTGTCGCGCCAGGCGCAAGCCACTCGCTCCCAGCGCCGCGCGCACGGCGAGTTCGCGTGAGCGCGAGCCATGCAAGGCGAGCATCAGATTGGTCGCATTGGTGATCGCGATCAGCAGCAGGAACGCGGTGCCGGCAGCGAGCAGCAGCAGGGCGCTGCGCACCGGCGCCGCGATCGCTTCGGCGAGCGGCGTCAATGCGAAGGCACGGGCGTCGATGTCGCCGCTGTACTGCTGCAGCAGGCGGCCGGCGAGCGCATTGGCGGCGAGACGTGCTTCGGCGAGATCGTCGCGTGAACGCAGTCGGCCGAGCGCTTCGAAGTTGTGCGCGCTGCGGCTGGTGGCTGCCTCATCGAGGATGAGCGGAACCCATACCGCGGTTTCGTTCGGAAACGCGAAGCCCGCCGGCATCACGCCGACGATCGTGTAGTGTTGACCGTCGACATCGAGCGCACTGCCGAGTACATCGACGCGCCCCTGCAGCAGGCCCTGCCAGAGCGCATGTCCGATCACGGCGACGCGCGCATGCTCGTCGGCGCCGAACAGGCGGCCCTGCTGTGGCACCGCGTTGAACGCGCGGAAGAAGTCGCCGCCGGCGTAGGCGACGCCGGCGCGGACGGTCTGCGCGGCGCCGCCGACGATGCCGTCGCCGCTGTTGTAGAACGTGCGGGCGTCGAAGCGGTCGATCGTCGCCACGAGGTCCTGGTAGTTCGGCAGCGCCATCGCCATCGTGTGGCCGTCGCTGGCGACTTCGCGGATCTGCACGATACGATCGGCTTGCGAATAAGGCAGCGCGCGCAGCAGCACGGCGTCGATCACGCAATAGATCGCGATCGCGGCAGCCAGGCCGCAGGCGAGCGTCAGCGTCGCGAACGCGGCCGTGCCGACGTGCGAGCGCAGGCTTCGCACGGCGAAGCGCAGATCCTGCAGCAGCGTCATGAGTGCGGTCTCCGTGGGGAATGCGAAAGCGGTGAGCGCGGCGCGCTGGCGGCGTTCATCGCGGTGTGCGCGGTGTTGCTGTTGACGCGGGCCTCAGTCATGACGCAGCGCCACCATCGGATCGACACCCAGCGCGCGGCGCGCCGGCACCAGCACGGCAACGAGCGCTGTGAACAGCAGCAGCAGCGGCACGCCAGCCAGCACGAGCGGATCCAGCGCGTTGAAGCGTCCGAGCGCCGAAGCCAGCTGCAGCGCCAGCGGGAGGCCGAGCGCGAGGCCGATGCCGACGCCGAGCACGACTTGCGCGCCGCTGCGCGCGAGCACGCGAGCGAGGATCGCACGTGCGGAAGCGCCGAGCGCGCGGCGCACGCCGATCTCGCGTGTCTGCTGACCGACGGCGTAAGCGATGACGCCATAGAGTCCGGCGGCTGCCAGCAGCAGGCCGATCACGCCGAAAATCAGAAACAGGCGCGCGACGACGCGGCTGCCGAAAGCAGCATTGCGCAGAATCTCGTCGTACGTGCGTACCCAGTACGCCGGCGTGTCGGCGTCGACCGCGCGTACGTCATCGGCGAGGCGACCTGCGAACGCGGCCGGAGCGGCGTGCGTGCGCACGGCAAGATAGGCAAAGCGACCGGGTTGTTGCAGCAGCGGCATCAGCACTGCAGGGCGCGGCGTATTGTTCGGCGCATCGAGCAGCACCGGGGCGGTGACGCCGATCACGTTGAAGGTCGGCGACGCCGGATCGCGCGGATCGAGACGGAAGCGACGACCGAGCACGGAACCGCCGTTGCCGAAGCGTTCGGCGAACTTTGCATCGACGATCGCGACGCTCGGTGCATCGGCGCGATCGCGCTCGTCGAAGCCGCGACCTTCGCGCAAGCGGATGCCGAACGTATCGAGCCAATGGGCATCGATGGCACCGAACTGCACGCGCGGCAGCGGCGCATCACCGGCCGCATCGCCTGCCGGCAGCAGTTCGCGGGTTGGACTGTAGAACCCGGGCATCGCGGTGCCGGCGGTGCCGTCGATGACGTCGGCCTCGTCGCGCAGCCGGGTGGTCACGCGCTCGAAGAAATTCGCCTGCGCGACACCTTTCGGATAGCTGCTCTCGAACAGGGCGACGCGCGCCGTCAACAGGGATTTCGCATCGCTGACGCCGAGATCGCTGTGGTCGAGTGCGGTGATGCCGCGCACGAGCATGCCGGCGCTGATCAACAATGCACACGACAGCGCGATCTCGCCGACGACCAGCGCGCGGCTGAGCCGCGCGAACGTACGCCCACCGACATTGCGCGTGCTGTCGCGCAATGCGCCCTTATCGGCCGCGCCGCCTGCGCGCAGCGCCGGCAACACGCCGACGGCGACTGCGGTGAAGCCGGCGCAAACCGCGGCAGCGAGCGCGAAACGCCAATCCAGATTGAAACGCATCCATTGTGGCGGGCCTTCGCCGGTGCCGTCGAAGCTCGCCAGCGTTGCGGCGACGCCGAGCTGCACCAGCGGCCATGCGAGTGCACAAGCCAGCAGCGACAGCAGCAGGCTTTGCGCCAGCAGGTGCACGGCAAGACGCCCGCGATCGGCGCCGAGCGCGACGCGCACCGCGAGTTCCTGCCGCCGCGCCAGGGTACGCGTCAGCAACAGGTTCGCGACATTCGCGCAGGCGAGCAGCAAGAGCATCAGGACCGCGATGAAAATGCTGCCGAAGATTGCGCGTGTCGGGCCGTCGGTGAAGTAGTTCGACAGCGGCCGCGAGGCGACGTGCGCATTGTGGAACGCCTCGGGCTCCTTGTGCGCGGCATCGGCGAGCCAGCCGTCGAGCAGCGGCTGGATCGTGCCGGGTTCGACGCCGGGTGCCAGGCCCGCGACGGCGTCGTAATCGGTTTGACCGCCACGTGGCATGTCCTCGCGCAGTGCGGCCGGCACCCAGATCGCTTCACGAATCGGGAAACTGAAGGTCTCCGGCATCACGCCGATGACGGTTGCCGGGCGCGCATTGACGCGCACCTGGCGGCCGATGATGTCGGCTGCGCCGGCATACCGGTTCTTCCACAAGGCGTACGACAGCATCACGGTTGCGGCGGCGCCGGCGCGATCGTCGCCAGCGGCGAAGTCTCGCCCGAGCAGCGGCGCCATGCCGAGCACGCGCAGCAGGTTGGCACTGACGAAGGCGCCGTCGTAACGCTCGGGACGGTCCAGGTCGCTCAGATTGATCGTGCCGGTGTAGAAGCCGGCGAGGTCGGCTTTGCCATCCAGACGTCGCTGCAGTTCGACGAGGTCGGCGTCGCTGAAGCCGTCGAGCGAATCGCGCGCTTGATCGGGAACCGCGATGCCGATCTGGTACAGCCGTTCGGCATCGGTGAACGGCAGCGGCCGCCAGTACACGCCGTCGATCATGACGAGCGTGTACAGCACGCTGGCGAGACCGACACCGAGCACGCCGATGACCAGGGCGGAGAACGACGGCTGCGCCGCGATGCTGCGCAACGCGTGCTTCAGTTCGATCAGCAGGGTTTGCATGAGGATGTCCTTCGATTCGACGACGCGGGGTCACTCATTGCGCAAGGCCTCCATCGGTGGCACGCGCGCCGCGCGCAGGACTGGAATTGCGCAGGCGACCAGCGCGATCAGCGCCAACGTGGCGGCAACGCTGAGCAGTACGAGAGGATCGGCGGCGCCGATGCCGTAGAGCTGGGCGGCGATCAGGCGGCCGAGCACGATTGCGCCGACGATACCGGCGACGATGCCTGGCACGATCATGCGCAGGCTCGCAGCGAGCATCAGACGATGGATATCGGCGCCGCCTGCGCCGAGCGATTGACGCACGGCGATCTCGCGCCTGCGCTGGCCGACCGAATAGGCGATGACGCCATACAGGCCGATCGCTGCGAGCAGAATGGCCGCGACGGCGAAGACGCTCATCAAGGTCAGGTTGAACCGCCGCAGTGCGGTGGTTTCACGCGTGGCTTCATCCATCGTGCGCACGCTGAACACCGGCATGTCGGGGGCAAGCTCCTTCAAGGCGCGACGCAGCGGCTCGGCGAACGCGAGCGCGTCGCCGTCGACCTTGACGACCAGGGTCAGTTCGCCGCCTGGAAACATGCGTGCTGGAAAATAGACTTCCGGCTTCGCTTCGCGATCGAGACCGAACTGACGCGCATTGCCGACCACGCCGACGATCGTCTTCATCGAGTCGTCGAGGATGCCTATTTGCTGATCGATCGCATTCGCTCCGGAGAGAAAGCGGTCGACGAAGGCCTGGTTGACGAGCACGTGCGTGCCGAAGCCGCTGTCATCGGTGTCGTGGCTATCGAAGACGCGGCCGCTGCGCAGCGGAATGCCCAACGCCGCAAAATAGTGTTCGCTGACGAAACGATGCTCGGCGAGGTTCGTGTCGCGCTGGATATCGTGTCCGGCCAGATGGAATTCGCCATTCGAGCCGCCGCCGCCGCTGATTGGCAGCGAATCGACGATGCCGACGCCGCTGGTGCCGGGCATCGCCGCGACGCGCGCGAGCACGGCGTCGAGTCGGGGTCCGTTGGCTGATTTGGCGCGCTCCATCCACGCCATGAATTCCTCACCCGGCTGCATTGCCGGCGTCGGCAGCGCCAGGCGCGCGGTCAGCACCTGTGCGCTGTGTACGCCGGTGTCGACTTCGCTCAGATGGCGCAGGCTCTGGATCAACAGCGCGCTGCCGCCGAGAAGGGTCAGCGCCAGGGCGATTTCGGCCGATACCAGCAGTGCGCGCAGGCGGCCCTGCGCGCGCGATCCGCCGGCATCGCGGCCACCACCGCGCAAGGTATCGGCCGGGTCGGCGTGCATCGCGCGCCAGGCTGGCGCGAGCCCCGACAGCAGCAGGGTCGCCACGGCCGCCAGCACGACCACCGTCACCACCCGGAGGTCGATGGCGGGAACCGCGGTTGCCGGCAACAGATGCGGCGCCAGCGACATCAGCACGTGCACGGCGGGCTGCGCGTCGAGCAGGCCGAACAAGGCGCCAATCAGAGAAATGACCAGGGCCTCGGCGAGTACCGTGCGCACGAGACATGCACTGCCGGCACCGAGCGCGCGGCGCAATGCAAACTCGCGTTCGCGCGCCTGGCCCCGCGCAAGCATCAGATTCGCCAGGTTTGCGCAGGCGATCAGCAGCACCAGCGCCGCCGCGATCATCAGCATCGCCAGTGGCTGAAGGAAGCGGCTGGCGATACCGTCGCGCAGTGGCTTCACCTGCGCGGTCAGGCCGCCGTGATTGTCCGGCCAGTTCTGCGCTTCCCAAGCGGTCACTGTGGCGAGCGTCTGCGTGGCGGCGGCGATACTCGCTCCATCGCGCAGGCGCGCGACGATGCTCAGATAGTTCATGCCGCGCCCCGACGTGCTGCTTGGCAGATAGGTCGGCAACCAGACTTGCGCATCGGCGGGGTAGGCGAAGCCGGCGGCCGTCACGCCGACGACGTGATAGTTTTCGCCATTGAGCAGGATATCGCGCCCGACGACGTCGGCCGCGGCGCCGAAACGGTTGCGCCACAACGTATCCGACAGAACGACGATGTGTTCGTCGTGCTTTTCCTCGTCTTCGCCGAACGCGCGTCCGCGCGCGATCGGACTGCCGAACACGGACCAGAAGTCGGGCGTCACTGCATAGGCGGTCAGGCGTTCGGCGTCGCCCGCGCCGGTCATGTTCATCGTCGTGGCGACGTAGCCGCCAAACGCATCGAAGAACTCGCTGCTGCGTTCGCGCCATTCCTGGAATACCGGTCGCGCCACGGGGCCTTCGGAAACCGGCGGCTGTTCGCGCGTGATATCAACGATGCGATCCGCCTGCGCATACGGCAGCGGCCGCAGCAGCACGGCGTCATAAACCGTGAAGATCGCTGCGAGCGCACACAGGCCGAGCGCCAGGGTCGCCGTCGCGGTCAAGAAGAAAGACGGCCGCGCGAGCAGTGAGCGCAGCGCGATGCGCAGTTCGGCAGACACCGGGCTCATGTGCGAATTCCTTTTTTCAAGCCATGTCTTGTCGCGGTTCGGTCACACACGTGCCGCGAGCGAACTGGAAATCGAAGAGAGCGGCACGACGACGTTGTGCACGAAAAACCAGGGAAAGGATTTCGCGGACCGACATCGCGCGCACGCACATTGCTGCGGAATACACCGAGGCGAGGCGGCATTGCATGGATCTCATTCATGCCGCAGAGCCTCCATCGGTGCCGTGCGCGCCGCATTTCGCGCCGGCAACCAGCAGGCAAGGAGCGCAGCCGCGGCGAGCCCGATTGCGCCGATCGCGAATACAGAGGCATCGCCGACACTCGGGCCAAACAGCAAGCCGGATATCAATCGGGAGCACCCGAGCGACAGCAGTGCGCCTATTGTCAAACCGATCACGAGTAGCCGCGCGCCACGTCGCATGACCTCGCGCAGGATTCGCCCCGGGCTTGCGCCGAGCGCCAGACGCACGCCGAATTCCCGCGTGTGGCTCGCGATATGCATCGAGATCAATCCATACAGGCCGATCACGGCGAGCAACAGGCCGAGCGAGCCGAGCGCGAGCGACATCAGGCCGGCGATGCGTTGGGGCAACAACGACAGCGAGATGAAATCGCTCAGTGGATGCACCTGGCCATCGGGCTGGGATCCATCCAGCGTGCGCAATGCTGCGTGCAACTGTCGCGCGAATGTATTCGCCGGCAGGCTCGTTTTCACGACCAGGGATGTCTCGGCATTGGGCCACTGTGCCAACGGCAGGAACAAGAATGGTTGATCGGCTTGCGACAGCGATGCATAGCGGCCGTCGGCAGCGATGCCGATCACGGTCAGCTGGCGCAGGTCGTTGCCGTCGCCATAGCTGAAGGTGCGGCCAAGCACGTCGCCATCCGCGTCGAGTCGGTGCGCGAGCGCGGTATTGACGACGCCGACGGCGCCGCTGCCTTTGGCGTCGTGCGCATCGAAGTCGCGTCCACGCAATTTGATTTCCAAGGTTGCGAAATAGCCCGGTGAAACCAGGTTGACGTCCGGCGACACTTCATCTTTGCTCGCGCCAGCGACCTGGAAGCTGCCCATTTCCATTCGGTTGAGGCTCAATGGTGTCACCGCGGCGAGACCGGCCTGCTCGACGCCGGGCAACGTACGCGCGTGTTCGACCAGCGATTGCTGCAGGCGCAGTTGCTGTGATTCCTCGTAACCGCTCGGACGCAAGTTGAATTCGGCAACCAGCACGTTCTCCGCATTGAAGCCCAGATCGATCGTGGTCGCGCGCTCCATCGCGCGCAGGAACAGCCCGCCGGTCACGAGCAGGACCAGGGTCAGCGCAATCTGGGCGACGACGAGCGCTGCGCCCATGCGGGAACGACGCCCCGCGGTCTGGCGCCCGCCCAGCGCTTCGCTTGCACCTGGAGCGCGGTTGGACGCGCGCAGTGCGGGCAGCAGCCCGAACCCCAGCGTGGTTGCGAACACGCAACCGAGCGCAAACAACAAGACCATCGCGCTGATCGGGATCTGCAGCAACACCGGCACCGGCGTCGGCAGATCGATCCGTTCCAGCAAGCTGCACCACCAGAAGCTGAGCGCCACGCCGACGACACCCGCCGCTACGGCAAGCAACGCGCTTTCCGACAGTAGTTGGGAGATGATCCTGCCGCGACTCGCGCCGAGTGCGAAGCGCACCGCGATCTCGAAACGGCGCCCTTCGCCGCGCGCCAGCATCATGCCGGCGACGTTGACACAGGCAACCAGCAGGATCATCGAAATCAGCGCGAACAGAAAACCGGAAAATGCGAGCAGGGCGCCGTGGAATTCGCCGGGCATCGAACGCAACGCTGAGACGCGCACGCCGGGATTATCTTCCGAGTTTCCGTATTCCACCGCGAGTTGCGTGGCGATCGAGGACAATTCCTGCTCGACGTGCGTGGGCGTCGCTTGCGGCGCCAGGCGTGCACCGATAGAGAGCCAGCGAGTATTGCGATTGCCGAGTGTTTGCGTCGTTCCCGGTTGAAGCAACGAACGTTGGCCAAGCGGCAGGTAGAAGTCGGGATTGAAGAACCCGACGAGACCGTGAAACCTTGGATTCGTCACACCCACGAGGGTGAAGGCGCGTCCATTGATCATGATGGGCTTGCCGATAGCTGCGTCATCTGCGTTGAGGTATTTGCGCCACGCCGCGTAAGTGGCGACGGCGACCGGAGTTGTCGAATCGTCGCGGTCGTCGTTCGCGTTCAGCAGCCGTCCGCGATACGGCGTCACCTGCAGCGCCTCGAAATAGTTGCCACTCACCAACGTACTGAGGCTGCGTTGCGGCTCTTCGTGGGCGGTGAGGTTCACCGCTTCGAGGCGGTAAGCGAACAACATCGCCGACGACTTGATGCGCTCGGAGTAGTCGCGGAAGTCCGGATACGAGAAGCTCGTGTAGTTGTTGTCCCGCCGGGTACCGTCGACCTCGACGAGTTGCTGGGGCGCGCCCACGCCTTGCACGCCAGCGAACAGGTAGGTGTTGACGGCGCTGAACAGAGTGGTTTCGGCGCCCACGCCGATTGCCAGCGAAAGGATCGCGAACAAAGCAAGTCCCGGGCGCGCGAGAAGTTGGCGTGCGGCATGGCGAAAGTCGGCGAACACGAAACTCATGGGGAATTCCTCTCGAACCAATGCGTCGTGACAGGCGTCTTCGATGCGGGAGCGATTGCTGCGGCGATATTCTTCTTTCGGCTTGCGCCAAACGATCTGCGGCCGGAGCGGGTTTCTACGGGGCTTGTTCGAGGGTGGCCCTGCGCGGCGGGCGTATCAGCCGCTGGTCCTCCTCGTGGCGCAGCCGATGCATCGTTTCCTCGTCGACGATGCGGCCGTCGAACATGAAGATCTTGCGATCGGCGAAATCGGCGTAGCGCGGATCGTGCGTGACCATGCAGATCGTCGAACCGGCCTTGTGCAGTTCGTCGAGCAGGGCCATCACGGCTTCGCCGTTCTTGGAATCGAGGTTTCCGGTCGGCTCATCGGCGAGCAGGATCGAGGGCTTGCCGACCAGCGCGCGCGCGACAGCGACGCGCTGCTGCTGGCCGCCGGACAGCTGCGCCGGGTAGTGCTTCACGCGATGCGCCATGCCGACGCGTTCGAGCGCGGCGACCGCGCGCTCGCGGCGTTCGGCTTTGGAAACTCCGTCGCGGTAGGTCAGCGGCAACTCGACGTTCTCGAACACGGACAAGTCGCCGATCAGGTTGAAGGCCTGGAATACGAAGCCGATTTCCTGATTGCGGATTTGCGCGCGCTCACTGGCGCCGATGTCGGCGACTTCACGGCCGTTGAGGCGGTAGGCGCCTTCGCTCGGTGTGTCGAGCAGGCCGAGGATCGCGAGCAGAGTCGACTTGCCGCAACCGGAGGGACCGGTGATCGAGACGTACTCGCCCTTGGCGATATCGAAGTGCACGTTCGCCAGCGCATGCGTTTCGACCTCGTCGGTGAGGAAGACCTTCTTGATCGCGTCGAGGTGGATCAGCGCTTCGCCAGACGTTGTCATTGCCATTGTCCTTTGTATATTTGTTTCGCCGTACTGCTGGATGCCGGGACTCAGCTTGCTGAGTTGTAGGAGCAGGCGCTGGGTCCGGGCGTCTGGCGGGATGACGATGGGCCGTGGGTCATTTCAATCGAATGCGATCGTATTGATCGTAGGCGCTGGTATCGGACAGCACCACGCGGTCGCCGACGCCGAGGCCTTGGCGGATCTCGATCAGGTTGACCGAGCTCTTGCCGAGCCGCACCGGCACGCGTGCGGCGACACCGTCTGTGGCATCGATGCGGAACAGGCGTACTTCGGAATCGGGCTGGCCAAACGCCGGACGACCGACGTAGAGCACATCCGGCAGGCGTTCGATCTCGATCGTGCCGTCGACCGAAAGGTCGGGGCGCGCACCGCTCGGCAGCTTGCCGGTGAGTTCGACGTCGACTTGCACGGTGCCGTTCTGCACGGCCGGATCGACGCGCAGCACGCGGCCGTCGACGATGCCGTTGCGCGTATCGACCTTGACCGGCTGGTCCAGCGCGATGTCCTTGGCCTGGGTCTCGGCGACGTGCAGTTCGGCCATCAGCTCACCCGGGCGCGCGACGCGTGCGAGGTTAGCGCCGATCGCCACCTGCTGGCCTTCCTCGACCGGCACGCGCTGCAGCACGCCGGCGATGCCAGCGCGCACGTGCAGCGCCTCGGCCTGGCGCTGGCGCAGTTCACGCGTGCTCACCAATTGATCGAAGCGCGCCTTTTCGGCGGCCAGTTGCGCCGCGATGTTGCGACCGAATTCGGCGACGCGCTGTTGCTCGATGTCGACGCGATTCTTCAGCTGTTCGAGCGTGATCAGCGTCTTCTTGTACTGCACGGCCGGAATCACCCCTTTTTCGGCAACCGGCTTCTCGGCCTCGGCTTGCATGCGCGCAGCCTGGTAGTCGCTGTTCGCAGCGGCGAGGGCGGATTGCTCATCGAGCAGCTTCGATTTGAGATCGGTGCGCTTGGCGGCGAGATCGGATTCGGCCGCGGTCACCGCGGTCTTGGCGGAAAGCAGCTGGTCGTCGACTTCGGGATTGCCGAGTTCGAGGATGATCGTATCTGCCTGCACGGCCGCACCTGGCTTGACCACGATACGCTCGACATGGGCGGCGGTTTCGGCGGCGATCCAGCGGATCTCCTTCGGCACCAGCGTGCCGGGACCACGCACTTCGCGCAGCAGCTCGCCGCGCTTGACGGTGTCGATCAGCACACTGCTGCGCTCGACCGAGGGTAGCGCCGGGCCGAGTTTGGCCAGGCCGACACCGCCGACGGCGAGCAGCGCGACGACGACGGCGACAATGAGCAGTTGACGGCGTTGCTTGCGTTTTTTCAGTTCGGGGCGGGCGATATCCATACGCGAACTAGAGCAGGGAGCGTGCCAGCGGGTTTTTCGCGTACCACGAGGTACGGCGTGGCGGCCTGCATGGGCCGCCATGCCCGCGAACGCGAGAATCCAAGTGACTGTTTTCCAATGGATGCCCGCGTTTGCGGGCATGACCGCTGGGGGCTGGCGTATAGGAGTGCTGCGAGCGCGGCGTTCACGGCAAGTGTCCGTAACCGGACGCTGCGGCGATCGGAATCGTTCACTGGCGCGGTAGCTAGAACGGCAGGTCCACCGCAGCGCACAGGTAGTCGATCATCGGCGCTACACGCTTGAACGTGTCGACGAGGAAGGATTGCAGTTCGTCGGAACACGCAAGCTTGTCGTCAAAGGCAAGCCCGGCGGCGAAGTTCTTGCGCTTGATGTCATCGATCAGTTCGTGCGCCGGATCGAAACCGCGCGGCGGTCGGCTCAGGCTCTCGCCCCAGAATTCGAAGCGTTCGCGGAACGCCTTGCCGTGCACGGCTTTCTTCCAGGCAGCCGGGTTGTCGGCGAGGAAGTCGCGGATCTTCTTCAGCGTGGGCGGTTCCGGATGCCAGAGGCCGCCGCCGGCGAAGCAGTCGTGCGGCTGCAGGTGCATGTAGAACGAAGGCGCCTCGATTTCGCGCCGACGTTCGTGGCCGAAGCGCGCACCGGCCCAGGTCTTGTACGGCGTCTTGTCGTTGGCGAAGCGCGTGTCGCGATGGATGCGAAACAACGAGCCTCCCTGCGCGCGTGCATCGGCGCGATAGTGCGGGCTGATTTTCGCGAGCGGTGCGGCGAGATCGGCGATCAGCTGCAGGTAGGGCTTGCGCAGCACTTCTTCGTAGCGCGCCTTGTTCGCGGCAAACCATTCGCGGTTGTTGTTGGCGGCCAGATCGCGCAGGAACTTGAAGGTCTTGGGGGTGAAGTAGATCGAGGGCATGCGTGTTACCGGATGTTGGAGTGACGAAGAGCGTGCGAAGGCGCCACAGCCCGGCGTTCGCCGGGACGACGGAATGCCCGGCGGGCTAACTGGAGTCGCGCGCCCACTGTTCGAGCGCGTCGAGCAACGGGATCTGCCTCGCAGGCAATGCTGGACCAAGGCGCAGGCGCGTGATCGTCGCGAGGTAGTCTTCGCGCGTGAGCGGCGTCAGCGGCGTCGCGGTTTCCAGGCGGCGTCTGCGAAAATCGTCCCAGCGCGCACGCTCGCCAGCATCGAGCGAATCGGGCCAGTTGCGCGCGCGATAACGGAACAGCAGTTCCGGATAACGCGGGTCGCGGAACGGGAATACGCGTTTGCCGAGCTGCTCCGGTGGCGTTTCGCGTACGTCGCGCAACAGGCGCTTGTCGGCATCCGGAAGGAACCCGCCATAGAGTGCGAGTTCGGGATCGATCGAATCCGCGCGCGCGGCGGTGCGCGAGAACACGGCATGCAGTTTGGCGATGAGGCCATCGGCGCTGCGCAAACGTTCGAGGTTCACGATGGCGCGCTGCGGATCGAGTGCGATGCGCGCGAGATCGACGCCCTTGAGCACGCTGAGCGGCGCCAGCGCCGGCGAGCGGTTCGCATGTATCGTCTTCAATGGAATGCGCTCGACATCGTCGGGCAGATCGGCGCGCGCGGTGAACACGCGGTCGGCGATATCCTCGGCACCGAGTTCGAGCAGGGGCGTCGGATCGACGTCGAGATCGTAGGCGATCACACCGTTCGGCTGGCCGGGGTGCATCGCCAGTGGCGCGATGATCGCCAGGCATCCGCGGTTCGCCGGATAACGCGAGGACACGTGCACGAGTGGCGTCATGCGCGCGACATCGAGCAGCTCGAACACGCGTTGCTTCCTGCGCAATTCGAAATAGAACGTCCACAGGCGCGGTTGGCGCACGCGAATCAGGCGCGCAAGGCCGAGCAGGGCTTCCACATCGGACACTGCATCGTGTGCGTGCCGCTGTTCGACATGGTTGGCGGCGGCGAGATGCTCGAGCCGGAAGCTCGGCGTGCCATCGTCGCGACGCGGCCAGGCAATGCCGTCCGGCCGCAGCGCATAGCACATGCGCGCAAGATCGATCAGATCCCAGCGCGAATTGCCGTCCTTCCACTCGCGTTCGTACGGATCGTGGAAGTTGCGATAGAGCAGGTGACGGGTGAACTCGTCGTCGAAGCGCAGCGAGTTGTAGCCGATGGTGCAGGTGCCCGGTTCGGCCATCTGTTCGTTGACCAGGGCGGCGAACTCGGCTTCGATGACGCCGTCGCGCTGCATCTGCTGCGGCGTGATTGCGGTGATGAGGCAGGCTTCCGGATGCGGCCAGACATCCGGCGCGGGCTTGCAGAAAATCGAAACCGGCTCGCCGATGGGTTCGAGCTCGAGCGTCGTGCGCAGCGCGGCGAACTGCGCCGGCCGATCGCGACGCGGATCGGCGCCGGTGGTTTCGTAGTCGTGCCAGAGCAGGGTCTGAGTCATCGTCGGCGAGCATAGCGGTGTCCGCGCCGCTGCGGCGAGGCTTTCCAATAGTCGGCGGCTTGCCTAGACTCGACGGCAATCATCGGGAGCGACGCATGCGAGTGACGAGCGAGGACAATCTGATCTGGATCGATCTGGAGATGACAGGGCTCGATCCCGACCAGGATTCCATCCTCGAGATCGCCACGATCGTCACCGACAAGGATCTGAACCCGCTCGCCGAGGGCCCGGAATTCGCGATCCGTCATGCGGTCGAGCGCCTGGACGCGATGGACGACTGGAACCGCAACCAGCATCGCCGCTCGGGTCTGTGGCAGCGCGTCGTCGAGTCCGACATCGACATCGCAACGGCGGAAGCGTTGACCGTCGAGTTCCTGTCGCAATGGATCGCCGCCGGCAAGTCGCCGATGTGCGGCAACTCGATCTGCCAGGATCGCCGCTTCCTGTATCGGCTGATGCCGAGGTTGGAGAGGTACTTCCACTATCGTAATCTCGACGTTTCGACGATCAAGGAACTCGCACGGCGCTGGTCGCCCGAAGTCAGCCGTGGCTTCGCCAAGGAATCGGCACATACGGCGTTGAGCGATGTGCGCGATTCGATCGCCGAATTGCGCTATTACCGGCCTTTCATGGGTCGCCTGGCGGGGACGCTGGAGGCGCCGTGAGCGAAAGCGACGGGGCCACGGATTCGTCAATGAAAATCCCGCGACGCAAATGAGAATTCCGGCAGCAAGCCACTGTAGTCGTGCAGCCGCTTCGCAATCACGTGGCGCACGCCTTCGCTGACCTGCAGCACGCCATCCACGCCCATCACGACCGCTTCGAGCAGCACGCGATGCTGCGCCTCGGCGAGTGCACGCCAGACCACGATGTTGACGAAGCCGGTCTCGTCTTCGAGGGTCACGAAGGTGACGCCCTTCGCGGTGCCGGGATGCTGGCGCACGGTGACGAGGCCGGCGCAACGCAGGCGCAGGCCGTTGCGTTGTTCCTCACCGACCAGGAAGGCCGGCACGACATGCCGTTGATCGAGCTGCGCGCGCATCAGCGCGAGCGGATGGCCTTTCAGCGACAGGCCCTGCGTCGCGTAATCGGCCATCACGTCCTGCTGAAGCGAGGGTGTGCGCAGCACGACAGGTTGTTCGCGAATGGCCGCGGCAGCGAGCAGCGGCGCCGGTAGTTCGGCGCCGGCGCTGTCCCAGCGGGCACGATGGCGGTGGCCGCTGAGCGTCTGCAGCGCGCCGGCATCGGCCAGTCGCGCGCGTTCGGCCGCCTTGAGGTGCACGCGTCGCGTCAGCTCGGCGACATCGCGGAAAGGCATCTGGCGGCGCGTCACGGCGAGGCGTTCGCCCAGTTCCTGCGACAGCCCGCCAATCTGGCGCAGGCCGAGGCGCAAGCCCAGCGGGCTGGCCGGTCTTCCATCGACGGCCAGCGGTGGTTTCTCGCCGAGCCATTCCAGCGTGCAATTCCAGTCGCTGAAGCAGACGTCGGCCGGCAGCACGTGCACGCGATGATTGCGCGCGTCCTGGATCAGCTGCGAAGGCTGATAGAAGCCCATCGGTTGTGCGTTGAGCAAGGCGCAGGTGAAGGCGGCCGGGTGGTAGTGCTTGAGCCAGGACGAGGCATAAGCCAGATGCGCGAAGCTGGCCGAGTGCGATTCGGGAAAACCATATTCGCCGAAGCCCTTGATCTGCTCGAAGATGCGTTCGAAATACTCGTCCGAGTAGCCGTTACGACGCATGCCGGCCTTGATCAGGTCGTGGAACGGTTCGAGGCCGCCTTTGCGTTTCCAGGCCGCCATGGCGCGCCGCAGTTCGTCGGCCTGGCCAGGCGTGAAACCGGCGACGACCTGGATCAGTTTCATGACTTGTTCCTGGAAGATCGGCACGCCGAGCGTGCGACTCAGGACAGCTTCGACCGCGGATTTTCCCTCTCCCGACGCACGCTCGAATTTCGATTGTGGATAGTCGACCGGTTCGAGATTTTTTCGCCGACGCAGATACGGGTGCACCATCTGTCCCTGGATCGGTCCCGGCCGCACGATCGCGATCTCGACGACAAGGTCGTAGAAATTCTTCGGTTGCAGACGCGGCAGCATCGACATCTGTGCGCGCGATTCGATCTGGAACACGCCAATCGTGTCCGCGCGACAGATCATGTCGTAAACCTTTTCGTCGTCCTGCGGAATCTCGTACAGGTCGCTTTTCGTATCGCTGTAGGGTTTCGTCCATAGTCCGTGTTCGTACAAAAGATCGAAACATTTGCGCAGGCAGGTCAGCATGCCGAGCGCGAGGCAGTCGACCTTCAGCAGTTTCATTGCCTCCAGATCGTCCTTGTCCCATTGAATGATCGTGCGATCGGGCATCGCCGCATTCTCGACTGGCACGAGATGGTGCAAAGGCTGCTCCGAAATCACGAAGCCGCCGACGTGCTGCGAGAGATGACGTGGAAAACCGCCGATCTCCGAGGCGAGCGCGAACAGGCGATGCAGTACGCGGCTATCGGGATCGAAGCCGCGTTCGGCCAGCCACTTCGCGAGGGGTTGTCCGCTGCGCACGCGCGAGAACATGCCGCCGAGGCGATCCAGCTGGTCTTCGGCGATGCCGAGCGCGCGGCCGACATCGCGTACCGAGCTCTTGCCGCGATAGCTGATGACGGTCGCGGCGAGCGCAGCGCGGTCGCGGCCATACTTGCCGAACACGTACTGGATGACTTCCTCGCGGCGTTCATGCTCGAAGTCGACATCGATGTCCGGCGGCTCGTTGCGTTCCTTGGACAGAAAGCGCTCGAACAGCAGATTGCCTTTCTCCGGATCGACCGCCGTGATGCCGAGGCAGTAACAGACCGCCGAATTTGCCGATGAGCCGCGCCCCTGGCAGAGAATCGGCGGCTTCTGTTCGCGTGCCCATCGCACGATGTCCTCGACGGTCAGGAAGAAATGCTCGTACTCGAGGCTGGCGATCAGTGCGAGTTCCTTTTCCACCTGCGCGCGTACGTCGGATGGAATCCCGCCCGGCCAGCGGATTGCCGCGCCACGCCAGGTCTGTTCGCGCAGGAACTCGATCGCGGTATGTCCGATCGGTACCAGTTCGTGGGGATACTCGTATTTGAGCGCGCCCAGATCGAACTGGCAGCGTGCCGCTATGGCCAAGGTTTCTTCCAGCAGTTCAGCTGGGTACAACACGGCAAGATCTTCGACCCTTCGCAGATGTCGCTCGCCGTTTGGAAACAACGCCTGTCCGGCCTCGGCGATCGTGCAGCCGAGACGGATCGCCGTCATCACGTCCTGCAGCGCGCGCCGTCTTCGCACGTGCATGTGCACGTCACCGGCGGCGACCAGCGGCAGGCCATGACGTGCGCCCAGCGCGCGCAGCTCGGCAAGCCGGGCTGCGTCATCGGGACCGCGCTGCAGTTCGACCGCAAGCCAGACGCGATGCAGGAAGTGCTGCCTGAGCCAGGCGGCGCAATGCTCGCTTCCCGCTGGCCCTTTCGTTGGGAGAGAGGGCTGGGGTGAGGGGGCGAGGGGCGAGGGGATTGAAACCTTGGAGTCGGGCGCAGCAGTCCTGAAGAAGGGCAGGACATTTCCAGGGTCCCGTGCCAGCTCATGGATGCAGTTCGGGTTGTTCACCCACTCCTCGAGGGCAGCGTGGGGTAGAGGCTTGTCAAGCCAAAGCACCAGCACGCCTTCGCCCAACTGTTCCGCGTCGGCGCGCGTCAAATGGTATTCGCCTTTCGCGCTGCGCCGTCGACCGGCCGTGATCAGACGGCAGATATCCGAATAACCGCTCTGGTTCTGCGCGAGCAGTACGAGCTTCGGGCCGTCGGCAAGTTGTACTTCGGTGCCGACGATCAGTTTGACACCGGTGCCCCTCGACGCTTCGAGCGCACGCACGATGCCGGCCAGCGAACATTCGTCGGTGATCGCGAGTGCGCCATAGCCGAGCCGTTTCGCGCGCTCGAACAATTCGCGCGCGCTGGAAGCGCCGCGCTGGAACGAGAAGTTAGACAGGCAGTGCAGTTCGGCGTAGAGCGGTTCGTCCTCGACGATAGCCACCGCCGGTGCCGGATCGCTCGTGCATTCCAGCGTTTCTTGTCGCCGCAGCTGCTTGTATAACGCGCTGCGCGGATCATCGGCGTGCGGATCCAAGCTGCCGATGCCTTCTTCGATCGGCGCACGCAGGCGCCGCCGCTTCGGTGGTTTCGGCGGCTTCATGCGAACCAGCCGTGCAAGCTCCAGTTCGATTTTCCGCCGGCCTCGACATAGGCCCAGGCGCGCTGCCCGAGCCTTGTTTCGACGATGTAGTAATCGCGCCGGTAGTCGTGTCCGTCCCACCAGCCGCTTTCGATGCGCTCGGGTCCGGCGAGGATGCGCGTGGGGGCGCCACGCAGCAGGATCGGCTGGCGCAGCAGCCAGAACGGTCGCGATTTCGCTGCATTGCCGGGAAAAACCATGGCGGGTGTAGACGCCGCTGCAATGGCCTTGGCTGACGATGGCTTGGTGGAACTGCTGCGACTTTGCTTGCGCAGAGTCGAACCGTCCAGCGCCGGCACGAATTGCCACGCACGGCCGGGGCGATGGTCGGCGACCTCGGCCAGGCCATGCAATGCCTCGTCGCCCAAACGCGCGCGCAGGCGCTCGACCAGGGCTGGCCAGTCGAGCTGTTCGCGGCGGCGATCGTCGAACAGATCGCGATGCAGCGGGCATAGCGGCGGTAGATCGTCGGCACACAAACCCAGTGCATGCACCGGCGCCACCCGCTCGATGCGTTCGAGCCGAGCGCGTGCCAGCTCGAACAGGCTGGCCGCATCGCGCTGCGGTGCGAGCAGACCGACCTCGATGCTCGTACTCGCGCCGCGCTCATGGCCAAGGATGAGCGTAAAGCGCTGCACGCCGCCATCGCGCGCGACCAGGAACAGCGCGAGTTCGCGGATCAGCCGCTGCAGCGGGAACGCGAGCGCCGTGTTCGACTCCACGCCGTAGGAGAATTCGATGCGACGCTCGAAACGCGCTGGCGGCTGCCAGCGCGGCAGGGTTTCGGCAGCAAGGCCGCGCATGCGATCGAGATGATCGAGAGCGTCCTCGCCAATGCGCCGCGTGAGTTCCGCCCGTGGCAGCGAGAACAGGTCGCGTAATTCGCGAAAGCCCATGCCGTGCAAGGCCGCGATGGTTTTCACGTTGAGTCCGCTGGCGGCGATCGGCACCATGCCGAGCGCATTCGCCAGCGGGCCGGATGTGGGGATCGCGATGCCATCCGCATGGATCGCGAGCACATGTGCGGCTGCCGCGGTGGGTGCGGCGGCGAGCGCATAGGCGAATCCGAAATGAGTCAGCTCGTGGCGCAGCCGGCGTTCCAGCGCTGGCCAGCCACCGAACAGACTCAGGCTGGCGCCGACTTCGATGAAGATCGCGTCGACTGTAGCGAGATGGATCTCGGCGCTGAAGCGATATGCCCAAGCCGCCAGCGATTCGAGTGCCTGGCGTTCGGCGGCTTCATCGCGCGGCAGAATCGCCAGGCGAGGGCAGAGCACCTGCGCTGCGGCGAGCGCCTGTCCCGCGCGCACGCCATGGCGACAGGCGACTGTATTGGCGAACACGACATGCCGACGTTGCTGGGCGCCATCGATGACGGCACGCGGCCTGGAGTCAGCCGGTGACCCTGCATCGGCGCGGAGCGCGTCCAGCGCCAGCTGCGGAAAGCGAAGACAAGCCCAGAGCACACATGCCTCGCGCGGTCATGCGAGCAGACGGGTTTGTGTCGCGCCGCCGAGGCGACCGCGGCATTTCAGGATCTCGATGCGCGGACCCTCCTCGCCGGCGGTCACGCGCAGGCGCAGCGCAGCGGGACTCGCCTGGCTGGCTGCCGCGAGTGGACGGAACACGAAGCCGATCGCAGCACCGGTTTCGGCAGCGAGCTGCAGGCGGCGCAGCTGGCGATAGTCGGCTTGGGGCAACCAGTTCAACACGGCGCCGCAGCAGCCGGCACGCAGGCATTGCTCGGCGGTCCAGTGCGTATCCGCGCCGCTCGCATCGATATGCACGAGCTGGGCGAGATCGACGCCAGCGGCGGCCAGTGCCGGCGCATAGGGAACATACGGTGGCGCGATCAACGCGACACGACGGCGCGCCTGCGTCAGTGCGGCAAGCGCAGGCAGCAGCAGGCTGCATTCGCCCAGACCGTCCTGTTCGATCAGGATTTCGCTGAGGGCCCCGCGCGGCCAGCCGCCGCCCGGCAGCAATGCGTCGAGCTCGGCAAGTCCGCTCGGTTGCGCATCGATCGTACCGGCAGATGTCGCGCTGCGACGCCAGATGCCGGGGTGGCGCAATACTTCGGCGAGCGCGGTTTCGTCACGCGATTGAGGCGGGCGTTCGGCAACGGTCGGTGGCGATTCCCGTCGCTGTTCCTGCCCGCTCTTCGATGGAGAGATGGAAGAACCGACCGGGGCCAACACAGGCGGCGAAAAATTCGTGATCTCGGAAGCGAAAACAGCGGCGTCGAACAAGCTCGAAGTCAGCATCGCAACTCATCCTTGGCGTTGAGATTTCAGGGAGACATCGGCGCGGACCAGACCGACATAGAGGCCTTCGATCGCGAACGCATGGCGCGCGGGATCGACTTCGATCGGCGCGAAATCCGGATTCGCCGGCAGCAGGCGCACACGACCCTGGCGGTGTTCCAGGCGCTTGACGGTGACTTCATCGTCGAGCCGCGCGACCACGATGCGGCCGTCTTCGGCACTGGCGCTGCGATGCACGGCGATCAGATCGCCATCGAGGATGCCGACATCGCGCATGCTGAGGCCTACGACGCGCAGCAGGTAATCGGCGCGAGGGCGGAACAGGTCGGGATCGACGGCGT
>JBDTYM010000018.1:0-50633 GCA_040005635.1 Dokdonella sp. | reverse complement strand
TGTCGGCACGGAACGTCGCGATGCCGTTGTGCGGATGCGTCTCCGGATACGTGTGGACGGTGATGTGGCTCTTGTCGAGGTGCGCGACCACCGCATCGGAGATCATGTCGCGGCCGAGCTTGTCGACCACCGGGTGCTCGGAGATCAGGATCGTCACCGAGGCGCCCTGCGGGTCGTAGTCCTGCCGCGCGACGTTGAGGATGTTCGCGCCGATGATCTCGGCCACGTCGGTGAGGATCTGGGTCAGACGGTCGGCGTCGTACTGCTCGTCGATGTAGTCGATGTAGCGGTCGCGCTGATTCTCCGACACCGCATAGCAGATGTCGTAGATGTTGAAGCTGAGTGCCTTGGTGAGATTGTTGAAGCCCTGCAGCTGCAGGCGCGGAATCGGTTTGACCACGGCGATCTACCTCATGCGGGCGGTGGTTTGGAAGGGCGCGGATTATGGGCCAAGCGGCCGTTTGAAGAAACCAATCCTCGCTGCGGTTCCTTACAGTCTGCTGACGGCGGGTCCCGCGCAGCCATCCAGCAGCCTGGCCGCCGTGCAACGGAACCTTCACGTTCCATGGCAACGCGCGACGTGTAACGGAATATGCAATAAGATGAGGCAACGTCCACTCACGCCGGGCTCGCAAACGCAGGGACACTCCCCGCGTTCCGTCGTGACGCGGTGCAGGCCGCGACCAGACGCAGAAGGGGCCTTTAGTGGAAGCACAGGGCAAGATTGCCGATTTCCGATATACGCTGCAGCGCGAGGTCAACAAGGTCCAAGCGCCGCCGATGCTCACCCCGGATCGCGCCGCGATGGAACGTTTCCTCGCCGCGTGTCACCGCCGTCGCTATGCCAGCAAGACCGCCATCATCCGCCCGGGCGACTCGGCCAACATCCTCTACTACGTCATCGACGGTTCCCTGACCGTCTCGTCGGAGGACGAGGAAGGTCGTGAACTGATCCTCGCTTACCTCAACCGCGGCGAATTCATCGGCGAAATGGGCCTGTTCGTCGAAACGCCGCGACGCGAAGTCATGGTGCGCACGCGCACCCCCTGCGAACTCGCCGAGATTGGCTACGAACGGATGTTCAATCTGTTCGAGGGGCCGCTGCGCGACGAATGCCCGAAGATCCTGTTCGCGATCGGCTCCCAGCTGACCAATCGACTGCTGCACACGTCGCGCAAGGTCAGCCGGCTCGCCTTCATGGATGTGACCGGACGCGTTGCCAAGACCCTGATCGACCTGACCGAGGAACCGGACGCGATGACGCATCCGAGCGGCAAGCAGATCCGCATCTCGCGTCAGGAAATCAGCCGCATCGTCGGTTGCTCGCGCGAGATGGTCGGCCGCGTGCTCAAGCAGCTGGAGGAGCAGGGCATGATCTCGGTGTCCGGCAAGACCATCGTGGTGCTCGGCACGCATTGAGACACGCGCCGTCGTCGGACGGCGCGCTTCATTTTCGGCGGATCGGTTTCCCAGCAACCTTTGCGGGCTTCGGTTCGTACACCATATATACATCGGCGCGCTGATAGTGGCTGCCCGGCCGCGGTGCCGGGTAGTGTACGAAGCCGGCGCTCTCGTACAGCGCGAGCGCCGGCTTCAGGCGCGAACTCGACTCGAGGAACAGCGTGCGACCGCGGCGGCGGCGGTACTCGGCAATCGCAGCCTCGAGCAGCTTGCGACCGGCGCCGTAACCGCGAAAGCCGGTCTCCACCGCCATCTTTGAAAGTTCATAGACGCCGGGTGATTCCTTCAGCAGGGCGCACGTGCCGATCACCTCGCCATCGAGCAGGGCGAACACGATCGCGCCGCCGGGGTCGAGCACATGCTGCTGCGGATCAGCGAGCATGGCGCGGTCCACTGCTTCGACGACGAAATAACGCTCCAGCCACTCGGTGTTGATGCGCTCGAAATGCGCCGCCCATTCGGGCCGATACGCTTGCACGTCAACCACAGCTGCTTGCAGGCGGTCGCGTTGCGCGAGGATCTCGGCAGCCACGCGACCGTCGCCGATATCCCGCTCGAAACGCGCCACTGCGCCCAGCAGATCGCCCGAACTGCGCGCAGCCGCGGCCTGGGCGCCGCGCCGGATCGCGCACCAGACCGGTCCCAGTCGATCCAGATGCGCCTCGGCTTTCGCTGTCAGTTCGAGCACGCCGCGGCGCGCGTCGGCCCTATCGGTACGTCGCGTGATCCAGCCAGCCTTGCGCAGCTTCGCGGCGAGCTGGCTGACTGCCGGATGCGTCTGCCCGATCGCTGCGGCAATTTCGGTCACGCTGCCCGGCCCTTTGACCTGCAGATAGCGCAGCACCGGGAACCAGTGCGCATCGATCTCGACCCCACTGGCGCGATAGGTCGCGTTCGCGACCGCGTAGAGGCTTTCGCTGAGCGCCTTGAAGCGGCTGCCGAGCGCGAGTTCGCCCTGGGTGTGCAGGAAAATCATATGCGTAAGTAGTTACGGAAATGCTTACGTTAATAGCCGCAGCGGCTTCGGGCAAGTGCTGGCGGAAGAATGCCGTGTCAATCCATCGCGATCAGCGCCATTCGACGAGGGACAGCCGCCGGCCGAGACACGCGGAGACACGCGCCAGCGTGATCCGGTCCGGATTGACCAGCACCGCCGAGCGTGCAGCCGCCAGAATCGGCAGGTCATGCATCGAATCGCTGTAGACGACGTCCCACGGCGGCCGGATGCCGCGCAGCGCCAGTTGCCGCGCCTTTTCGACTCGGATGTTGTGCACGACGATGCGCATGCCGAAGCGGCCCGGTGCGAAGCGCGACGCGACCAGCTCGACATCGGCGAAACCGAGCTCGTCGAGAATCGCGCGCGCCAGTATTTCTTCGCAGCCGGTGACGACGAGCACGCGGTCGCCGTTGTGGCGATGCATGTTCAACGCCGTGCACGCGGGAGCGAAGATGTTGCGCGCATCGCGCGCGAGCGCACGGCCGAATACCTGCGCGAGCTCGCGATAGCGTCCTGTGCCGACGCCGACAAACGCCCAGATCACGGCCGCATGCAGCAACCGGCGACGGCCGCGCCACGGTAGCGCCAGCAATGCCAGGAGTGGCAGGAGCGGCAGCAGGATCAGCACGCGCCACCACGCGCGCGCATAGCGGTTGCGCATGAACTGCGTGAACGCATCGCCACGCACGATCACGCCGTCGAAATCGAACAGCACGATGCGTTGCTTTGGCGCGCGCTGCGCCTTTGTCGTCGTGACGCGTAAATCAATCATGCGTGGCGATTCGACCGTGTCCGCGCGAACCTTCACTCGGCGCGGGCGCGCCGCGGGCGTGTAAAAGTCGTTCAGCCCGCCGCGGCATCCCGCGTGCCGAACAGCCGTGCAAGCTCGGCGCCCGGATCGGCCGCGCGCATGAACGCCTCGCCGACCAGGAACGCCTCGACGCCAGCCGCACGCAGGCGGGCGACGTCATCCGGCGTATGGATGCCGCTCTCGGTGACGAGCAGCCGTCCGTCGGTGACGCGATCGCGCAGGCGCAACGTCGTCTCGAGCGAGGTCTCGAACGTGCGCAGGTTGCGGTTGTTGACGCCGACCAGCGGCGCGGGAATGTCGAGGGCGCGTTCGAGTTCGTTCTCGTCGTGCACCTCGACCAGCACGTCGAGGTCGAGCTCCGCCGCCAGCAATGCGAGTTCGAGCAGGCTGGTGTCGCCCAGCGCAGCGACGATCAGCAAGATGCAATCCGCGCCGATCGCGCGTGCCTCGTAGACCTGATATGGATCGATCGTGAAGTCCTTGCGCAGCAGTGGCAGATCGCACGCTGCCCGCGCCTGTTGCAGGTAGGCCTCACTACCCTGGAAGAAATCCGCATCCGTCAGCACCGACAAACAGGCGGCGCCGCCCGCCGCATAACTGCGCGCAATGGCAGCCGGATCGAAGTCGGCGCGGATCACGCCTTTCGACGGACTCGCCTTCTTGACCTCGGCGATCACTGCCGGCAGGCCGGCCTCGATCTTCGCTTCGAGCGCGGCAGCGAATCCGCGCGTCGGCGGCAGATCGGCCACGCGCGCGGACAGCTCGTGCAAACCGACGCGCGCGCTGCGTTGCTGAATCTCCTCGACCTTGCGCGCGAGGATGCGCTGAAGAATGTCTTCCACGTTCAATGTCCTTGCATTTCGATTGCCAGCCGCTGCGTCACGCCGACGAAGGCCTCCATCTTCGCGTGCGCCGCGCCGCTCGCGACCGCGCCGCGCGCCCGCACGACGCCTTCGCCGATCGAGGCAACCACGTCGGCTGCATACAGCGCCGCGCCGGCATTCAGCAGCACGATGTCGCGCGCGATGCCGGGCGTGTTGTCGAGTGCTTCGAGCAGCAGTTTCTTCGATTCGTCGACGTCGGCGACACGCAGGTTGCGGCTCGACGCCATCACCAGGCCGAAATCCTCCGGCTCGATCTCGTACTCACGCACTGCGCCATCGCGCAGCTCGCCGACCATGGTCGCGGCGCCGAGCGAAATCTCGTCCATGCCGTCGCGCCCCCACACCACCAGCGCGTGACGCGCGCCGAGCCGCTGCAGCGCACGCACCTGGATGCCGACCAGATCCGGATGGAAAACGCCCATCAGGATGTTCGGAGCGCCGGCCGGGTTCGTCAGCGGCCCCAAGATGTTGAAGATCGTGCGCACGCCGAGCTCTCGCCGCACGGGAGCCACGACCTTCATCGCCGGATGATGGTTCGGTGCATACATGAAGCCGATGCCGGTTTCGGCGAAGCATTGCGCGACTTGCTCCGGCGTCAGCTCGATCGCCGCGCCGAGCGCTTCGAGCACGTCGGCGCTGCCGGATTTCGACGACACGCTGCGATTGCCGTGCTTGGCGACGCGCGCGCCGGCGGCGGCGGCGACGAACATCGACGCCGTCGATATGTTGAAGCTTTGCGCGCCGTCGCCGCCTGTACCGACGATGTCGACGAAATACGGCGGCGTGCCGACGTCGACTTTGGCGGCGAGTTCACGCATCACGCGCGCGGCGCCGGCGATCTCGCCGATCGTCTCCTTCTTCACGCGCAAACCGGTCACGATCGCCGCGATCAACGTCGGCGACACTTCGCCGCGCATGATCTGGTGCATCAACTCGACCATTTCGTCGTGAAAGATCTCGCGATGTTCGATGGTGCGCTGGAGCGCTTCCTGCGGGGTGATCGGCATGCGGGGTTCCTGCGTTGAGCCGCTAGCATAGCGTCGACGCCTGCAGCACCGGAACCTGCGCGGGCTCAGTCGCCTTCCAGGCGATAACGGATCGCATGGATGTCGGCCTTGCCGCGTTGCGATCCGGCGCGCAGGCCGGAGAAAAGCAAAATATCGGGGCGGCTCGGGTCAATCGATGGACCGAGCACCCAGCCATCCGCGACATTGATGCGGTCGTCGAGCCGGGTCGCGCGCACGTAGCGATCGCCCTGGCGGACCGCCGACCACAACGCGATCGGGGCTTTGTCGACATCGGTCGAGCGCGCGAACACGATCGCACGACCGCCGGCGATGAAGGCGGCGTCGAAGTCGTCCTCGGCCGAGTTGACCTCGCCGCCCAGCGGTCGAGCTGCTTGCCAGACACCCTTGCGCAGCGTGCTGACGAACAGATCGTGGCGACCGCGGCCGCCGCGGCCGTTGGTCGCGAACAGCAATTGGCGGCCGTCGGGCGACTCCGTCGGCGCCCATTCGTCGCCGGCCGAGTTGACCGCGGCGCCGAGGTTGCTGGCCACGCCGAAGCGTGCGCTCGCCGGATCGAATGGCACCGACCAGATATCGTCGCCGCCGAATCCGCCGGCGCGATTGGAGAAAAAATAGACGCGCTCGCCGTCGGCGCTGAAGGCCGGGTCGAACTCCTTGTCCGGCGTATCGAAGCTGACCGCGCTCGGCGCGCTCCAGCCGCCTGTATCGCGGCGGATCATCCAGATATCCCAGCCGCCGGGCCCGCCGGGGCGATCCGTGCTGCCCCATAGCACGGTGGCGCCGTCGGGACTCACAGCGACACGCACTTCAGAGTAAGGCGTCGACACGATGTCGGGCAGGTACAGCGATGCCTCGCCCTCGAAGACGACGCCGGCTGCCCGCGCGTGCATCGGCAGTGCAACGAAGCCTTGCAGCACTACGAGCATCAGCAGAAGATTTCGTGCGTTCAACGATTCAGTCCGGCGAACAGGCAGGCCCACCGCGGATCGCTCAGCGGTTCGATGGCGTCCGCGTAGCTCACGCCGCACGCGGCAGCGCGCCGACGAGAAAATTGCGCAGCAGGTCGTGGCCATGCTGGGTCAGGATCGACTCGGGATGGAACTGCACGCCTTCGATCGGCAACGCGCGATGACGCAGGCCCATGATCTCGTCAATCGAGCCGTCCTCGCGCAGCGTCCAGGCCGACACTTCGAGTTCGGCCGGCAATGTCGACTGTTCGACCACCAGCGAGTGATAGCGCGTCGCCTCGAACGGATTCGGCACGCCACGGAACACGCCCCTACCATCGTGATGGATCAGCGAGGTCTTGCCGTGCATGATCTCTTTCGCACGCACGACCTTGCCGCCAAACGCCTGGCCGATCGCCTGGTGACCGAGGCAGACGCCGAGAATCGGCAGCGTGCCGCCGAGCTGATCGATGATCTGCAGCGACAAGCCCGCCTCGTTCGGCGTACCCGGACCCGGTGAAATCACGATCGCCGCAGGATCGAGTCTGCGCAACGCATCCAGCGTCATCTCGTCGTTGCGGATCACCCGCACCTCCTCACCAAGCTCGCCGAGGTACTGCACGAGGTTCCAGGTGAAGCTGTCGTAGTTGTCGATCATCAGGATCATCGGCGAGTATTTTCCATGTACGTCAGCATCTTGAACGATCTTCTATCGCTCAGGCCGTGCAGTCACCCGTGCTGTGAGACGAATCGCCACCGCGTCGGCCTTTTTTTGTATCGCCCCTGAAGCGGAGGATAGTTGCGCAAGGCTTCCTATCGTAACTGCTGCAAGGCATGCCCCGGATGCGCTCTCGTTTGTCAGTGCGCAGGATATTGCACACGTCCCCGTAGGACCGCCTTGGCGGCTGGGCGCGTCTTTTTCCGCATGAGTCGAGAAGCGGCACCGTCGTGGCGTACTCCACTGCTCCCTGACGCAGCCACATGTGTGTTGCCGCTACCGCTTGCAACGACGACGTGGAAGGACAGCACTTATCGGAGCTCGAGGATTCCTCGCCTTCGTTTCAATGCCCCCGGTGGTCGGACTCATCGCGCGATTTTCACCGCACTGTAAGCGGCTCTATCCCGAAGTGGGGCAAAAGTGTGATCCACGTCGAACTATCGAGAATTGCATGGCGCAGACGCTGTTGGAAATTCGTTCGCTCGGTAAGGTGGGTCGAAATTCGTCAACTTCGATCCATGGGGAGTGGGCGACCACGGCATCGCGCGGGGGACGTGTGCATCGACCGCTGCGTACGTGTCTTGCGCACGATCGACGGCGGTTTGCAGGGGCTGTGGAAACAGGAATCGCGTGCTGCCGAGTGCCGTGCGGCACTCTCATGCATCGCGAACTGCCCGTGGCTGACACGCGCCTCCCCACCTGACTCGTTGACTTCTTGAGGCACCCTTTCAGGGGAAATCACGTGCTGCGCATCCCTCTCTGTATGGCATTGGCGATCGTCTTGCTGCCGTCGAGCGCCATCGCCGACCAAACGCCACTACCCAATCCCATTCTCTTCGTCACGCAGTTCCCGATCCGCGGCGATTTCGCGGCCATCGCTTCGGTGTTCGCCAACCATCGGGGTTCTTCCGATCTCGTTGGTCGCGGGGGCGACCTTTACATTCGCTATCCGGATGGCTCGCTGCGAAATCTCACGCAAGAAGCGGGGTTTGGCAGTTCGACCGTATTCCAGGGCGCCGATTCGATCGCCGTTCGCGATCCCGCCGTATCCTGGGACGGTAGCAAAGCCATCTTCAGCATGGTCATCGGTGCCCCGGTCGAGCAGTACGTGCGCGTGGCATCGTACTTCCAGCTGTACGAAGTATCGGGGCTGGGTGAAGGACAGCAAGCCGTTATCGCGAAAGTGCCGAATCAGCCGGTAGACCGCAACAACATCAATCCGATCTATCTCAGCGACGACAGCATCCTCTTCGCGAGCGATATGACGCGCAACGGCGCGCCACATTTGTACCCCCAGCTGGATGAGTATGAAGAGCAGCCGACGCCGACGGGCCTGTGGCGGCTGCGACCTTCCGATGCGCAACCGGAACTGTTGCAATACGCCGTATCCGGCTCGTTCAATCCGATCCTGGACAGTTTCGGTCGCATTGTCTTCACCCGCTGGGATCACCTCCAGCGCGATCAACAAAACGACTATGGTGCGGACAATCCGTACGGAATTTTCAACTACAGCGGCGAGGGCCCTGCGTCCGAACCGACGGCCGATCGCAGTGAGGTCTATCCGGAACCACGCGGCTCGGTCAACGGCAGCCACCTCAACGGGTTCTCCATCAATCAGTTCTTCCCATGGATGGTCAACCAGGACGGCACCAGCGAGGAGACCCTCAATCACATTGGCCGCCACGAGCTGTCTGGCTACTTCCAGCGGAGTTTCACCAATGATCCGGCGTTGATCGATTTTCAAGCCACCGCAACCCACCATGACATGGAGAACATGCTGCAGATCCGCGAGGACCCGACCCGGCCGGGCCGTTTCGTCGGCATCGACGCACCCGAGTTCTACACGCAGGCCTCGGGCCAGATCGTCGCGGTCGATGCCGCACCCGACGTCAATGCGGCGGCAATGACCGTTACGTACCTCAATCCTTCAAGTGATCGTGGCTTCTATGACGGCGATCCGGTGCCGGCGGATTTCACTGGGCACTTCCGAAATCCGCTGCCGTTGTCCGACGGCCGAATGATTGCCGCTCACACCTCGGAATCCCGCAGCGCGCAGGCCGCACCCTACCCGTTCCGCCTGAAGATGCTTTCGACTGGAGCCAACGGTTACCTTGAAGCCGGCGAGAATCTCACCGCTGAGATATCCAAAAGTGTCAGCTACTTCGACCCCGATCAACTGATCACCTATGACGGTCCCTTTTGGGAGCTTTCACCGGTGGAAGTTCGACCGCGGAGCGTGCCTCCTGCGACCGGATTCACACTCAAGGCGCCCGAGCAACAGGCATTCGCTCTCGAAAGCGTCGATCCCCAGGCGTTTCGCGCGTATCTGCGCGCAAACGGTCTCGCCGTCATCGTCGTTCGTAACGCCACCGCTCGGGATGGCGCCGACCAGCAACAGCCCTACAACCTGCGTGTTCCCGGTGGCATCGAGACCGTCGCACCCGGGCAAGGCATGGTGTATGACATCTCACACATGCAGTTCTTCCAGGGCGACCAGATCCGCGGCACAGGCGGCACGACGGACCCTGCCGAAGGCCGACGAATACTCGCCCAGACCCTGCACGATGGTCCCGCCGTGATCGCCAATGCCTCGTCGCCGGTAGATCGCGTTCCTATTGCCAGTGATGGCTCGGTGGCCTTGTTCGTTCCCTCGCGCAGAGCGATGGCGTGGCAGTCGCTGACGCCCGGCGGCGACCCCGTCGTGCGCGAACGCTATTGGATCACCTTTCAGCCCGGTGAAATCCGTGAGTGCGATGGCTGTCACGGCATCAATCAGCAGAACCAGGCCAATCAGCCGGCGGCGGAGAATGTGGCGCTCGCTCTGAGGAGTCTGATATCGCGCTGGCGCGACCACCAGATCGACCTCATCTTTCAGAGCAGCATGGAACCACGCTGAGCCAAGCGCGGAAGAGGAGCGTCGCGGAACAGGCGGCGCTTCTCTGCCTCGGGTCGAGTGCATACATTGTCAGGCCGTGCAACGAGCGCGATTCAGGCCCAGGCTGACCGCGATGGTCAAGCCGACCTCGAGCGGGCGCCCGAACGCGCGCACGATCAGCAGTGCGGCAAGCGACTTGCCGGGCACGATGATCAGGAACACGCCGAGCACCGGCAGCGGCTGCCGGATCAGGATCCCGGGGTCGAACAGCATGCCGACTGCGACGAAGAACGGCACCGCGAACGCATCGCGGAACGGCAACGATTCGGCGGCGGCTTCATGGCTCAATTTCGATTCATTGAGCACCATCCCGGCGAAGAACGCGCCGAGCGCGAACGAAACATCGAACAGGCGCGCCGACGCATAGGCGACGCCGAGCGCGATCGCGAGTACGGCCAGCGTGAACAGTTCGCGCGAGCCGACGCCGGCAGTGCGTTCGAGCAGCCAGGGAATCACGCGATGACCGACGATCAGCATCAGCGCGACGAACGCGGCAACTTTGCCGAGGGTGATCGCCAGAGCCGTCAGGACGCCGGGGCCGCCCGGCGCCGCATCGGCATGGCCACCGAGCAGACCCGGTGATCGCTTCGATTGCGCGTCGGGCTCGGCGATGTCGCGTCTTGCGATCGGATAGTCCCGCTAACGCCGCCGCCCGTGCATCCGTCCGCGAACGATCAAAGCCCGCTGGCCGCCTGGGCCACCGCGCGAAACAGCGCGCGCCCCTTGTTCATCGTCTCCTCCCACTCCTTGGTCGGATCGGAATCGAATACGACACCACCACCGGCCTGGACGTATAGGCGGCCATCCTGGATCACCGCGGTACGGATGGCGATGGCGGTGTCGGCATCGCCCCACCAGCCGATGTAGCCGATCGCGCCGGCGTAGATGTTGCGCTTGTGCGGCTCGAGGTCCTGGATGATCTCGATCGCGCGGATCTTCGGTGCACCGCTGACGGTGCCGGCCGGGAACGTCGCCTTCAACACGTCCATGTAGGACAGTCCGTCACGCAGCTCGCCCTCGACCTGGCTGACGATGTGCATCACATGCGAGTAGCGTTCGATCACGAAACTCTCGGTCAGGCGCACGCTGCCGGTCTTGCTGACGCGACCGACATCGTTGCGGCCGAGATCGATCAGCATCAGGTGCTCGGCGCGTTCCTTTGCATCGCCGAGCAGTTCCTGTTCGAGTGCGAGATCCTCCTGCTGCGTCCTGCCGCGCGGTCGCGTGCCGGCGATCGGTCGCACGACAACCTTGCCTTGCTTCAGTCGCACCAGGATTTCCGGCGACGAGCCGACGATCTGCGTCGCACCGAGATCGAGAAAGTACATGTACGGCGACGGATTCAAGGCACGCAGTGCGCGATACACGTCGACCGGGCGCGCGCGGAACGGCACCGACAGGCGCTGCGACGGCACCACCTGGAAGATGTCGCCGGCGCGGATGTACTCCTTCGCCTTTTCGACCAGCGCCTCGTATTCCTCGCGTGTGAAGCTCGATTTGAAGTCAGCTTCCTCCAGCGCCTTCGGATCGAGCACGTCCGGATAACCGGAACCGGAGTGGCGCAGGCGGAACGCGAGCTCATCGAGTCGTCGCTGCGCGCGCGCGTACGCCTGCGGCTGCGCCGGATCGGCATGCACGATCAGGTACAGGCGTCCTTTGAGATTGTCGAACACGGCAACTTCTTCAGACAGCATCAGCAACGCATCCGGCGTGCCGAGCAAGTCCGGTTTGTCGCTGCGGGCGAGACGCGGCTCGATCCAGCCTACCGTTTCGAAACCGAAATGGCCGACCAGACCGCCGGTGAATGCCGGCAGGCCATCGAGCTGCGGCACCTTGAAGGTGGCGCGGATCGCTTCGATTTCCGCCAGCGGATCGGCCAGCTCGCGCGCGTCGACGACTTCGCCGAGATCCTCGATCGTCAGCGTATGTCCGCGCAACACGTACACGCGCCGGCAGGGCAGGCCGATGATCGAGTGGCGCCCCCAGTTCTCGCCGCCCTCGACCGATTCGAACAGGTAGGCATAAGGACCATCGGCGAGCTTGAGATACACCGAGAGCGGCGTATCGAGGTCGGACAGCACTTCGCGCGCGACCGGTATGCGGTTGTAGCCGCGCGCGGCCAGCGCATTGAACTCGTCCTGTGAAATCATCGTGTCGCGCGTGTGGTCAACAAGGCCGGCGAAGATAGCAAGCTTGCGGCACGTGCGTCAGCCCACGCTCATCGCCGCGCCGTCATTCAGCCGTCGAAACCGTCGACGAACAGGACCTCGCGCACAGGCACGCCAGTCGCGCGCACGATGTCGTAGTCGCTGCCGCCCGGCGGCGTGCCGCGGCCCCAGTACAGCTCGACGGTATCGGCCGAGGCATCGAGCAGCGGATGCGGCTCGACATCGTCCGCATCTGCGCTGTCGGTCACGGCGAGCGCGGGCTGCCAGGACGAGCCGTCCGCCGAACGCCGTACCGCGATGTCGAACTGGTTGCCGGCTGCGCGAATCCAGAACAGCGCGAACGCGCCATCCGGCATCACGACCGGCAGCGAATCATGATTGTTGCCGTCGAGCGCGAAGCCTTGCGGCGCGCTACTCCAGTCATGCACGTCGGTTGTCGTCTTCACGTACATCGCCAGCGCGCTGCTGCCGACCTGATAGCTAGCGAGGTACAAGCCGTCGCTGTCGCGGTAGGCGATACGCGGCAGCTGGCTGCCGCTGGCGATTGCGGTCTTCAGGGTGTCCCAGGTCACGCCACCGTCCGCCGACTCGGCGACATAGCTGCCGCTGCCCAGCCGCTGATAGCTCATCGTCAGCGTGCCGTCGGCGTGGCGGATCACGTGCGGATTGACCTCGCCGCCGGTCGCCCAGCCGAGGTCGAGCTGCGCCTGTTCGCTGAACACCATGCCATCCGTGCTGCTCGCCCGCCAGAGGCGAAAACTCGCCGATGCACTGGCGCCCTTGAGGTAGAACAGCACGTAGTTGGCCGGCCCGAGTTGCAACAGCGCCGGATGCCGCTCGTTCGCCGCTGTCGCGATGATCGCGACCGGTGTGCTCCAGCTTGCGCCATCATCGATCGAACGGGTCAGCCAGAGGTCACCGTATAGCGTCGCAGGATCCAGCCGCTCGAACACCACGATGCGCGCGCCATCGTCGCTGGAGCGGATCACCGCGGCCTGATAGTCGAGCGGCGCGCCGTCGGTGACCGGTTGAATCTCGCCGCTTGCCCGCGCTGCAACGACCGTAGCGCCGAGCACGCCGGCCAGCACGGCGCACCGAAACGTGGGTGCGAAGAGGCGTAGCAGCATGCGAACGCTCCCGGGGCGGTACCGCGCATTGTAGTGCCGCTGTATACGGCCGAGCGGCGACCGCCCAGCCCGCCTCAGTGGGGTGGTGGCTTGTCCTGCGCCTCATCGCCGGTCAGCAGGGTCGTCGATGCCTTGGTCCTCGCTGACGGCGACACCGACAGCGTCTTCACTTCCCCGACGGTCACGTTGCCAGTGATCTTGCCGAGCATTTCGGCCAACTCCGCTTTCTTGTCGCGAGAGTAGGTCGTGCCGATGATCGGCTGGCCATCGCCGGCAGAGACATAGACCTGGTAGGGCCCACCTGGCATGCCGCGATTGATCGAATCGCTCAAGTCGCTCCGGAAGCGTGCCATCGCCCGCGGAAAGGTCACGTCGTTGCCGTAGGTTGCCGCGAGCGTCGCGTAGGCGTCATTCGCACCGCGCCGTTGTTCATCGCTCAATTCGGCAGTGGCGGCAATCAGCGCGCGCTCGGCCAGGTCGCCGTGCGATTGTGCCGCGATACCGAACCAGGCGGTGCCTAGAACCTTGTCCTGCGGCACGCCGATGCCATTGAACAGCATGACGGCAGCGTTGTATTGCGCGATCTTGTCGCCCCAGAAGCCTGCCAGCTGATACATCCGCAGCGCGGTCCGATACTCCTTGTTCTTGACGTAGAACTGAGCCTTCTGCTCGAAATACTTGCCTGGCAAAAAGCTGCTCTCTCCATCGAGAACGCCGAGTCTGGGCCGTGCGCACGCGATGCCCGTAACGCCGACCGACAGGATCAGTGCCGCTGCCATTCGAATGTAGCCGGACATAGCCGTTTCCGCGCGCGAAGACCGAGCGATGTTACGCCGAACCCAAGCGCGCCGGGTTGCGTCGATTGCCGGCTAAATGGAATTTCATGTGGCCGGCGCGGTTAGCGGGCGGCGCGGCATGCCGGCCAATTGCAGCGTGAATTCCACGCCCACCGCGTCGGACAGATCGTGCGCGGAAATGACCCCGCGGTGCAGCTCGGCAACCAGCCGTACGACGTACAGCCCGAGCCCCAGGTGCGGCACTTCGCCACCGCGCGGGCCCCGGTCACGCACGCTGACCAGCGAATCGAACAGGCGTTCCTGCATCGTGACCGGCAGCAGCGGCCCCGAGTTCGCGACGCGGATCGTCGCCGAGCCGCCCTGCTGGAGCAGCGTCAAACCGATCCAGCCATCGACCGGCGTGAACGAACAGGCATTGTCGAACAGCTTGTCGAGCGCCTGCGCGACCAGTTCCGGCGCACCGTGGAATGGCACGGCCGCCGTCGGCAGCTCGACGCGAAGCGCGCGCGGCGCGGCCAGTGCGCGGTAGCTCTCGGCACAGCCGCTGGCCAGCGCACGCAGATCGAAATCCTCCGCATCGGCCGAGGCGATGGCACGCTCAATCCGGTTTGCCTCGCTCATCGCCCGCACGATCGCGCCGAGGCGGTCGGCGCCGTCGCGCTGACGCGGACAATTCCTGGTGATCGAGGTTGTCGAGCGACGACTTGACGATTGCCAGCGGCGTATTCAGTTCATGCGACAGCTTGGAGGCGAGCGTGCGCAGGTAGTCGGTGTACGACCCCACCTCGTCGAGCAGCTTGCCGAAACTGCGCGCGAGATCGCCGAGCTCATCCGATGCATCGGTTAGCGGCAATGGGCCGTCCAGACGTCCAGACGTCCTTACCGCTCGCTCGGCGGCGTTGCGCAGGCGGCGGATGCGGAACGACAGCGTGGCGCCGAACACCAGCAGCACCGCCCCGGCCACGGCGAGTGCCGCAAGTGTCGCGCCAGCGAGGCCCGCCAACGCACGGTTCGCCAGCAGCGGCAACGCGCGGTTGGCCTGTTCGAGCAGCAACACGCCGCGCACACTGCCGGCATCGCGCAGCGGCACGGCCGCGCTCAACACGACGACACCGGACTGGTCGGCGGAGTGCCAGCTGGTCGCGTCGACGCCGGACAAGGCCTGCCAGACCTCCGGCGCATCGATCCGCGGCGGGTTGCCCGCCAGCGTCGCCGAGCCGCCGAGCGCCGGCGCGATCAGGCTGTGGTAGATCAGGTTCGCGAGCCAACCCGCTTCGTCGGCACGCTCGGCCGCAGCAGCGGTCAGGCGGCCAGCCGTCGCGATCAGCCAGCCGTCTGCAGCGATGATGCGTGCACGATCGTGCTCCGGCACCAGTGGCAGCAGACTGCGCGCGGCCGCATCGTCGTAGCCGACTATGCGGCGCGGTTCCGGATCGTCCACGCCCGGTTGCGCTGCATCGTAGACGCCGATTCCGATGCGCTCGGCAGCGACGCCGCGCGGCAGGCGCAGCTCGATACGGTAGCCGGAGCCATCTTCCTGCAGCGCGCCTGCGATGTGCTCGGGCAGCTGCGTGCCGACGCCGATTGCGGCAGCCTCGAAGCTTCCCGGCGCAGCGCTCGACAGCAGATAGCGACGCGTCTCGTCAGCGCGCGCCAGCACCAGCGTGACATGATCGCTGGCTGCCGCGCGCGCGTCGGCGGGATCGACGCGCGTACGCGTTGCATCGCGCACCTCGGCGAGCAGGTAGGAAAGGCCATCCTTGCCTTGCGCGAGGGTCACGCGCAGCTTCTGCGCATCCTGGGCAGGCCCGATCGCCTGCGCGTACGGTTGCAGCGCGGACCAGTCATCGGCGTAGCCGTCGACGGTGATCACCTCGGCGGCACGGTGCTGGTACAACACCGCGCCGGCCGCCGGCAATTCGATGCGGCGCGCATCGAGCGCCTTCGCCAGCATGCCGGCCGAGGCGAGCAACGCCTGTTCCTGCCCCTGCCGCAGCAAGGCCTCGGTCTGTCTGATGAACTGCCAGCCGGCCCATGGCAGGGCCAGCGTCGACAAAGCCACCAGCAACAATTTGAAGCGGAGGGACATGGCAGTGCGGGGAATGGGATAGAGGGAAGAGGGACTGGCGTGCGAGTCGCTTGGTTCGGCGCGCCCTCCGATCGACTGACGTGCTGGCGCTGCGGCTTGCTGGACTACTTCCTCTTCCCCATTCCCTGTCTTCTATGCCCCGCTCTTCCACCGGTAGCCTGCGCCATGCACCGTATCGATCGCGTCGAAGGCCGCATCGATCGCGATGAATTTCTTGCGGATGCGCTTGATGTGCGACGTGATGGTGGCATCGTCGACGACGACCTGCGCATCGCGCATCAGCTGATCGCGGCTTTTCACGTGACCAGGAAAGCGCACCAGCGTGTGCACCATCCAGAATTCGGTGACGGTCAGCGGCACGTCGATGCGGTTCCAGGTCACGCGCATGCGTTCGGTCTCGAGCGCAAGCGGGCCCTGCGCGATGATGCTGTCGGCGGTCACCGGCTTGCGCAGCGCCTCCATGCGGCGAAACAACGCGTTGATGCGCGCGGCGAGCTGGTGCAGCGAAATGTCCTTGGCCAGGTAATCGTCGGCGCCCAGACGCAGGCCCGAGATCACGTCGAAATCCGAATCGCGCGCGGTCAGGAACAGGATCGGCAGCGCCGGCGCGCGCGCGCGAAGACCGCGGCAGAGCTCGAAGCCGCCTTCCGGCTCGTCGCCGAGGCCGACGTCGATGATCACCAGCTCCGGCAGGCGCTGCGCGAACGCGCTCTCGGCGTCGCCGCGCGAAGCGTAACCGCGCACTTCGTAGCCGAGCCGCGTCAACGCCTCGGAATAGTTCGCGCGAATCAGCGGTTCGTCTTCGACTATCGCGATAGTACGCGGCATGGCGGTTTCTCTGGAGGTGGGCGCGGCCAGCTTACGCAGCGCCTGCACGTACGCGCAACGGCCGCGGCAGCAACGTCAGCGAATTGACAGAACTCGTCGCCGACACGCCCGCTGGCACGCTGCGCAGGTCCTCCGTTTTGCGCTGGAATGCTGCCAGCCCCACCACGGAGTTCCACGATGTCCCCAAAGCCCACCCATTCGAACGACGAGTTGTACGCGCGCGAGCCGCTGCGCATCGTGTTCGCGCTCGCGGCCCTGCTGCTCGGCCTGCTCGCCGCATTCCACACATGAAGGATGACCACCATGGACCGCACTGCCCGCTTCACTTCGCGCACGGATCGCGCTGACGGTTGCCGCGACCCGATTCCGGACTCACTCGCCGACTCGCTCTGGCTCGGCGGCGAGGCGATGGTCGCGCCGGCTTGGGTGCTCGATGCGCAGATCGTCGATCGCCCTGCTCACGCGGTGGAGGCTGATCCGACCTGGCTGGCCATCTGACAGCGCCAGTGTTTGCTGCACCCGCGCCGGGCTTGCCCCGACTCCTCCTGGGCCCGGCGCGGTCTTTTAGCGCAATGCCACGCGCCGGCGGGGATCAGGCGCGTGCAATCTCCGCCTGCATCTTTGCGATCACGGCCGCGTAGTCCTTCTCGTTGAAGATCGCCGAGCCCGCGACGAACGTATCGGCCCCGGCGCGCGCGATCTCGGCAATATTGTCCGGCTTCACGCCGCCATCGATCTCGAGTCGGATCGGCAGTCCGGTCGCGTCGATGCGCGAACGCGCCAGACGCAGCTTGTCGAGCGCCGCGGGAATGAAGCTCTGCCCGCCGAAGCCGGGATTGACCGACATGATCAACACCAGATCGAGCTTGTCGATCACATAGTCGAGGTACGACAGCGAGGTCGCCGGATTGAACACGAGGCCGGCCTTGCAGCCGGAGTCCTTGATCAACTGGATCGTGCGATCGACGTGTTCGCTCGCCTCCGGATGGAAGCTGATCAGCGAAGCTCCGGCCTTGGCGAAATCCGGCACGATACGGTCGACCGGCTTGACCATCAGGTGCACGTCGATCGGCGCCTTCACCCCGTGCTTGCGCAGCGCCTGGCAAATCAGCGGGCCGATCGTCAGGTTCGGCACGTAGTGATTGTCCATGACATCGAAATGCACCCATTCGGCGCCAGCGGCGACGACGGAGTCGACCTCTTCGCCCAGGCGCGCGAAATCGGCGGAGAGGATCGAAGGTGCGATCACGGGCGATTGTTTGGACATGTGGATTTCTCCCCAGACGGTACGTGGTCACATCGCGCATCGGCGCGCGCGTGAAGGATCCGGCTGGGCGCAGTCTGCCACAGCGTCATCATTGGAGAGGATGCTGCGGCAAATCGTCCGCTCAGCGGCGCATGCTCAGCGAATCCGGCGCTCGCTCTTGATGCGCTCGTAAGCCGTATTGATATCGCGAGCGCGGCTCTCGGCGCGCCGCTTCAGCTCATCCGGCACGTCACCGAGCTTGTCCGGGTGGTGCTGGCTCATCAGCTTGCGATAGGCGCGTTTGATGTCGCGTTCGTTCGCGTTGCGCTCGACTCCGAGTACCGTGTACGGATCGATCGCGGACACTTGCGTCGACGGCCCGCGCGGACCGTAGCCGGACGCTCGCGGGCCGGCCGCCGCGTAGCCCTTCATCGCGGACAGCGCGGCCAGTTCGTGATCGCTGACGCCGAGCGAGCCGCACAGCTTGCGCACCAGGGCCAGCTTGGCCTCGGCCAGCCGGCCTTCCGCGTAGACGAGGTCGAGCAGCAGATCGAGCACGATGAACGCGAGATCACGGCGACCGGCGCACCAGGTTCTCAGATCGGCAATTGCCGGGCCCGTGTCGAATCCGTCCTGCTTGCCCGCGGTGAAGCGCTCGATCGCGGAGCGCCGCTGCCCATTGTCGAGGCGCAGCCGCGTCATCAGCGCCTCGGTAGCGGCAATCTCCGGCTCCGACACGCGGCCGTCGGATTTCGACAAGGCGCCGGCGAATGCGAACAGCGGCTCGATGAAGCCGTGGCCCATCGACGGCGGCCGCATGCGCGTCACGGCTGCATCGTAGAAATGGCCGAGTATGGCGCCGATCAGCAGGCCGATCGGATTGTGGAACACGATCAGGCCGAGCATCGCGCCGATGAGTTTGCCGGCGAGATTCACGGCGTCGCTCCAGCCCACGCGCGACTTACGCAGTGGGCAAGCAGAGGCAGCACGAAGGACGGCGCAGGCGGCATGACGACATCGACGGGAAAGCGGCCGCGGATTCTAGCAAGCGCTGACTGAAGCGCGGTTCAGCCGTGCCGGCACGGCACCCAAGGCCGTCGTGCATGCACGCGGCGGATGCGCCGTTACAATCGGCCGCTCGTCCGCTTCCGGAAAACCCTCGTGCCGACCGTTCTTTCGCAATCGACCCTGCCCGGCCTCGACCTGATCCACCGCGGCAAGGTGCGCGATGTCTACGCACTCGGCACGCACGAGTTGCTGATCGTGGCGAGCGATCGCCTGTCCGCGTTCGACGTGGTGCTGCCGGACCCGATTCCAGGCAAGGGCGAGATGCTGACCCAGATCTCCAACTTCTGGTTCGGCAAGACGGCACATCTGGTACCGAACCACCTGACCGGCAAGGACGTCGCTTCGGTGCTGCCGCCCGGCACCGATGTGGCGCTGTATGCGCAGCGCAGCGTCGTCGCCAGGCGCCTGAAGCCGGTACCGGTCGAAGCGATCGCGCGCGGCTACCTGATCGGCTCGGGCTGGAAGGACTATCAGGCGACCGGTTCGTTGTGTGGCATCCGCTTGCCGCAGGGGCTGCGCCAGGCCGAGCAGTTGTCGCAGCCGATCTTCACCCCGTCGAGCAAGGCCGCCGTCGGCGCGCACGACGAAAACATCAGCTTCGAAGACGTCGTCGCGGCGATCGGCAGCGACCTCGCCGAGCAGGTGCGCACGGCCACGCTGGCGATCTACGGCTACGCGGCCGCCTATGCGGCCGAACGTGGCATCCTGATCGCCGACACCAAGTTCGAGTTCGGTACCGACAGCGCCGGCAAGCTGTATGTGATGGATGAAATGCTGACGCCGGATTCCTCGCGCTTCTGGCCGGCCGACGAATACCGTGTCGGCATCAGCCCGCCGAGCTACGACAAGCAGTTCGTGCGCGACTACCTGGAAACGCTGGCCTGGAACAAGCAGGCGCCGGGGCCGGCGTTGCCGCGAGATGTGATCGAAGGCACTGCGGCGAAATATGCCGAGGCGCTGAAGCGGCTGGCGGATATCGAGCTGGAATAGTCCGCCTTGCAGGAGCGCCGCCGCGACGTGGCGTTCGCATCTCGGCGTTCCTGCATCGATCTGCATTGCCATTGCACGAGGAGGATGGAAGCATGCGCAGCGTCAACGAGTGGTTCGGCAACTACAGCGCCGATCATCAGAATCCGACCAACCGCTTGATCCATTGGCTCTGCGTACCGGCCATCCTGTGGGCGGTCATCGCCGCGTTGTGGCTGGTCCCGGTGTCGCCGGCGATCGGCCGCGCGGGCTTCTGGTGCGGCCTCGTGATGGTCGGCGCATTCGCGTTCTACTGGCGCTTGTCGCGCCCCCTCGGCGTCGCGATGCTGGTCGTGTTCGTCGCGTTCGGCCTGGTGACCGAATGGCTGTTTCGCGCACTCGGCCGCGGCGATCTGCTCAAGCTGGCGATCGCGATTTTCGTACTCGCCTGGATCGGCCAGTTCATCGGGCACAAGATCGAGGGCCGCAAGCCCTCGTTCCTGACCGATCTCGCCTACCTGCTGATCGGGCCGGCGTGGCTGGCCGGCAAGCTGATGCGCCGGATCGGCATCGCGTATTGAGTGCGGCCGACAGGCACCGGTCGACGCCGGCATGGCAGCCGTCACAAGGCTTGGCGTCGAGCGTCATGGCATGACTGTCTAGCGCGCGCACACGCTGCGCGCGAAGCGGGCACTGACCGACTTTCGCCTCGAACCGCGCGACGCATGCGCCGCGTCGTTCGAACGACGCGGCGCAGGGGAGACTACTGTCCGCCGAGGATGATCGACGGATTGCCGACCAGGACAAGGCCGCCTTCGCTGACAATGAAGCTCGCCGCCTCGCCCTGCATCTCGGCGGTGGCCGCCGGGAAATCGGTCGGATCGAGGATCGAGCCGTGTTCGCCTTGCAGGAAGCGCACGGCACCACGGATGCCGGTGATGTCGTGCGCATGCGTGGTGCCGGTGATGTCGATCAGCTCGAGCGCATCGATCAGCGGTTCAGTCCCCGACAGCGGTGCGCCGTCGACGCGGTTTGGAATCACCTGATCGGGCAATACGTCACCACCGCCGACGACTTCCTGCAACAGGAGGTGCTTGCCGCCAATCTGGGTGCCGCTCAGCGGCGATGCGAAATTGATCGGATCGCCGGAATCGATCGCCGTCTGTGCTGCAACGAAGAACGAGTCGTAGGCCAGCGTGCCGGGTGTCAGGCCCGCCTGTGCCAGACCCGCGCGAATGATCGGACCAAACGTCGGCGACGCCTCGATCAGGTGCGCGATGCCGCCGCCCGGCACATTGAGCACGGCCGTCTCGACGTTCGGGTCCAGTGCCATGAACATCGTACCGACGATGCTGCCGAGCGACTGGCCGACGAAGCTGACTTTGCTGGCATCGAAGTCGTTGCCCGCCGTGATATGGAACGACGGCAGCGCGTGCGACAGCTCGAGCAGGTCGGCCACGCCCTGACGCAGATTGTCGCGCGAGGTGAGCAGGTTGGTCAGGTTGATGAAATAGCTGCCCGACGGATCGATCACGCCATCCGGACCGGGCGCACCCGTCGAATTGTTCTGCAGATCGATATTGAACGTGCGCTCGCGCGCGCCGAGTGCAGCCAGTGGCGTGTTGCCAATGTAGAAGGGACTGCTCGTGTCGACGACGCCGTGCAGCGGCAGATCGATCGCGACGACGGCAAAGCCCTGCGCAGCCAGCGTGCCGGCAATCGCGAACATGTCGGTGCGGTTGCGGCCAATGCCATGCTGAAAGATCACCACCGGCCAGCCGGCGGCAGGTTTGGTCTTGCCGGAATGCGCATTCGGCACGGTCATCAGCAGCGGGATCGTCTGCGTCGAGGTCGCCACCGCGAACGGGTTGGCCACCGTCACATTGGTCGACGTCGGATCGAGTCCGGCCTGATCGAACGGCGGAACATAGGCCCCGGGCGCAGCATTCCAGTGCGCGGTCAGCGGCGGACACGCGGTGGGGCCCGTTTCGCCGACACTGCAATCGCCGGGAGCGGGTGCGGAAAGGTCGGTGGCCGTGAGGTAGTACGGCACACTGATCGCGCCGATGACGATGTCGGCCACGTTCGGCAGACCAATGCCGAGGTCCGCCAGCGTCAGGCCGGTCGGCGCCAGTACCGTCGATGCCGGCGGCGATTGCTCGACGACGCTTTCGATCGCCAGCAGCGGCGGCGTGATGTACTGCGTCGTGGCGACCCATGACAGCACGATCGACGCCGGGTCGATGCCCTGCGAGGCAAGCGCGGCCTCCTGCGCATTGGTGAGCTGGCGCAGCGGCTCCAGCTGGCAGGCATTGGCGGCGGTCAGAAACGCCACCGTCGACTGACCGCCCGTGCACAGCGGCGTGGTGCGCTCGGCCAAGGCGTAGACGAAGGAAGGCCGCACCGACTCGCCACTGGTCGCCTTCACGCCATTGGTAATGGCGGCCATGTACGAGGTGCCCTGCTGCAGCGGCTTGGTCGGCACGATGGCGAGGGTGCCGCCGTTCGGATCGGACGGCGCCAGCGCGACCACGTAGTCGGTCGGGAATGCAAGTTCCCGCACGACGCCGACGACACCGCCGCCAATGCCGCTCAGATTGACCTGGAACACGCGCACGCTGTCGCCAGGTACCAGCGAGGTCGCGTCGATCGACTGCGAGAACGTGGTGGTCCACGGCGCCGTCGTGCTGAATCCATCGAGCGCATTCATGGCCGACTTCGGCCCCGCGGCCGGGTCATCCGGCGCGATAGGAATATTCAGCGTGAGGTCGGTCGTGCCGCTGAGCAACAGGTTGTTCGGAAATGGCACGACGCCATTGGCAGGATCGAAACTTGCGACCGTGTGCAGCGGCACCGGCGCCGTGTAGTCGTACGCCTGTGCGGCGAACGGAACGAACAAGGACGCGACGAAGGCCGCTGTCGTGGTCAATCGGACCTGCATGGGGTGTCCCTCTGGATGGCGACCTTGAAGTCGCGGCATCTTAGGTCGTTCAAACGAGCGTTGGCAACGCTGCACTGCGGCGAGAACCGGCGCCGGCATCGCCTATTGCGGCGCAGCATGCGCGCAATCCGTGCGCGCGGATTTTCAGGCCGCCCGCGACGGCTGCGCGCAGCCCCTTATCGGGCAGCGTCGATCTCGAACAGGTCGAGTGGCCGCCCCTTCGCGTCGCGCACGCCGCGCTGCAATTCGTACAGCCGCTGGATCGACGGACAGAGCGCCTGGATTTGCGGTCGCAACGCCTGCAGGTGTCCTTGCAAACGTGCCGACAGTTCGTCGCTGTCGAGTGCCGCCGCGCGATCGCGCAGGGAGGCAGCGCCATCGAGGTCGCCGCTGACCGCGGCGTCGAGGGCCTGCGCGCCAAGGTCGGCCGCTACCAGGGGCACGATGTCGGCACTGATCTCGGCGGCGTAGCGGTCGAACGCATCGCCCTGCCAATCGTGCGTGCTCGTGCTGCTGGCGAAGCGACGCTTGATTTCGCTCGCGCGTGCGGCGAGTCGGGCGTCGAGTTGAGCTTGCGTCTGCGCACCGAGGCCGAGACTCGTCGCCTCGGCATGCATGGCTCTCACCAGCAGGTCGACACCATTCGCCGCAATCGCCTTCGCCTTCGGCAGCAGCGCCCGCAGGTCCTGCTCGAACAGCACGAGACGATCGGCGGCTTCGGCATTCGATGGCAAGGCGACGCCATCGAGGCTCGCGCTGCCGCCGTGCAGTTCGATTCGTCGTGGCGCAGGGTTGGCGCGATCGAAGATCAGGGCGTTCGATGCCACCGTCAGATCGTAACTGCTGCTCGCATGGCAGACATTGGCAAGATCGTCGGAATGCACGACCGGCGACGCGAGCGCGAACCAGGTCGAGGCGAGCAATGCAATCGGCGGCATTCGGAGTTCCTTCGGCTAAAACGCAGCCATAGCCGAGTGCGCGCCAATCCACGCTGAACCGGCGTTGCGCAGCGACGATACTGCAGACGTTTCGGTGCGGCGCGATTTCTCTCAATCGCGCGCAATCCACGCGCTCGCATCGGGGTCGAAGGCGCGCGGCGACCAGCCGAAGTCCGCCGCGGCTGCCGCATTGTCGGCAACCAGGTCCTGCAGCAAGCGGGCGAGCGCCGCGCGCCTGGGTGAGTGCAGCGCACGCGCGAACACGCGCGCGAGCCCGAGCGGCAACGGCAGCGGCAACGCGATCGTCGGCAGCGACCGGCGCACTCTTTCCAGCATCGTTTCGAAAGCCAGTCGTTCGCCGCCGCCGAGCGCGTAGATGCGCCCATGCGAACGCGCGTTCTCGAGCACGGCGATGCAGGCCGTCGCAAGATCGTCCGCGTGCACGGGCTGGCGCAGGCCGCGCGCACCGACGAGGCGTGGAAACAGGCGCCAGCGCATCGCCAAACGCGCGATCGGCGTCAGGCTGCGGTCGACGCCGGCGCCGTAGATCAGCGTCGGACGGAATACGGTCCAGGCGCAGCCGCGTCGCTCTGCGGCAGCAGCCAGTTCGAGTTCGGCCGAGCGCAGCCGCTCGGCGAGTCTGCGCTCGGCGGTGTCGCTGGAACCGCGCTTGCTGTCCACGCTCATCGAGCTGAATGCGATCACGTGGGGCGTACCGACGATCGGCGCCTGCGCAAACCAGCGCGCGAACGCATCGAGCGGACCCAGGCTGAAGATCGCATCCAGCGCCGGCAGCGGCGGCATCGTCGCGTGCAAGTCGCCGACCAGCCAGCGCACGCCTGACTCGTCGCCGACATACGGACGACGGCTGAGCGCGATGACCTGGTGTCCGGCAGCGAGCAGGCGCGGTCGCAGGAAACGACCCGTCGCGCCGCTCGCGCCGACCATCAGGGAAAGCGGCATCGGCTCAATGGGGCGAGTTTGCCCAACCCGGCTCGCTCGCCGCAGCTGCCATCGCGGGAGCGTCGGAAGGCGCCGCCGGCGAAGTGACGCGCACCGGCAGGCTGACGTTGAACGTCGTGCCGTGGCCGCGCGTCGAACGCAGCGTGAGCGTGCCGCCTCTCGCTTCGACCAGTTGCAAGGCGATCGTCAAACCGAGCCCGACCGCGTCATCGGCGCGCGTCGTGAAGAAGGCCTCGAAGATGTGCGGCTGCACATCCTCGGCAATACCATCGCCGCTGTCGGCGATCGCAATCTCCACCGCAGCGCCGCCCTTGCCCGCCCGTGTGGTCAGAGTGACGCGACCTCCCGCGCCGGCCGCACGCGCCGCATTGTCGAGCAAGTGCAGGAAGATCTCGTTGACGCGATCGGCACCACCCAACAGCATGGGCACGGCCTGATAGTCGCGCACGATCGCCAGCTGATCGCCGAAGCGCGCGGCCAGCACGTCGAGTATGGCATCCAGACTTGCGTTGACGTCGACGCTGCTGTGCGCATCGCCCGGTCCGGCCAATCCATACAGGCCGCGACCCAACGGAACGAGCTGCTGCAACGCGTCGCCGGCGCCCTGCAGCAGACTGTTGCCACGATGCACGCTGTTTTTCTCCAGCGCGTTGCGCGCATCGAACAACTTGCGGCGCGCACCTTCGACATGCTGCATCAGCTGATCGAGACTGGCCTTGTCGGCGCCGAAGATCAGCTCGACCGGCTGCAGGCAATACTGCACCGCTGCGTCGTAGCGCCGGATCAGTTCGCGATAGTCGGCGAACTGGCGTTTGGCCGTGTCGAGATTTGCCTGCAGCGCTTCCAGCGGCACGTGCAATTGCGGCGACACCTCGCCGAGCAGGTCGCCGAGTGCGGATGAGCGGGCCGCGCGCAACACGCGAGCTTGCTGCGCGCGCAGCGTATCGGCCTGGTTTTCCGCGTCGATGCGCGCATACAGCAATTGCGCCGAATGCGCGCGTTCGGCAGCGAGTTTGCGCCACAGCCAGAGCGCACCCCCCAGCGCGACGATGGCGACTACCCAGCCGATCCACTGCATGTCCGATCCTCCTCCGATCCGGTTCGCGCGCGGCTACGCGATTCCGGGGATATCTTCGCCAAACCCACGCAGGATAGAGCGCGGCGCATCGGCGCGCCATCTCTCGGCAGCGGCCGCGCAAAACTGGCAGTCTCGCTGCGAATGAATGATCGCTGCACTCGCGTGTATCCGTGTATGACCGTCCCGACCGCGGCGGCAGGAGTCCTCCCATGCAACGAATCTTCATCCTCCTCGCACTGACGCTCGGCGCTCTTTGTGCGTGCGGCGGCAACGATGCAGGCGCGCAGAAAATGGAAGTGCGCGTCTATCAGGTCCCGCCCGATTCGACCAACGCGCTGGTGCAGACCCTGAACAAGGTGTTCGAGACGAGCGAGAAAAGCACGCTGGGCAAGGTCTCAAGTCCATCGCCCGGCCAACTCGTGGTACTCGCGCCGGCGAGTCTGCAAGGCAGCGTGGAAGCCAGCCTGCATGCGCTGACCAAGGACCTGCCGACGGGCATGGGCGCGGCGGCAACGAAACCTGATCTGCCGCTGCGCCTTTCATTCTGGAGCGTCGATGCGGTGCCCGAAGCGGGAGACGACGACGCCGCGCTGGCGGCGCTTGCGCCCGCGCTCGATGAAGCACGCAAGCAGCTCGGCGCGGTGCATTTCGAACTGCGCGACCAGGTCAGTGGTGTGTCGAGTGCCGGAGAATCGGTCAGCCGCACTTGGCCGGGCGGCAAGAGCCTCATGTACGAGCTGAAGCGAAAAGGCGGCGAACTGTCGCTCGCGGTGACCTTGAACGACGTCATCGGCACGCCTGGCCATTACTCCGCAACCGGCGGCACGACGACCACATGGGTAAGGCCCGGCCAGACTCTTATTCTGTCGCAGATCCCGGTTCCCGATAGCGAGGCGGGCAACGCATCACCCGCCAACCTTACGCGCCTGTATCTGGTTCGCGTCGATGAAGTCGCCGCGCCGTAGGTACCTGCATGGCGCTCGGCGAAGGAGAGCTGTACGCCGGCTATCAGCGTCTGGAGACGCCGCTCTTCAACGTGCTGTACCGCTGGCTGTGGCAGCGGCAGGACTGCCAGGACCTGATTCACGACGCATTCCTGCGGGTATGGGACGCGCGGGCACGCGTCGATGCCGCACGGCTCGACGCGCTGGTCTGGACGACCGCTCTGAACCTCGCGCGCAACCGCCTGCGCTGGCGCGCGCTATGGCGCTTCGGCGAGATCGATCCGCTCGCGGCGGCGGACACCGATCCGCTCGCCGAAGCGGAGCGGCGTTTCGAACATCGGCGCTTGCGCGCGGCGCTGGAGCAATTGCCGCGGGCGATGCGCGACGTGCTGCTGCTGGCCGAATTCGGCGGCCTCGGCTCCGCCGAGATCGCGAACGTGCTCGGCATTCCGGTCGGTACGGTCGGCTCGCGCCGCCATCAGGCGTTCACGCGCCTGCGTGCGCTGTTGAAGGAGCCTGTCGATGACTGAACACGATCCATGGCGACAACTCGAGCCGCCCGCAGGAGGCCTCGCACGACTGCGGCGCGAGATCGATGCGCGCCAGAACGAGCGGCCGACCCTGCGCCCGGCGCCGGCCTTCTTAGTGGTGGCGGTTGTGACGGCGCTCGCATTCGGTGTGACCCGGTACATCCGGCATGCGCCGCAGCGCGCGTTCGAGCGCAGTTTGCAGACGGCGCTGGCGACGATGCCGGTGGACGACGCCATCGTCGAACGCGGCATCGCACAGGAACTGCCGAGCAGCCGGCCGGACGTACGCATCGTCCAGCTGGCGCCTGCGGCGACACCGGCGTCGCCGCAGCCTTAGCAACGCGCGATCACGGTCCCGCGGCGGCTCCATCGAAGCCGTTGGCAAAAATGCGATCGCCGTGCACGATCTGGATTGCATTCAGCGGCGCGCGCACGGTCCCCGACGACGCCGGTCCCGGCGTGGCGGTCAGGGTAAAGCCGTTGCCGCCGACGAAGAACACCGCGTAGTTGCCGGCACTGTTGCCGGCACGAACGTACGTGCCGTTGAAGTTCGTGTTGGCGGCATCAGTGATTTCGATCGATTGAGACAGCGTGCCGGCGCCGCTGATCGCGTATTCGCCCGCACGCGTATCGCCGCCGTTGTCGCCATCGGCATAGACGTAGACGTAGTAGCCAGCCGGATCACTCGGCAGATTCGCCACGGTGATCGTGCTCGCATCGCCGGTCGCATCCAGATAGCCGTTCATCATGCGGAAATCGCCCGGCGTGTCGTCGATACCGAGTGCCCAGGTGCCGGCCGAGGTCCAATTGATCGTCGCGCCGGTCAGCGTGCCGGTCTCGTCGGCGAGCGCGAGATTGCTGCCGCTGGACGTGGTCGCCTGGTTCCAGTTCGGTATCGCGACGACGCCGACCGTTTCGGTCGCACCCATCGGCGTACCGCCGCCGACGAAATCGACGCCGATGACGCCTGTGCCCGGCACGGCTGTCGTCACGTACAAGCCCACCGCAGCCGTGTGCGTCAGCGCACCGCTGCTGCCGGTAATTGTCAAGGTATTGGCGCCGAGCGGCGTCGCCGCGTCGGTTTGGATCGTCAGCGTCGTCGTCGCCGGCGGCGCGACGTCGTTGGTCGCGAATGTCGCCGTTGCGCCGGCGGGCAGGCCGCTCGCCGCGAGATGCACGGTACCGGAGAAATTCGCGATCGCTGTGGTCGTGACGGTGTAGGTCACACTGCCACCGGGACTCACCGCGGGATTCGGCGGCGTCACGGTCAGCGTGAAATCGGGATCCAGAATCAAGCCGTAGACGCTGACCTGCGTATCGCCGACGCCATCGGACGGGAACGAACCCATGTAGACGTGACCGTTGACGACCGTCGGCGGGCTGAACTTGGGCCAGTTGCCCATGCTGTCGCGCGCGCTGTTCTGTTCGGAATTCCACAGCTCGTCGGACAGGTTGTCCGCGTTCAGCGCACGCAGCACGCCGGGATGAATACCGCTGTTCGCGTCCGAGCCGCTGAACGCCATCGACGACCAGATGATGCCGGAGCCGGGCGTGCTGCCGTTGGCGGACAAGGTCAATACGCCGCCGGCGGAGCCGCCGTTGGAAAACAGCGTGCTTTGCTGCACGGGCGTGGAATCAAAGGTGGTGCCGTTGAAGTTGTAGGCCTTGAGGGTGTTGTGGTTGTCGGACCAGACATACATCCAGGGACCGAGGCCGCCGGCGCGATTCCAGTAAATCGGACCACCCTTGATCTGCTGGCCACCATTGGAAAATGTCTGGACGATATTGGTATTGCCGGTGCCGACGCCGAGGTGCCCCATGTCGGAAGTCTGCGTGACATAAAATTTGCCGCCCTTGCCGGCGCCGGTTATGAGACCTGTGCCCGGAACGAGGATCGGGCCTGAGCCGCCGAGGTCGACGTCGCCACCGTTGAGGTTGTCCACCTCGTTCGGCGTGAACCAGTCCAACAGCGGCGTATCCGGGGTCGCGGTACCGAACTTCAGAAACGACTCGCCGAAGTTGTCAACGCCATCCCAAGGACCATTGCCGACCATGTAGTAGACGTTGCCGTCGGCGTCGATGGCGGGCGCGCGGCCGGCCATCCAGATGCCGGCGCCGAAGAACTTCGAGCCTGCCGGGGCCGACGACCAAATCTTGGTTTGCTGCAGGGTGGTCGCGTCGTAGACCATTACCCAGCCGTGATAGTCGAAACGGTCGCTATGCCCGGCCCACGCAATGAATACATGACCATTGGCCAGCGCGAGACTGGAACGCTGGTGCGAAATCTTCGGATCGAACGTCAGCGAGGTGCCGTCGCCGAGCGGCATCGCGCCACCCAGGATGACCGGGCTGCCCGGCCTTTCTTCCAGCGTGGTGATGTCGAGCGCGTGCAAGCGCTGGCAAAACGTGGGATTCGGCGTCGGATTCGGACCCGGATTCACCGGAATGCAGCCACCCGACTCGAGCGTGCGCGCGACCAAGTACATCGTGTTCGTCGCAAGGTCGATCTGCGGCGTGCTCTCGATACCGACATTGCCGATGATGTTGTCGTTGTAGCCGAGGATTTCCAGGATCGTATTGGCGCGCGATCCCGGCACCTCGGTGGTGAGGTCGAACGACAGCAGCGGCGCGTCCACGTTCTGATCCGCATCAAACGCATAGACCCAGTCGTTCATCGTGACCACGTACAGCACGTTGTGCGTACCCTGGCCCGGAATCGCCACGTTGCGCACGTACAGCGGCTGCGCATAAACCTGGCCATTCACCGTATACGACCACAGCTTGCCGAACGTCGCCGTATTCACGTTCGATGTCGTCAGCTGGGTTTCCGAAAGATTCGCGCCGAGACGCGCGTCGTCATAGCGTTCGGTGGGAATATCGATCTGTGCTTGCGCAAGACCGCCCTGCAACACCAGACCAAGCATGCCAAATCGCAATATCGCGCGCGCAACTGCCTTCATATACGTGTCGCCCCTGTGGATTCCCGGCATCCTAGCGGAAGAAGGCGCATGCATTCACCCATGGGCGTAAAGAATCCTGCCCGCGGCGCAGCGGGCCGCCATAGCGATAACCTTGCGCGAACGCGGCGCGTGCGAAGATGCGCCGTCGACAAGCGGAGAATCCCCATGATCGCTCGTGTCTGGCGCGGTATCACGCTGGCGGAAAAGGCGGACGCTTATATCGCCTACCTGAACGAGACTGGCCTCAAGGACTACGCGAATACGCCCGGCAACCGTGGCGTCACCGTGCTGCGCCGGTTGCAGGGCGAACACAGCGAAATCGTGCTGATCTCGCTGTGGGAATCGATGGCTGCCGTGCGTGCGTTCGCCGGCGAGAATCCGGAGCGCTCGGTCTACTATCCGGAAGACGAAGACTACCTGCTCGAAATGGAGCCGCTGGTACGGCACTACGAAGTCGCTGACCAGATTCTTCCTGCCACGACGGACGCCAGCGCGACCAAGCCGGCGCGATGAGGCGAGCCCGGCAATTCGGCGTGTGTCCTTAGTCGAGCGCGGCTGCAATGAAGCGCGGCCGTTATGAAGCGCGGTCATAACAAAGTGCTTTTGTAATAAGCCGTCACAGCGCTTCCTTGGCCGGATGGAATGCACGGCAATCCGGGCTAGACTGCGCGACTCAACATCGCCTGATCGATCTTTCTGGGGAGAAAGCCGATGCTATTGCGCCATGCGCGAATGTTCGCGCTGCTGTTTCCGTTCGCCGTCTGCGCACACGCTGCTGCCGACGCCGATCAAACCCTAAGCCCGAGCATGCGCGCCTTGCTCGCAGCGCGACCGGATTCGCCGAAACCGCTGGCGCCGCGGCATGCGACCCCGTGCGTCGATGGCATGGCCGGCGACTACCCGTGCTCGAACATCGACCTGCTCGCGTTCGTGCCGCTGGCCGATTTTTCCTCGGTCAGCACGAACAGCCTGTGGGGTTGGACCGATGCGCAGTCCGGCATCGAGTACGCGCTGGTCGGCACCGACAACGGTACCGCGTTCTACGACTTGTCGACGCCGGACCATCCGCATTATCTCGGCAAGCTGCCGACGCACGCTGGCACCGGCAGTTCGCTCTGGCGCGATGTGCGCGTGTACGCCGACCACGCCTACGTCATCAGCGACAACAATCCCGGTCACGGCCTGCAGGTGTTCGACCTGACCCGCCTGCGCGGCGTGACGACGCCGCAGACGTTCAGCGAGGACGGACATTACGGCGCTTTCGGCAGCAGCCATACGATTTCGATCGACGAGACGACCGGTTTCGCAATGGTCGCCGGCGCCGACATCACCTGTCCGGGCGATACGCATTCCGGCGGCCTGCAGATTCTCGATCTGCACACGCCCGACGCACTGGCTTTTGCCGGCTGCGTGCCGAGCGGCGGCTACACGCACGAGTCGCAATGCTGGGTTTACTCAGGACCCGACAGCGCGCATGCCGGCAAGGAGCTTTGCTTCAATGCGAACGGACCGACCAAGCGCATTGTGATCGTCAACGTCACCGACAAGAGCGCGCCGGTGACACTTTCCTCGACGACCTACGACGGCGCCGCCTATCCGCATCAGGGCTGGCTCAGCGACGACCAGCGCTACCTGCTGGTCGACGACGAACTCGACGAGACGAGCTTCGGCCACAACGCCTACACCTACGTCTGGGACGTCAGCGACCTCGACGCCCCCGTGCTGGTCGGACGCCACGAACACGCGCTCTCGGTGATCGACCACAATCTCTATGTGCACGGGCAGTACGTCTACCAATCCGACTACGAAGCCGGCGTGCGCATCCTGCGCATCGACAATCTGTCGAAAGCGGCGCTGACCGAAGTCGCCTACTTCGATACCTACCCTGCCAGCGATCATGCGCAATTCAATGGCAGCTGGAACAACTACCGCTTTCCCGCCAGCGGGCACGTGATCGCAACCGGTATCGACGAAGGCTTCTTCGTGCTCGACCCGCATCTATGCGAACCGCCGGCGGCACCGAACGATCTCGTTGCGACAGCGAACGGCGACCATCGCATCGATCTCGCGTGGAGCGCGGCAGCAGGAGATGCAGCCAGCTATCGCGTCGAGCGCGCGCAGGGCGGCTGCAGCGGCAGCTTCGAGACTCTCGCCGATGCGCTCGCGGCGGCGACCTATTCCGACACCAGCGCCTCCGGTGCAGTGACCTACGGCTATCGCGTGGCCGCACGCGACGCCACTGGCCAGTGCGCCTCGCCGGTATCGGTCTGCGTCGAAGCGCAGACCAGCGGCAGCTGCACCGCGCCGCCACTGTTCGCGGGCATCGTGCTCGCCGACAACGCGGCGACTTCGCTATGCCGCGTCGACCTGCTGTGGAAACCTGCTGCGCCTGCGTGTGGCAATAGCGCCAGCTATTCGGTGTACCGCTCCGCCGCGCCCGATTTCGAGCCGGCAACATCGAACCGCATCGCCACCGGCATTGCCACGCTGCAGTACAACGATCAGACAGTCGCCGGCGGAACGGCGCAGTTCTATATCGTGCGCTCCACCGACGGCAGCAGCGGCGCCGAGGAGAGCAACCTCGTGCGTCTTGCGGCGACGCCGACCGGACCGGCTGTCGACGGCACTTTCGCCTCTGGCGCTGAACCGGGCGACCCGCTGTTCGACGCGGCGTCCGTGGGTTTGCCCGCGACCGTGCGCCGGCCCGACGAAGTCGAGCACGCCGGCTGGCATCAATCGACCGAGCATGTGCACGCTGGCCTGCAAAGCTTCTGGTCGACCGCAGCGAACAATCTCTGCGTGAGCCTGATCACGCCGCCGCTCGAACTCACGGCCGGCGCGCTGTCGACCCTGTCGTTCTGGTCGGCCTGGGACATCGAACAGGGCTGGGACGGCGGCGTCATCGAGATCTCGATCGACGACGGTACGACCTGGGCGCGATTGACGCCGAGCGGCGGCTATCCGGGCACGATCGACCAGGGCGGGAGTTTGTGCGGCATCGCCGAGGGCGATGGCGCATTCACCGGCGCAAGCCAGTTCACCTGGTCATCGCACGCGATCGACCTCGCCGCGTACGCCGGCCAGAACGTCAAGCTGCGCTGGCTCTATCGCACCGATTCCGCGCAGACCGGCGCCGGCTGGTTCGTCGACGACATCGCGCTGACGCATGCGCAGGTCCCGGGCGAGTGCAGCATCGCCGGTGACGCGATCTTCGCGAACGCATTCGAAGCCATTCCCTGAGCGTCGTTGCGGCGGCGCGGGCGAACATCGATCGATCGCGCCGGAACCCGCGAGGGCGAGGCGAAATGTGCGCTCGACCTTCGCCCATCGGCGCAAGCCTCAGGACAGGACCCGGGGGAATTTCGCCATACGCCGATCGACGACGCCGAGTCGACAGGCCATGCAACCGCAGCGGCCGTCGCAGCATGGCGAGCAGGATTCGGCGCAGAGGCATGGAAACATCTGCGCGTCGAGCGGTGCGCCCCGGTAGTAACCGTCCGTGTCGGCGTAGCGCCGACGACCTTCCTCGGTGGGCTTGCGCTCTGACATGAAGGCTATCCTCTGCAACCAAGGCGTTCAACGCAGCGCGGGCATTGCCGGTTGTCCGCGCGAGCATTCGTGGTGGATGGGAACGCCGCGTGGGATATCATCGGTTGCACGTTCGTCAGGTCGCACCCGATTCGATGATCTGCCATCGTAACGCTGCCTGCGGGAAAAGCCGCAACGCCTGCGTGGAGCCCCGACGTCGCGGCTGAGGGACCGCAAATTGCACTACTCGGTGTTCGAATCCCTTCGCAAAAGCAGACGTCCGACCCCATCGCACCCGGGCTCTCATCCGGATTGACGTCCCGCGCCGCGAATACGCGTGCCGGACGAGCTCCAACCTTCGACCGCGCCGGCGCATTTGTCCTGCGTCTTTCCTGTCTGAGTGCTGGTCTGTGCCTGACTTGGGGCTGACAGCAGGGCGCGAGCCAGTGCGCGCGACAAGCGACAACCGCTACGCCAAGCGCTCGCGCGCGCTCACCATGGCAGCGACACGTCGCGCGCGCCGGCCAGTCGCCTGGCCTGATCGAGTGCGCGCGCCGCGGAGCGGGTATCGCCGATGGATTCGTAGAACGCCTGCATGGCGCGATTCGCCCGGTAGTCGTTCTGAGCGATCGCAGCCAGACGACCCGCGATCGAAGCGGTGCGCTCCGGTTCGCCGCATCCACACGCAAGCAGATACCCGAGGTAGGCGACGGACACATCCGTCAGCGTGGCGGCGCCGCGCGCGGTCTCAGCCAGAGCGAGCGCTCGATCGAAATGGTCCGCTGCGGCCGGATTTCGTTGCGACGAATCGATTTCGGCGTCGAGGACCTCGCGTGCGAGCGGCAAATCGCGATCGAACTTCGGGTCCACCGCGTCCAGCGACGTCCGCAGCGGGCCGAGTGCACTCGACTGGCTGCTGCGCCGCGCTGCCTCGGTGACCAGCAACACCGCCTCCGATAGCGGAAACCCTCCCATTGGCGGATGCGTGCTGGCGGCCTGTTCGATCAGCCCGCTGGCCCTCGCTGTGGCCTCTTTCGTGTCGCCGCGCTCCAAGGCGATTTTCGCGCGCAACAAATTGATTTCCGATGCCGACGCGCGTTCCTCGGAGGGCGAGACGTGGTCGAGCAACGTCGCCGCCTCGCTCAACTTGCCGAGGCCGATCAGTGCACGTGCGCGCACGGACGCCACCCGCTCGACGAGAATCGGGCTATTCAGCAGCGGAACGAGTTTCCACGCCGTCGCTGCGGTGGCATCCGCCGCGGCATAGTTCAGCGTCGCCAGTTGCGCGCTGGCCTTGCCGACGTACACCGTAGCGAGACTGTCCTGCGCGCCGAAGCGCGCATAAGTCGCGGCGGCATGATCGAACGCTTCCAGCGCTTCGGAGAAATGACCCTGCAGGAGATTGAGCAGGCCGAAATTCGTGTCGACGTCGGCGATACCGATCACGTCGTCGACACTTTCAAATTCGATGCGCGCGCGACCAAAGTCGCTCAATGCCGCATCGGCGAGGTCCAGCGGCGCTTGCGCAGCGGCGCGATCCATCAGCGCCACGCCGATCAGACGCCGATCCGGAATCAGTTCCCTGCGCAGGCTGTCGATGGCTTCGCTGAAACGCGCGGTGGCCGTCTGGAAATCGCCGCGCCGCATCGCGACCGAGCCGAGCCCCATATGCAGCCGGCCGCGCATCGTCGCCGAGAGGTCGCTCTCGTGCTCCATCAGTCCCGTGTAAAGAGTTTGCGCCTGTGCAAGCTGCCCGCTGTGGAACGCGACTTGTGCCGCACGCAGCTGGACATCCGGCTCCGAGCGCAGGCTCGCCGGCGCAGCGTCGAGCAGTGCGCGGGCGTCTTCCATGTTGCCGGCGAGCACGGCCGCGTCGACACGGTGCACCAGTTCGGTCAGCGGCGACAGCGACGAACCGTTCGGCGCGGCGATGCCGAGCCTGCGCAGATAGCCGGCGACCGCGATGCGTGCGGCTTCCAGCGGATCGTTCGCATCGCCGCTGAACGTCTGCACATGCCCTGCATGGCGTACGTCGATCGAGAAATTCCACGCCGTGCCGACCAGCGTCGCGCGACACGCAACGACGGTCATCGCATCGATGCCGGGCTCCTTCGAGCGCAGACGGTCGGAATCGAGCGCCGCCGCCGTAACGTCGGCGCCGAACAGCGCGAGCACCTGTTCGCTCGGCATGACATTGTCCGACGCGTCCTCGCGCAGGACGGACGCGACGTATTCCATCGCGCCGAGACGAATCCATGCGGTTTCCCGCGCAACCGGCGTGACGGCGACGGGCAGCACCACCGTCATGCGCTGCGCGGCGGAATCCAACACTTCGATCGGGCGGCGAATCGCAAACAGCAATGCGGCGATAGCAACGGCGGCGAGCGCAGCGAGCCCTATCCATCGCGTCCGCCTTCCACGCGCGGGTTGGCGCGCGTCCGCGGCCGGTGCGTCCGAGGCGATGGCGAGAACGCGTGGGAAATCGTGCTCGACGCCAGGCTCGGCCTGCCCTGCCTCAACCACCGTGGATATGCCCTCCGCACGAATCCATCGGTAACCGAATCTCGGTATCGTCTTGATCGAGTGCTGTTCGGCGCCGCTGTCGCCCACTGCACGCCGGGCCCGCCCCAGCGTTTGCGCGAGCAAATCATCGGTGACGTCGACTCGGCCCCACACCGCGCTGATCAATTCATCGCGCCCGACCGCGCGCTCTGAATGTTCGATCAGGTACGCGAGCAGGTCGAACGCCTTTGCCGAAATCGGCAGCGGCGTTCCCTGGCGGCGCAGTTCGCGCGCCGACGCATCAAACTGGAAATCACCAAACGTGCGGATCGTGTCGGGCATGGAGAAAGCGTCGAGCGAAGGCTCGGAGCGCGCAGCCTAGCAGGTCCACCCGATCGCACAGATCTCGCCGAATGGCATCGAAGTCAGCAGGCGAAACTGGGTGCCTGCGGCCGCGTGCACGCGCAACCCAGTGCACTGCGCGCCGGAGCCGCGTGCCCGGCGCGTATCGGACTACGCGACCGTGCAGCCGAAGGCGACGCCGGATGACACACCGAGCGCCGCGGCTATTCATCATCGGCAACAGTACGAATCGGTACCGTCGATCCAGGCAGTCGAAGCGGCCATCTTCGCCTCGCCCTATCGGTGACCACGCCGGGCTTAACTACCTCCGTCCCTAAATTGGTCGAACTACCTCCGTCCCTAAATTGCCGACAGCCCACCTGATGATCAGGGAATGGTGATCGCGTCGCCGCGGCGGTTGTAGGCGTAGTCGGTGATCGTCGCGGGAAAACCGTTCGACGAGGGCTGCGTGACCATGTGCGCGTAGCCGTAGTTGATGCGGCCACTGACGGAATTGATGAAGCGGAAACCGATGTAGGCATCCACCCCGTCCGGGCTGGTCCAGGTGGCGCAGCCGGCCACCGAACTCGGGTAGTCGAAATACTGCGCCGGACCCACGGCGTCACCCGAAATCAATGGCTGCGAGACGGCGAACGGATCATCCGGATCGTCATTGTTGATGGTGGCGACGATGCCATAGCTGTGGGGCGTCCCGGGAAGGTCGTTGTCGTCATTGGTCGGGTAGCGGAACACCAGATACGTATGACCGAGCACGAAAAGACTCGATGCCGGCCGGAAGTGGAAGGTGCTGTCGCAGGGGGAGTCGGCCGAACCGTAGCAGGTCGCTTTCGTTTCCCAATTGATGCTGGCGCCGAAGATATTCACTGGAATATCCAGCCCGACGTCCGCAACTTGGCGAATGTCGTTCTCCAGATCGCCCTGGAAGACGACGTCGGCGGGGTCGAGCACGAAGGTGGCGACGATTTGGCAATCGAACTGGATCGGACCGATCGTCCAGGTGCCGTCGCTGTTGTCGACGCCATTGCAGCCGGCAGCATCGACGGCCGTCAGTAGGTAGCCCGGGTCGGGTTCGATCGTGACGACCGACATCGCGCCATCGTCCACGTGTTGCGTGGCGGGAAGAATGCTTCCATGCCCGGTGAGCGTGGCCGGCCCGATCACGCTCGTACTGACCGTGAACTGAGCGGGCGTGCCGTGAGGCGTGGCGGAGTGCGCCGCTGACGCCAGGCCGATAAGGCAGAGCGCGGGAAGGATGAGGAATCTGGACGTCATAGTCGGTATCCGGGCAAGTGGTCAGTGGCGCCTGCGACGGGCGTTGGCGTAAGTAGACGCTAGTACGCGGGGGCCCGTGCCGCCATGGCTGGACGATGGCGTTTCTGTTGCGTTTTCGTAGCAGCTCTGATGCCGATCAATGGCTTGCACGATCACCCGGGGAACCCGGACGGCGCGATGCCGATCGCGACGACGTCGTCTCAGCGGGCGGCCGTGACGGCCTCGGTCCGGCTGTCGTGGGCGCCAGCGGCCACGGCCGGTGTGGTCAGCTCGCGCGGCAGCGAGCGCTCGCCGGCCAGCCGGCGCGCCTGTTCGGTCGCGGCTTGTGCCGCCGCGTCGTTGCCGAGGGCGTGATACAGCAAGGCTTGCAACACGGCGGCATCGAAATCGTGATCGGCGTAGCGCGAGACCATGCCGATCACACTGCTCGCCTGCGGCAGATCGCCCTGTGCGATCAGGTACCTTCCATACGAGGCGACGGTTTCTGCCAGCGGTGCCGGCACGGCCCAGCGCGTCGCCTGCGCCAGGGCGGCGGCATAGCGATCACGCGTCGCCGGATCGTGCTCGACCGCGGCGCGCTCGGCCATCGCCAGTTGCAGGGTCAGCTGGACTTCCGGGTTGTCGACGGGCGCCCACGCGGCGAACGACTTCAACGCCGTTGCCGCCTCCTCGCTACGTCCGAGGTGGTCGAGACTGCGCACGACGGTCAGCCAAGCCTGTGCGCGGACGTCGTCGTAGGTCGGCGCAGGTCGCACGACGATGCACTGCCGCGCGAGCAGCAAGGCCGCGGCTGGCTGACCGGTGTCGAGGTCAAGACGTGCCTCCATCGCGCGCGCGACCGCCTGCTCCACCGCCGATTCTTCGCCCGACGTCTGCGCAATCAACTCGTCGAGGAGTACGCGCGCCTCTCCGAGACGTCCGTTGTAGCGCAGCGCATCGGCGCGTTGCAGCGCGGTCGCATAGCGGATGCTCGCGTCGGTGACCTTGTCGAGCACGGCAATGGCCTCGTCGCTGCATTCGAGCGCATCGAGCGGCTGCAGCAACGCCAGGTGCGCAGCCGCCTGGTTGTTCAGAGACACCACTCGCTCGTTGTTCATGCCGAAGCGGCGAAACGTCTGTTCGATGCGTCGCTGAACCGACACGGCTTCGCCGTAGCGGCCCAGCGCCATGTCCATCACGCTTTCGTTACCGTCGACCTTGGCCAACTGCAGCGCGTCGCCCGCCAGGTTCAGGGCGATCCGCGCGCGTGCGTTGTCCTGCGCCGCCGCGTCGTAGTGCTCCTGCAGTTTGCGCACGATGCCGCGGTCGCTGTAGACGCGGCCGAGCTCGGCCGGCTGGTTGCGCGTCTCGAGCAGACCGATCGCTCGATCGCAGGCGCGCTCGCCGGCTTCCAGCTGGCCGACGCGTGCGAGTGCGATGCAGAGGTAACTCTGGATGCGTGCATGCAGCAGCGCATCGCTTTCTTCGGTCACCTTTCCCGCGAGGTCGGCCAGGCGCGCGCGCGAGGCTTCGAACGCGCCGGTGCGCAGGTCGATCTGCGCCAGGCGCAGTTGCACTTCGGGCAGCGCCTGCAGCGACGCATCGGCCGCGCCGATCAGCGCGCGCGCCTGCGCCGGATCGCCGGCCAGACGTGCCGCATCGACGCGTTGCAGCAGCTCGGTTTGCGATAGCCGCGCCGTGCTCATCGCTTCGTCCGGCGCATGCTTGCCGAGCAGTTCGAGCAGCGCATCGGCCGCCTTGCCGGCCGCGCTGATCGCGTTGTCGGTTTGCGCCTCGACCGCGTGCGTGCTGCCGTCGGGCTCGACCAATTCGGCGCGCACCATCCAGTCGGCGCCGGAGTGGCGCACGCTCGCCGCGATCACGTGACTGCGTTCGCCGACGCCGCGTACCGCAGCCATCGCAGCGTCGCGCGCGCCGCCGGCGGGCACCAGGCGCACGACGTTGTCGCTCGGCAGTACGGCAAGTCCTGACGTACGCAGGCGCGTGGCGATCAAGTCCATCAGACCGAGACGCAGCCAGTCGTCCTCTGGCGCGGCCGCGACTTCGACCGGCAGCACCACGGTGATGTCGGCCGGCGGTGCCGCTGCTATCGGCGCTGCCGCCGTCGTCGGGCGTGTCGCGCGCGTGGCGTACCACCCCGCCGCGCTGATCGCGATCGCCGACACGGCCAGCACCGCGGTGACGAACCACTTCGGCGAGGCGTGACGCACCGACGGTCGCGACTGCGCAAGCGGGACGTCACGCTGCGACGCTGGCAGCGCGAGCGCTTCGGTGTTCGCGGCAACGGCCGGTTCGCCTTCCGCGGCCGACGCATCCGCCGCAACGCGCGTCGGCGCGCCCCACTGATAACCGAAGCGCGGCACCGTGCGCAGGAAACGCTGTTCCTCGGCCGTATCGCCGATCGCCCGCCGCGCGGTCAGAATCGTCTTGCCCATCACCGCGTCGCTGACGCTGGCCCGGCCCCACACCGCGGCGACCAGTTCGTCGCGCCCGACCGCGCGCTCGCGATGCTGGATCAGATAAGCGATGCAATCGAACACGATCGGCGACAGGTTGACGCGCTCGCCCGCGCGCAGCAGTTCGCGCGACGCGATGTTGATGGTGCAGTCACCGAATTGGAAAACAGCGGGGGCCATGCCGGCAGGGTAGCAATCGCCGCCCGTGCGGCAAAGCAACGCTGCACGCGTCGAAGCCGGTACAGCACGAGCGAAAATGAAGAACTTTGGGTGGCGCTGGTACGCGGTGATCTTGACGAACGCCGAGCGCATTAACCGCTTCAACCGGAAACCACTCGATGCGACACTGTCCAGACGCGGGAAGCAGTCCGCTGGATCATCGACCTTGCGTAGACGAATCGATCCTCGATCTACAAGGTCAAACGGCGCGCTCTCGCATCAGCAACGCGCCTCAGTGCGAACCTATGGTCGACACGATCTCTGAATGCCGATTTTGGCCGAACCAGTCATTTCTTCTTCGGAATATAAAGATCAGTGATCGTCCCTTCGTACACCTCGGCCGCCATGCCGACCGATTCGCTCAAAGTCGGATGCGGATGGATCGTCAGGGCGATGTCGGCGGCTTCCGCGCCCATCTCGATCGCGAGCGCGACTTCGGCGATCAGATCGCCGGCGTTCGGTGCGCAGATGCCGGCGCCGATGACGCGGTGGGTGGCTTCGTCGAACAGCAGCTTGGTGAAGCCTTCGGTACGGCCAATGCCGACTGCGCGTCCGGAAGCTGCATGCGGGAACTTGCCGACGCCGTATTTGACGCCCTGCTTCTTCGCTTCGGTTTCGGTGAGGCCGACCCAGGCGATTTCGGGATCGGTATAGGCGACGCTCGGCACGACACGCGCGACGAACTCGCTCTTCTCGCCCGCGGCGACTTCGGCAGCGACCTTGCCCTCGTGCGTCGCCTTGTGCGCGAGCATCGGCTGGCCGACCAGATCGCCGATCGCGAAGATATGCGGCACGTTCGTGCGCATCTGCTTGTCGACGGCGATGAAACCACGCTCGGTCACGTTGACGCCAGCCTTGTCGGCGCCGATCTTGCCGCCGTTCGGCGAGCGGCCAATCGCGACGAGCACGCGGTCATAGAGCTGCGGCTCGGGCGCCTTCTCGCCTTCGAACGTAGCTCTGAGGCCGCCCTGCTCAGCTTCGATCCTCGCGACTTTCACCTTGAGGTGAATGCCCGCGTAGCGCTTCGACAAGCGCTGCTGCAGCGGCCGCACCAGATCCGCATCGGCGCCCGGCATCAACTGATCGAGCAGCTCGACCACGGTGACTTCGCTGCCGAGCCCGTCATAAACGCAGGCCATCTCAAGGCCGATGATGCCGCCGCCGACGACCAGCAGTTTCTTCGGAATGTCGGTGAGCAGCAGCGCGTCCGTCGAATCCATCATGCGCGGATCGCTCCAAGGGAAACTCGGCAGCTTCACCGCCTGCGAGCCGGCCGCGATGATCGCCTGCTCGAAGCGCACGAGTTTCTTGCCTTCCTTCGTGTCGACTTCGATCTCGTGCGGCGAGATGAAAAGGCCGGTGCCTTGCACCACCGTCACCTTGCGCTGCTTCGACATGCCATCAAGGCCCTTGACCATCTGCGCGACGACGCGATCCTTGTTCGCGCGCAGCTTGTCCAGCTCGATCTTGGGTTCGCCAAATGTAATGCCGATGTCGCCGGCATGCGCGGCCTCGTCGATGACGCGCGCCGCATGCAGCAGCGCCTTCGACGGGATGCAGCCGACGTTGAGGCAGACGCCGCCGATCGACGCGTAGCGCTCGATCAGCACCGTCTTCTGGCCAAGATCGGCGGCGCGGAATGCGGCCGTATAGCCGCCCGGACCCGAGCCGAGCACGACCACCTGGCATTCGATGTCGGCCTTGCGGCCGGAGTCGGCGGACGCTTGCGCGCCCGGCGCCGAACCGGATGTCTTGACCACTTCCGCTTTGACGGACGCGGCCGGGACGGAGGTCGGCGCTGCGCCAGCGGCGGCGGCCGCCTCCGCTGCTTTCGCGGGAGCCGCTTTCTCCGGCGACGGTGAAGCAGCCGCGCCGCCCACCTCGATCACCGCCACCACGTTGCCTTCCGACACCGCATCATTGAGTTTGACGCGCACTTCCTTGACGACACCTGCCGCACTCGACGGTACCTCCATCGTCGCCTTGTCCGATTCCAGCGTGACCAGACCCTGGTCCTTGGCGACCGTGTCGCCGACCTTGACCAGCACTTCGATGACCGGCACGTCGGTGTAGTTGCCGATGTCGGGGACTTTGACTTCGATCGTGTTCGCCATGTCAGTCTCCTTGGCTCAAAGCAGCACGCGGCGCATGTCGGCCAGCACCTGGCCGAGATAGGTGGTGAACCGCGCAGCCGACGCACCGTCGATGACGCGGTGATCGTAGGACAGCGACAGCGGCAGCATCAGTCGCGGCTGGAACGCCTTGCCGTCCCATACCGGTTTGATCGCCGACTTCGACACGCCGAGGATCGCCACTTCCGGCGCGTTGACGATCGGCGTGAACGCGGTACCGCCGATGCCGCCGAGGCTGGAGATCGAGAAGCAACCGCCTGACATGTCGGCCGGCGTCAGCTTGCCGTCACGTGCCTTCTTGGCGAGTTCACCGGTTTCGGTCGCGATCTCGATCACGCCCTTCTTGTCGGCTTCGCGCAGCACCGGCACGACGAGACCGTTCGGCGTGTCGGCAGCGAAACCGACATGGAAATATTTCTTCAGCACCAGGTTCTCGCCACTGGCATCCAGCGAGGCGTTGAAGTCCGGGTACTTCTTCAGCGCGGCAACGACCGCCTTGATCAGGAATGCGAGCATGGTCAGCTTGATGCCGGCCTTCTCATTCTCTTTGTTCAAAGCGACGCGCAGTGCTTCGAGGTCGGTGACGTCGGCATCATCGTGCTGAGTGACATGCGGAATCATCACCCAGTTGCGCGCGAGGTTGGCGCCGGCGATCTTCTTGATGCGCGACAGCGGCTTCGCCTCGATCTCGCCGAACTTGGCGAAGTCGATGTTCGGCCACGGCAGCAGATTCAAGCCGCCGCCGACCGCTCCGACCGATGCCGCTGCCCGCGGCGCGGCGCCGGAGGCCAGCGCGGACTTCACGAAGTTCTGCACATCCTGTTTCGAAATGCGCCCCTTGCGCTCGCTGCCGCCGACCTTGTCCAGATCGACACCGAGCTCGCGCGCGAACAGGCGCACAGCCGGACTCGCATACGGCACCTTGTCCGGCATCACCGTGCTGGCATCGAACGGCACTGGCGGCGTGCGCGGACCGGCGGCTTCGGGATCGACGCCCGGGCGGGCATCGGCGATCGAGTGCGCCGCGGCAACGGCGGCGGCAGCGGGCGCGGCGGGCGCGGCCGGCTTGCCGGCTTCCTGGTCGATGGGCGACGGCGGCGCGTCCACCGGCGCGCGCTCCGTCGTCTGCGCCGCGACCGCTTTCGGCGCTGCGCCGGCGCCCTTGTCGGGCGTGGACGCTGGCGCTGCGGCGGCCACCTCGATCAACGCGACCACCACGCCTTCGCCAATCTCGTCGCCGACCTTGACCTTGATCTCCTTGACCACGCCGTCGAACGGCGCCGGCACTTCCATCGTCGCCTTGTCCGACTCGAGCGTGATCAGCCCTTGATCCTTGCTGACCGTATCGCCCGGCTTCACCAGCACCTCGATGACCGGCACTTTGTCGAAATCGCCGATGTCCGGCACCTTGGCTTCGGTGATCGTGCTCATGCTCGTCCTCAACGGTTTGAGCGGCACCAACGGCACCGCGCGGAAAGGCCGCGAGGATAGCGCAAGACGTCAGCGCAGCCGATGCAGGCGCGTACGGCCGCGGTGTCGAATGCCCGCCCCACAATGACTTGTGGCCTATGTCGAAGAATTTGCGATGGGTGCTAGTGTGCTGGTTCAATAACACACCAAATCACGCAGCCCAGCCGGGAGTCCACGCATGCTTGCGATCCGCAATCTCTCCAAGACCTACGCCAACGGTGTGCAGGCGCTGAAGGAGGTCACGCTGGACGTGCCGACCGGCATGTTCGGCCTGCTCGGTCCGAATGGCGCCGGCAAGTCGACCCTGATGCGCACGATCGCGACGCTGCAGGATCCGGACAGCGGCAGCATCGTGCTCGACGGCCAGGATCTGCTCGGCGACAAACCGGCGACGCGGCGTCTGCTCGGCTATCTGCCGCAAGAATTCGGTGTCTATCCCAAGGTCAGCGCGGAAGCGATGCTCGATCACTTCGCGGTGCTGAAGGGGGTCGTCGCGCGCGGCGAGCGCAAGGCCGTCGTCGAAGGCCTACTGCGCCAGGTGAATCTATGGGACGTGCGCAAACGCAAGCTCGGCACATTCTCCGGCGGCATGCGCCAGCGCTTCGGCATCGCGCAGGCACTGCTCGGTGATCCGAAACTGATCATCGTCGACGAGCCGACGGCGGGCCTCGATCCCGAAGAGCGCAACCGCTTCCTCAATCTTCTTGCCGAAATCGGCGAGAAGATCGTCGTGATCCTGTCGACGCACATCGTCGAGGACGTCACCGATCTGTGCCCACGCATGGCGATCATCGCGCAGGGCCAGGTGCTGTTGTCGGGCGAGCCGAACGAGACGATCCGCAGCCTCGCCGGCCGCGTCTGGCGACGCGAGGTGCCGAAGACCGCACTCGACAGCTACCGCAACCGGCTGACGGTGCTGTCGACGCGTCTGGTCGGCGGTCGCACGATCATCCATGCACTCGCCGATGCGCGTCCGGAGGACGGCTTCGAGGCCGTCGTGCCGGATCTGGAAGACGTCTACTTCGGTGAACTGCGCCGCCACGCCGCTCGCGCGGCGTAGGAACCGCACAGGAAAGTGCTGCGCGCACACCGCGCCGCGCGCTCGCCACACCCAACGTCGTCATTCCCGCGAAAGCGGGAATCCATTGTCGCCTTGGCTGCGGTTGGCGCAATAGCCAACAAGCAAATGGATTCCCGCCTACGCGGGAATGACGGCACCGAAGATCAACCCTTTTCCGAGGTCTACCATGTTCCTCGAAATCCTCCGCTTCGAGCTGCGTCAGCAGCTGAAAAGCCCGCTGTTCTGGATGATCGCGCTCGCTTTCGCAGCGCTCGCATTCGGAGCAGCCAGTTCGGACCACATCCGCATCGGCGGCGGCATCGGCAACGTGCATCGCAACGCGCCATTCGTGGTCGTGCAGATGCTGACCCTGTTCACCCTGCTCGGCATGTTCCTGATCACGGTGTTCGTCGCCGGAGCCGCGTTGCGCGATTTCGACACCGGCACCGCGGAGCTGTTCTTCGCGACACCGATGTCGCGCGGCGCCTATCTCGGTGGTCGCTTCGGCGCCGGCTATCTCGCCTCGGTCGGCGTGTTGATCGTCGTCGCACTGGGACTCGCGCTCGGCGTATTGATGCCGTGGGTCGATCCGGACCGGCTCGGACCGACGAGCTTTGCCGGCTACGCCTATGCGTTCGCGGTATTCGTGCTACCGGATCTGTTCTTCCTCGGCGCCTTCCTGTTCCTGCTGGCGACGCTGACGCGCTCGATGTTGATGACCTACATCGGCGTAATCGCATTCTTCGTGCTTTACCAGGTTGCGGTCGTCACCGCGACCAACCTGGAGCACCGCACGCTCGGCGCGCTGATCGACCCGTTCGGACTCGGCGCACTCGACCTCGCAACCCGTTACTGGTCGGCTGAGGACCGCAACACGCGCCTGCCGGAACTGACCGGCATCCTGCTGACGAATCGTGCGATCTGGATTGCAGCCGCGCTCGCGATGATCGCGGCCACCTTGGCCTGGTTCCGACCGGATCGCGAAGGCCTGCGCTTGTGGCGTCGGCGCCGTGTTGCCAAGGCCGTCACCGTCGAAGCCGGCGCTGCCGCCGTCGCGATGCCGGCGGTTGCGATGCCGACTGTCGCGCCACGCACAGATGCCGCCGCACGCTTCGCGCAGTGGCGCAAGCTCGCCTGGTTCGATGTGCGCGGCGTGATCGGCGGCGTCGCGTTCGTCGTGATGCTCGCCTTCGGTCTGATGAATCTCGGCGCCGGCCTGGCGTTCTCGAACGAGATCTTCGGCACCAAGGTTTATCCGGTCACCCACCTGATGACCGAGGCGATGGACGGCAGCTACAACTTCCTGCTGATCATCATCGTCGCGTTCTATGCCGGTGAGCTGGTCTGGCGCGAACGCAGCCATCGCATCAGTGATGTGACCGATGCGTTCCCGTTGCCGGACTGGATCCCGCTCTTGTCCAAGCTGACCGCGCTGATCGTCGTGATCGTGCTGTTCCTGTTCGCCGGTGCGGTCGAGTGTTCGATCTATCAGCTCTGGCGCGGCGATACGCCGATCGAACCGGGCCTGTATCTGTCCGACATCGCGCTCAACACGCTGGGCTTCACCCTGCTCGCCGCACTCGCGCTGTTCCTGCAGGTCGTCGCCAACAACAAGTTCCTCGGCTACCTGCTGGTCGTGCTGTATTTCGTCAGCCGCATCGCGCTCAACCAGTTGAACTTCGACCATCACCTGTACAACTACGGCAGCGTGCCGGCGGCGTTGTATTCGGACATGAACGGCTATGGGCACTTCCTCGCCGGGCACTTGTGGTTCAGCGCGTACTGGGCCTGTTTCGCGCTCGCACTGCTGGTCGTCGCCGCTCTGTACTGGGCGCGCGGCACCGCACAGGGCTGGAAGGAACGGGCACGCATCGCTCGTCAGCGCCTGGGCGTGCCATCAGGCGCGTTGCTGGCCGCGTCCGTGCTCGGTTTCGCCGTGCTCGGCGGCTGGATCTACTACAACACGAACGTCCTCAACCGCTACGTGCCGGGCGATCTGGCGAAACAGCTGAAGGCGGACTACGAGAAACAGTACCGCCAGTACCTCGACCTGGCGCAACCGAAGATCACCGACGTGCGTGCGGATGTCGACCTCTATCCGCATGAACACCGCGTCGACGTACGCGGCCACTACACGCTGGCGAACAAGACGACGCAGCCGATCAGCGATCTGCACGTACGCGTGCCAGTGGAAATGAAAATGACGTCGGTCGAATTCGCGCCGCATGACGTCGTCAGCGACGACCGCGTGCAGGGCTACACGATCTACCGGCTGAAGCAGCCGCTGGCACCTGGCGCCAGCATGGATTTCGACTTCACCCTGCAGTTCGCCAGCCGCGGCTTCCGCAACACGCCGGACGATACCCACGTCGTCGACAACGGGACGTTCTTCAACAGCTTCATGTTCCCGCATTTCGGCTACGACGAGAACCCGCAGTTGGAGGACCGCAACGATCGCCGCAAGTACGGCTTGGCGCAGCTGCCGCGCATGCCGAAGATCGACGACGTACCGGCGCGCCAGTTCAACCTGATCGGGCGCGATGCCGACTGGGTGAATTTCGAGACGACCGTATCGACCGTGCCGGATCAGATCGCGCTCGCACCGGGCTACCTCGAAAAGGAATGGACGCAAGGTGATCGGCGCTATTTCCACTACAAGATGGACAAGCCGATCCTCGATTTCTTCTCGTTCCAGTCGGCACGCTATGCAGTCAAGCGTGACCGCTGGAACGACGTTGCGGTCGAGGTCTACTACGATCCCCAGCATGCCTACAACGTCGATCGCATGATCGACTCGGCGAAGAAGTCGTTGGCGCACTACAGCGAGGCGTACTCGCCCTATCAGTTCAGGCAGATGCGCATCCTCGAGTTCCCCGGCTACGAGCGTTTCGCGCAAAGCTTCGCCAACACGGTGCCGTTTTCCGAAGCGATCGGCTTCATCGCCGACCTGCGCGATCCGGACGACATCGACTACGTGTTCTACGTGACCGCCCATGAGGTCGCGCACCAGTGGTGGGCGCACCAGGTCATCGGCGCATTCGCGCAGGGTGTCACCATGCTCGACGAGACCTTCTCGCAATACTCCGCGCTGATGGTGCAGGAAAAGGAATACGGTGCGCAGCAGATGCACAAGTTCCTCAAGTACGAACTCGACCGCTATCTGACTGGCCGCGGCGGCGAAGTCGTCGAGGAGATGCCGCTGGCGCTGGTCGAAAACCAGGATTACATCCACTACCGCAAGGGTTCGGTGGTGATGTATTCGCTGAAGGACTATCTCGGTCAAGAGCTCGTCGACCGCACGTTGGCGCGCTATGCCCACGAGACCGCATTCCAGCAGCCGCCCTACACCACCACGCGCGATTTCCTTGCCGATCTGCGTGCGGATGCCGGACCGCAGTGGTCGCCGTTGATCGAGGATCTGTTCGACAAGATCACTGTCTACGACAACCGTGTGACGGCAGTGACGGCGAACAAGCGCGCCGACGGCAAGTACGACGTGACCCTGACGCTGCACGCGCAGAAGGTGCATAACGACGGCGTCGGCAAGGAGACGAAGGCGTTGCTCGATCAGCCGATCGATATCGGCGTGTTCGCGCGCTCGGCGGACGGCAAGCAGGAGCACGAGAAGGTGCTGCTGCTGCAGAAGCGCCCGATCGGCGACGGCGACAGCACGCTCACCGTGACGGTCGACGAGGCGCCCTATGAAGCCGGCATCGATCCGTACAACAAACTGGTCGATCGCGTTTCCGACGACAACCGCATGCGCGTGACCTTGCAGTAGCGGACGGCACCGCGCGGCGGCGACGTCGCCCTCCTCACATCCTGCCCGCAGCGATGCTGCGGGCAGGAACGCGGGCCGACGCCATGTCGACTCGGCGACATCGACGGCGCGAACCGCCGCCCCCTTCGAAACTCCCGCAGGCGTCGTGAGACGTCTGCACAATTGTCACGAAGTCACCCCGGGATCGTAACGAGTTCTTCGTTGCGGCGTCATCGGCGGTTCCTAGTCTATGCGTGGTTTCCCAGCTAGTCGCAGGTTGCGCGGCCCGGCAGCGCGTGGCGGCGGCGTCCGCTCGCGCGCAGTTCGCGCTCGCAGTCTGCGGCACCTCCCCTACGCCCGGACTCGACCCCATGACTTCGAAGACTCGTCGCGATTTCCTGCGCCTCGCTGCAGGCTCCATCGGTGCTGCCTCTGCTTTCGGCATGCTGCCGCCCGGCATCCGCAAGGCGCTCGCACTGCCCGCCAACAACGTGACCGGCAGCATCCAGGACATCGAGCACATCGTCATCCTGATGCAGGAAAACCGATCGTTCGATCACTACTTCGGCACGCTGCGTGGCGTGCGCGGCTTCGGCGATCCGCGGCCGATCCAGCTGCCCGGCGGAGCACCGGTCTGGCATCAGCCGAACGGCACCGGCTACGTGCTGCCGTTCCGTCCCGAAACCGACAACCTCGGCCTCGCCTTCGTGCAGGACCTCGCGCACGACTGGCAGAGCACGCACCTGGCCTGGAACAACGGCAACTACGACCAGTGGGTGCCGCAGAAGGGCGAGGCGACAATGGCGTATTTCACGCGCGAGGACATTCCGTTCCACTACGCGCTCGCCGACGCCTTCACCATCTGCGACGCCTATCACTGCTCGCTGCTCGGACCGACCGACCCGAACCGCTACTACATGTGGACCGGCTGGGTCGGCAACGACGGCAGCGGCGGCGGCCCGGTCATCAACAATGCCGAGGCCGGTTACGACTGGAGCACTTATCCCGAGCGGCTGGTGGCGGCTGGTGTCAGCTGGAAGATTTACCAGGACGCCGGCGAAGGACTCGACGCGGCGCACTACTGGGGATGGACCGGCGACGCCCCGTACATCGGCAACTACGGCGACAACTCGTTGTTGTACTTCCACCAGTACCAGAACGCGCAGCCGGGCGATCCGCTGTTCGAAGGCGCGCTCATCGGCACCAACGCCGCCGACGGCGACGATTTCTTCGCCCTGCTGCGCGCCGACGTCACCAACGGCACGCTGCCACAGGTGTCGTGGATCGCGGCACCGGAGGCCTACAGCGAGCACGGCAACTGGCCGGCCAACTACGGCGCCTGGTACGTCTCGCAGGTACTCGATATCCTCACCTCGAACGCGGAGTCGTGGAGCAAGACCGTCTTCATCATCACCTACGACGAGAACGACGGCTTCTTCGACCACAT
>JBDTYM010000017.1:0-53089 GCA_040005635.1 Dokdonella sp. | reverse complement strand
AACGCGAGGTGTGCGGCGATCTGCGGATACAGGAAGATGTTCAAGGTGCCGAATAGAACGACGCTGGCGACGGCGATCGCAACCTTGCTCGGTTCGGGCTTGAGCAGGCGCTCGGTCGCGAGTACGGCAGCGGCGCCGCAGATCGCGCTGCCGCAGGCGGTCAGCAGCGCGGTGTCGCGATCGAGTCCGAGCCAGCGCCGGCCGACCCAGACGCCGAGCGCCAGCGTGCTGCTGACGATGATGAGGTCGAGCAATAGGGCCTCGGGCCCAACCGCCGCGATCTGCTGGAAGCTGATGCGCAGGCCATACAGCACGACACCGGCGCGCAGCAGGTCGCGCTGGGAAAAGCCGATGCCGGGCGCCAACCGCTGCGGCAGGCGGCTGTCGAAGGTGTTGCCGAGCAGCATCCCGAGCACGATCGCCAGCGTCAGCGCGGACAGCTGCAGATGCTGCAGCGGCGGCAGGGCCGCAAGGCCGAGTCCGGCGAGGCCGATCAGCAGGGTGAAGACGAGGCCGGGCAAACGTGAGGTGAGAGGGGACATGGCAGCGGCAGCGAGCGGGATTGCGTGCACTCTGGGAACAAGCGCTATATAAAGATAATCGATACTTCGTATATCGATGATAAGGATTACTGATGATAGCAATCAGCCCACGCCAGCTCGAAGTGTTCAGCGCGATTGCCGCCGCTGGCAGCGTGCGCGCCGCCGGCGAACAGCTCGGCCTGACCCAGCCGGCGGCGAGCATGGCACTGGCTGAATTGGAGCGTCTGCTCGGTGCACCGCTGTTCGATCGCCAGCAGCGTCGCCTGAAATTGAACGAGCATGGCCGCGCGCTGTTGCCGCGCGCACGCGAGATCGTCGAGCGCCTGCGTGAATTGGGGGCTGACGCCGAACCCGGCGGTGCACTGGCGGTCGGCGCCAGCAACACGATCGGCAACTATCTCGTCGGCGACCTGCTCGGCGAGTTCGTTGCGAAATATCCGGACGTGCAGCTCTCGCTGCGCGTGGCCAACAGCCAGCAGATCCTCGCCGGCGTCGTCGACTCGAGTCTGGACATCGGCTGCATCGAGGCGCCGGTCGCGCATCCGGATGTCGAGCTGATTGCGTGGCGGCGCGATGAACTGCACATCTGCGTGCGGGCCGACCATCCGCTGGCGCGGCGGCGGCGTCTGCGCGCCGAACATCTGGCCGGTGAACGCTGGATCCTGCGCGAGCGCGGCTCCGGCACGCGCACGGTGTTCGAGCAGGCCAGTCGCGATCGGCTTGGCGTGCTCGATGTCGCGCTCGAGCTCGGCCAGAGCGAGGCGATCAAGCAGGCGGTGATCGCCGGTCTCGGTATCGCCTGTCTGCCGAGTGCGGCGATCGCCGACGCGGTTGCATCCGGCCGCCTCGTCGCGCTGCATACGCCGTTCCTGTCACTGACGCGCACGCTCGCGTTGGTGCTGCATCGAACGCGCTATCGCGGCGCGACCTTGCGCGCATTTCTCGACCGTTGCCGCGCGAGCGCTGCCTGAGCCTGCGACCGCTCAGGCCGGGCGTGCGAGTGCGGGCTCGGTCGCCAGCGCCTGCATCAGCGCGGCCGAGACGCGGTCGGCCGTGGCGGAGGATGTCGCGTTCGCGTGCCGCAGCAGGAAGAAGCTCTTGCGCGCGGGCGCATAGCGCTCGAAGAACGTGCCGAGGTCAGCCTGTACGCGACGTTCCAGCGCGCGATCGCGCACGAGACCATGCGCCGCGAGCAGGCCCTCCCACCACGACGGACTTGCCCATACCAGATGACCATGCATCGGCCAGCCCTGGGCATCGCAATGCAGGTGGCGCCAGAACGACTGCGGTCCGACCGCTCGCCATTCGGGCAGGAAGGGCGGTGCGACTTCGCCGAAGACATCATCCGCTCCGAACATCGGTGAGTTGATCAGGAAATAGCCGTTGCGATCGAGCAAGCCGGCGATGCGCGCCAGATACAGATCGAGCTTCAGGGGATTCAGGTGCTCGAGGATGTCCATCGCGATGACCGCGTCGAACGGCGCCTGCAGCTCGACGGACAGCAGGTCGCCGTAGTGGATCCTGTTCTTGATCGAAGGGTAGGCGAGCACGAAGGCGAGGTGACTGATTTCCACGCCGGCGACGTCGATGCCTTGCGCGTCGAGCAGACTCAGCACGGGTCCTGTGAAGCAGCCGAGTTCGAGACAGCGCTTTGCGCCGAGCCCTGTGACCAGTGCTGCGATGACACGCTTGTCGATGTCGACGACCGGCGACCAAACGCCGAAACTGTCGTAGTAGCGATGCTCGTGGATCATCCGCTCGAGCCAGTCGAAATCGGCATCGTCGCGCACGCTGAAGGTCGAACTGCCGTCATCATTGAGCCGATAGCGTTGCGGATGCAGCGCGACGAGGTCGGGCAGCTGCGCAGGTAAAACGCGCAAATAGCCCTGCTTCTTGCTGAATTCCTCCGACTCGGTCATGCCGCGCGCGATCTCGCCGAGAGGCGCGCCCGCATTCATCGCATCGACATGCGAGCGCAGGCCGCCCGGATCGGGTTCACGGCCGAGCAGGCCGCGATACAGCTCGGTGACCAGTTGCTCCGCGCTGGCGTCGGCGCCGCGATTCAACAAAGATTTCAGGCGCGAAAGTTTCATCGTGTGCGAGTCCCGGATTGCACCAGGCGCATGGCAAGTTCGGTGGCGGCGAGCAGACTGCCGGGATCGGCGCGTCCGCTGCCGGCGAGATCCAGCGCCGTGCCGTGGTCGACCGAAGTGCGGATGTAGGGCAGGCCCAGCGTGACGTTGACGGCGTGCCCGAATCCAGCGTGCTTTAGCACCGGCAAGCCCTGGTCGTGATACATCGCGAGCACCGCGTCGTAGTGTGCCAGCTGACTCGGCACGAACGCGGTATCGGCCGGAATCGGCCCGCGTACGTCGAAGCCGGCAGCGCGCATCTGCGTGATGGCCGGCGTGATCTCGTCGATCTCCTCGCGTCCGAGGTGGCCGCCTTCGCCGGCGTGTGGATTGAGGCCGAGCACCGCGATGCGCGGCGCGGCGATGCCGAAGTGCGCAATGAGGTCGTCGCACAGGATGCGCAGGGTACGCACGAGGCTGGCGCGCTTGATCGCTGACGGCACGGCCGCCAGCGGCAGATGCGTCGTCGCCAGCGCGACGCGCAGATCCCCCCCACAGATGGCGCGACCGCCGGCATCGGCGGCGATCAGCATCATCACGACGTCGCAGTTCGCGCGCTGCGCAAAGAATTCGGTATGCCCGGTGAAGGGGATGCCGGCATCGTTGACGACGCCCTTGTGCACCGGTGCCGTGACGATCGCGTCGAACTCGCCGCTGCTGGCACCGTCGGCGGCGCGCGCGAGCGTTGCCAGCACATAGGCGGCGTTGCGTGGATCGAGGGTGCCGGCGACGGCCGCTGCGCGCAGCGACATCGCCGCGACGCGCACGCTGCCTGCGTCGCGCGTCGTGATGACGGACCCACAGTCGTACGGCGTAATCTTCAGGGCCACGCCGGCGGCGCGCGCCGCGGCGGCGAGCAGGTCCGGGTCGACGATCGCGACCAGATCCGCCGCCAGCGGGGTTGCTGCGAGCCTGGCAATCAGCTCCGGTCCGATGCCGGCCGGCTCGCCTGCAGTCAGCGCGAGTCGCGGCAGCACGGCCGTGGGTCGGGCTTCCACGTCGCCGCGCGCGAAAGCAGACGCCAGCTTACGGAGCGCCCGGCTTGACCGGCGTCGCAGCCGGCGTAGCCGCGTCGGCGCCCGGTAAGCGAACCTCGACATAGGCCTCGCTGCGGATCTGGCGCACGAAGCTGCCGAATTCGTCCTCCGCCTTGCGTTGGAAAAGGATGTTCTTCGCCTGGTCGCGCTGCAGCTCGCCGGACTTGTCGACGTTGCGCGTGTCGACGACCTGAATGATGTGCCAGCCCGCATCGGACTGGAACGGCTGCGAGATCTCGCCCTTGCCGAGGTTCTTCATGGCCTCCTCGACGCGCGTGCCGTAGGCGGTGCCGGAGAACCAGCCGAGGTCGCCGCCGAGACGCGCGGTCGCCTCGTCCTCGGACGATTCCTTCGCGGCCTTCTCGAAGTCTTCGCCGGCAACGATTTTCTGGCGGATCACGCCGGCCTTCTTCTCGGCCTGTTCGCTCGATACCAGCTCAGTCGGTTTGATCAGAATGTGGCGCGCGTGATACTCGGTGACCATCTGCGCACCTTCGTCGCGCTTGCCGAACAGCTTGACCAGATAGAAGCCGTTCGGACCACGGATCGGCGCAGTGAACTGGCCGTCCTGCAGCTTGTCGGTCGCATCGATGAACGCCGGTGGCAGTTCATTGCGTGGACGCCAGCCGAGATCGCCGCCCTGCAGTGCGTTGTCGGCATTCGAGTAACGGATTGCAGCGGCGGCGAAATCCATGCCGTCGTCGAGCTGCTTCTTGGCTTCCTCCGCCTTGCGGTGCGCCTCGTCCACCTGATCCGGTGTGGCGCCGTCGGGCACGTTGATCAGGATGAAGCCGACATGCATCTGGCCGCGGCCGACATTGCCGTTCTTGATCAGGCTGTCGATTTCGGCATCGCTGACCTGAACGCGGCTCTGCGCGATGCGCTGGCGCAGACGCTGCAGAACGAGCTGTTCGCGCACGCCTTTGCGGAACTGGTCGTAGTCCATGCCCTGCGACTGGATCGCGCTGCGCAGCTGACTGACATCGAGCTTGTTCTGCGCGGCGATCTGCGCAAGTCCCTGGTCGACATCGGCATCGGAGACTTTCACGCCAGTGGAGTCGGCGCGCGCGATCTGCAATCTCTGGCTGATCAGGCGATCGAGCACCTGGCGCTCGAGCACGTCGCGTGGCGGCAACTGCTGCGGGCTGTTGGCGAACTGCGCGGTCACGCGCGCCACGTCGCGATCGAGCTCGCTCTGCAGCACGACTTCCTCGTCGACGACGGCGACGATGCGGTCGAGCGGCGCACCGGCTGGGGTCTGCGCGCGCGCGCCAGGGGTGACCAGCATGAAGAGGGAGAAAAGGGCGACGGCGAAGACTGTTTTCATAAGGTTTCCGGACAGGCGGTGCGCGTGGCACCAACGGAGCAGAGCAGCGATTGCAGCAACAGGGCCGAGGCGGCGCGAAGGCGCGCAGCCTCCCTCAGACATCGGATCGGCCGATACGTTCGCGAGCAGGGTCTGCGCCGCCGCTGCGGCCTTCGAGCCTAACTCACTGATAGCCAAGGATAGCATTCCGCAGGAACGAGTCGGTCTTCTGGCCGAGCGAGCCGACGCCCTTGAACTCCAGCTCGAAGTAGATGGCGGTGTCGCTGTCGCCTTCGATGTTGCGGATCCAGCGGCGTGCCAGCACGCGCAACGACACGCAGCAGGTGTCGTGTTCGATACCGATGAAGCGCTCCAGGTTGCGGCCGTCCTTGCCATGCGGGTCATTGGCCGCGGCGAGCGGGTCGTTCAAGGCATAGTTCTCGCGCGCGATGATGCGCCAGCTCGGTGTGATCGGCACTGCCGCCGAGACGTCGATCTGCTCGAGGAAATCGCGCCGGAATCGATACGAGAAATTGACCACGCCGTCGTCGCCGAAGCGGTTCTGTGCGGTGAACGTCGACAGATCGGTCTGGTGCGAGTTCGGATTCCACTGCTGGTCGAGGATGAAACGCCAGCGATCGGACAGGTGGAAATCGACCTCACCGTCGTAGGTCGAGCCGGAATAGTCGGTCGCCGGCACATTCGGCAGCTGCACGCGCTGCGGCGAGAAATAGCGGATTTCGCCGATGCTCGCGGACAGGCGCTCGGTGCCGGTGGCATCTTCGAGGAAACGCGTGGTCAGCGCGAGCGAGAGGTTGTTCGCATCCATCTGGCGATCGGCGCCGACAAAGCCGTTCGTGCGGAACAGCTGGCCGAAGCTGAACGGGACCTCGGCGGTATCGAACACCGGCAGGTCGCCCTGGTTGCGGTACGGCACGCGCAGATAGTAGGCGCGCGGTTCCAGCGTCTGCGTCCAGGCTTCGTCGCTGATGGTCAGGCTGCGCTCGAAGATCAGGCCGGTGTCGAGGCTGAAGATCGGCACGCCGCGAGTGAGGCTGCTCTTCGTCACGAACCGCTGCGCGGGATCGTCGCCGACATTGCTCAAGTCGTAGGCGGTGTAGCGATAGCCGAGCTGCGGGCGAATGAAATAGGACGACGTCTCGATCGGGTACGCAAGGTAAGGGAACACGTCCAGGCGTTGGCCTTCCAGCGGATGCACGCGTGTCGAGTCCGGGCCATTCACGCCGGCCTGCCAGTAGCTGCTCTTGGAGAAATCGATGAATTCCGAATTGACGCCACCGGTAAGGTCGCCGAGCAGGGCATTTTCAGCAGTGAACGTCATGCGCGGCAGACGCCGGTAGGGCGTGAATTGATCGCCCAGGGTCGGATCGGTGATCTGATACTCGTCGCCGCCGATGCTGGCGTTCCACCAGGTACCGTGGCCGTAAACATAGGCGCTGGACGGCAGGAAGCTGATGGCCGAGGTGTACAGCCCGCGTCCGAAATCCTCGAAGTAGCGGTCATCGGAAACGCGGTTGAGATCGATGCCGGCGCTCCAGTTCGGACTGATGCTGCTGACATCCTTCCACTTGTACCACCAGCGCGTGCTCGGCAGGCTTTCGTCGTACAGCTGTTCCTCGTCGTGGACCTCACGGTCGCTGCCGATGTATTCGACATTCATCTGACCGGCATTGCTGTCGGTCAGGTAGCGGAACTCGCCACCCAGCATGAAGCCGCGGTCGGTCATCAGGCGCGGCAGCAGGGTGGCGTCGTAGTTCGGCGCGAGGTTGAGATAGTAGGGCGTGGTGACGTCGAGGCCGCGCCGGCTGCTGTAGCCGATCATCGGTGTCAGGAAGCCGCTTTCGCGGCGATCGTCGAGTGGAAAGCGCATGAACGGCAGCCAGAACACCGGCACGTCGTGGATACGGAACGTCACGTTCCGGCCACGGCCGATGCCCGCGGCCTCGTCCAGTTCCAGCTGGCGCGCCGAGAACGCCCATTGCTGGTCGTCGATGTCGCAGGTCGAGTAGGTCGCGTTGGTCATCGTCGCGTGATCGACGTCGTCCATCACCGCGACCTGCGCGATGCCGTTGCCGCGCGAACTGAGCAGCTGGTAGCGCATGCCATCGAGCGTGCAGCGATCGAGATCGGCATTGCCCTGCGCCTGATCGGCGGACATCAGCATGCCGCGATCCTGGTAGCGCACGTTGCCGCTGGCCGCGTAGTCGGTGGTCTCGGTGTCGTAGGTGATCTTGTCGGCGCGCAGCAGCAGATCGAGCTGCTTGATCTGCGCTTCACCCTTCAGCACGTAATGCGCCTTGTCGGCGCTCTGCACATTCAGCGCGCTGGCGTCCTTCGCCACGCTGCCGCGGTCGCCTTCGGTCGGCAGGCCCGGAACGTAGAAGTCGAGCAAGTCGTTTTTCTTGCACATCTCCCAGCTGATCGGCTTCTTCGGGCACTTGAACACGCCGACGGGGCAGCTCGGCCCATCGTCGTCGGCCTGCGCCATCGACGGCAACACGAGCAGAAGGGCGAGCGCGAGGCAGCGTCGCCGGCATGCGGGAGCAAAAATAGGCTGCACGGAAACCGATTTATGTGGGCGCGAGGACCTCTAGCTTGCCGAAACTACCGTCGCGCGGCAAACGGCAACGTATTAAAGGCGCATTGAGCGTTCAGCCGAGCAGGGCGCCCACGTGTGCCGCGGTCGCTTCGCGCAGCGCGGTAAGGCTGTAGCCGCCTTCGAGGCTCGACACGATGCGGCCTGCGGCATGGCGGTTGGCGAGTTCGACCAGACGCGTGGTGATCCAGGCATAGTCGTCGGTCTCGAGGTTCAGGTTTGCCAGCGGGTCGAGCCGATGCGCGTCGAAACCGGCCGAGATCATCACCAGCTGCGGCGCAAAGGCGTCCAGTGCGGGCAGCACGATGCGTTCGTACGCGTCACGGAACGCGCTCGAACCGCTCTCGGCGGCGAGCGGCGCATTGACGATGTTGCCGGCGCCGGTCTCGTCGCGCGCGCCGGTGCCGGGATACAGCGGCGACTGGTGCGAGGACGCATACAGCACGCGTGCGTCGCTCCAGAAGATGTCCTGCGTGCCGTTGCCGTGATGCACGTCGAAATCGACGACCGCGACGCGCTCGAGGCCGTGCGCGGCCAGCGCATGCGCGGCGCCGACCGCGATGCTGTTGAACAGGCAGAAGCCCATCGCCTCGGTCGGCGTCGCGTGATGGCCGGGCGGACGCACCGCGCAGAACGCGCGCTGCTGCGGATCTTCGATCGCCGCGTCGACCGCGGCGACGACTGCGCCGGCTGCGCGCCGCGCGGCTTCGGGCGACCCAGGCGACATCCAGGTATCCGGATCGAGCTGGCGCCAATCCGGCGCATCCGTATCGAGCAGCCGATCGATCAGCTCGGCCGCATGCACACGGCCGAGTTGCGCGCGCGTGGCGCGCGGCGGTTCGCGGCGCGGCAGGCTGGCGAAACGCGCGTCGGCCAGCGCGTCGAGCACCGCGCCCAGCCGCGCCGGCGATTCCGGATGACCAGGGCCGGTGTCGTGCTCGCGAAAGCTCGGGTGCGTATAGATCGTGACGGTCATGGCGTCTGCTCGAACAAGAACGACAGCATACCCAAGGTCGCGATCGCCTCGGCGTCCGTCAAGCGCTGCGCGGCGGCTGCCGTATCGCGCGGGAGCCAGGCCGGGTAGGGTGTCTGCTCGATGCGATGGCGGCCGCCCTCGGTATGCACTTCGCGCACGCGCGCGAGTCGCGCGCTCGGCAAACGTGCTGACAGCCGCACCAGCGCAGGCCAGCAGCGTCGATGCGCGAACGTGATCTTGTCATCGACGAGCCGGCACACGAGCAGCTCGGCCGAGTCGCGCAGCGTGCGCGTGATGGCGAAGATTTCGCGGCTGCGCGGATGCGACCACCAGCTGCCGCGGATGGGTTCACCGGCGATCGAGTCGGCGAGGCAGGCGATCGCGCGGTGGCGTGCGGCTTCGAGAACCACCCCATGCCGCTCGACGAAGGCTAGGGCTTGCGCCGCGTTCATCTTCGATCGCCTCCAAACGAAACTTAGCGCAGGTGCGCTACGGTTTCTTGCGCCGCTCGTGTTGCCACAGCACCTCGCCGTGGCCGGACGCTCGCGCGAGCACACGCGCAAGCACGAACAACAGGTCCGAAAGCCGGTTCAGATAGTGCGTCGCTTCGGCGCGGACTGCGTCATGGCGCGCGAGGGTGACGACTTCGCGCTCGGCACGCCGACAGATCGTGCGCGCGAGATGGCAATGGGCGGCCGCGATGCCGCCGCCCGGCAGGATGAAGTCCTTCAGCGGCGGCAGGTCCTCGTTGAAGGCGTCGAGCGTCTGCTCGAGGCGCTCGATGTCGGTTGCCTGCACCATCGCCATGCCCGGAATGCAGAGTTCGCCGCCGAGGTCGAACAGGTCGTGCTGCACCTGGGTCAATACCTCGCGCACGCGCTCCGGCAGTTCGACCGCGAGCACGATACCGAGGGCACTGTTGAGTTCGTCGACGGTGCCGTAGGCGGCGACGCGGGCAGAATCCTTGGCCACGCGAGTGCCGTCACCGAGGCCGGTCGTGCCATCGTCGCCGGTGCGCGTGTAGATCTTGGAGAGGCGGTTGCCCATTTTCTTTCAGCCCGCCCCTTGCAAGGCAGGGCCGGGCAGGATTATCCGCATTCAGCGATGCAGCGAATGCGTGCGGTCAGCGCCGCCCATCGCTTTCGCCGCCAGCGTGCACGCGACGTGCAGCACGGCCGCTACGCTGGTGTAGATCAAGGTTGTCTGCATATAGGGCAGATACCAGTCGCCGAGGTTTTCCATCCAGCCGCCGAAGCTGTGTACTGCTGCGTGCGAACTGATCCAGTAGAAGCTGCCGTTCGAGATCAGGTAGCACACGCTGGCCGCCACGACGACGCTGACCAGCAGCAGACCCAACTCGCGTGCATGCAGACCCGCATAGTGCTGGCGCAGCCACGCTCCGCCAAACCACATCGCGGCATAGCTCGGGATCAGGAACCAGTATGCCGGCGACACGCAGTAGTGGCTCCAGAAACTCTGGCCCTGGCTGGTGATCACGCCATAGTCGATGGCGACCGCGAGCGCCATCAGCAGCGGGAATGCCCAGCGCACCGAGCCACGCAAGTAGAACCCGGCGGCGAAGAACACCACCCATGACGCATCCGGCAGCGCGCCGAAATGGTTGATGCGCGTGGCCAGCATGACAATCGCGAGGATTGCGAGGATGCCGCTGCGCCAAGGCGTGGTCAGGCTGGTATTCGAGGCGGTCATGGCCATGTTTCCGTAGATCAGACCGCTAGTTTAGCTGAAGCCCATGATCGCCGCCGGTTATCATGAAGGCATGGAACAGAGCTACGACATATTGATCATCGGCGGCGGTCTGGTCGGCTCCAGCCTCGCGATCGCGCTGGATGGCGCCGGCTTGCGCGTCGCCCTGGCCGAAGCCGCGCCGCCACGTGTCGACCTGCAGCCGAGCTACGACGAACGCAACCTCGCGCTTGCGCGCGCCAGCGTGAATGCACTGGAAGCGCTCGGCGTGCTCGATGCACAGGTGCCGACGACGCCGATCCGCAAGATCCATGTCAGTCGCCGCGGCGACTTCGGCGCCGTGCGCCTGGACGCTGCCGAACTAAACCTGCCGGCGTTCGGCGGCGTGCTGCCCGCGCGTGAACTCGGCAATGCACTGCTGCGTCGGCTCGATACCTGCGCACAGCTCGCACGGTTGGCGCCGGCGCAGGCGGTCGGCATGGCGCTCGATGGCGACGCGGTCGCGGTCGAGCTGCATGTGGGCGAAACGAAACGGCAGGTGCGCACACGCCTGCTGGTCGGCGCCGACGGCAGCGATTCGTTCGTGCGCAACGCGCTGGGCATCGAAGCAACGCGGCACGACTACGCACAAGCCGCGTTCGTGACCACATTGACGACCGAACGGCCGTTGGCCGGTACCGCGTATGAGCGCTTCACCGATTCCGGTCCGGTCGCCCTGCTGCCGCTTGGCGAACGGCGCGTCGGACTCGTGCTGACGGTTCCACGCGCCGATGTCGAACGTGTCGCCGCGCTCGATGACGAAGCCTTCATCGCATTCGTGCATGAACGCTTCGGTTATCGGGCCGGGCGCTTCTCGCGCCCCGGAAGGCGCAAGCCGTATCCGCTTTCGCGTTTGCTCGCCGCGCGCACGACTGGATCGCGCGCGGTGCTCGTCGGCAACGCCGCGCAGACCGTGCATCCGATTGGCGCGCAAGGCTTCAATCTCGGCTTGCGCGATGCGCTGACGCTGGCCGAGCTGTTGCGCGAAGCGTGCACAAACGATGGCGATTGCGGCGACGCCGCGCTGCTCGCCCGCTACGTCGAACGTCGCGCCGAAGATCGCGCCGCGACCACCGCGTTCAGCGACGATCTCGTTCGCCTGATGGGCAACGACTTCCTGCCGCTGCGCCTGCTGCGTTCGCTCGGCCTGCATGCACTCGACCGCATCGGTCCGTTGAAGCGCCGCTTCGCGCTGCGTGGAATGGGCTATCGCGGCGATGTGCCGGCGTTGAGTCTGCTGCGATGAGCCGGCGCAGCGAGCTTGACGCGATCATCGTTGGCGCCGGGGGGATCGGCGCAGCGCTTGCCCTCGCCCTCGCGCGCGATGGCTTCGAGGTCGCACTGGTCGAGGCGCGCGAGCCCAAGCCCTGGCGTGGCGAAGATGAAGTCGACCTGCGCGTTGTCGCATTGGCACCTGACGCGCGTGCGCTGCTTGGCCATCTGGACGTCTGGCCATCCATTCATGCGTCGCGTTCGAGCGCGTATCGCCGCATGCGAGTATGGGACGCGCTCGCGCCGGGGGAGCTGGGTTTCGATGCGGCCGACAGCGGCGAGGCGGCGCTCGGCTGGATCGTCGAGAACACGCTGATCCAACACGTGTTGTGGCAGGCCTTCCGTGGCGGGTCTTTTCCGGCGACACCGGATCGCGAGACGACGTCGGCCTCTCCTCCACCTCCCTCTCTCCATCTCGACTTGCGCGAATCGAGCGCGAGCAGCGCGCGCCTGTATTGCCCTGCCGAGGTCGTCGACATTGAAAACGGGGCCGGCGCCGTCACGGCGACGCTGGGCGACGGCACGCGCCTGCGCGCGAAACTGCTGGTCGCCGCCGAAGGTGCCGATTCGTCGCTGCGCGGCAAACTCGGCATCGCATTCGGTGGTCGTGACTATGGCCAGCGCGCCGTCGTCGCGCATGTCGGCACCGAACGTTCACACGAAGCCACCGCCTGGCAGCGCTTCCAGCCCGGCGGCCCCTTGGCTTTCCTGCCGCTCGCCGATGGCCGCAGTTCGATCGTATGGTCACTGCCTGACGCCGAGGCTACGCGCGTGCTCGCACTCGACGACGAAGCATTCCGCGCCGAACTCGGCTGCGCGTTCGATTTCCGTCTCGGAGCGATCACGCAAGCGACTTCACGCGCGGCATTTCCATTGCGCATGCGTCTGGCCGAACGCTACGTGGTCGGTCGCTGCGTACTCGCCGGCGACGCCGCGCACGTCGTGCATCCGCTGGCGGGGCAGGGCATGAATCTCGGTTTTCGCGACGTCACCTGCCTGCTTCGCGTGCTGCACGATGCGCGTGAACGAAGGGCCGATCTAGGCGCCGTACATGTGTTGCGCCGCTACGAGCGAGAACGGCGCAGCGAAAACACTATCGCTGCGCGAGGGCTCGACGCAATCCAGCACGTATTCGATTCAAACAACGGTGCGCTGGCGATGGCGCGCGGCGTCGCCCTGGCTGCCTCGGACCGCATTTCATTGCTCAAGCACGTTTTTGCGGCGGCCGCGGCGGGGCATTGAGCGGCGTTCGGCAAGCCGCTTCCCCGGACGCAGGAATTGATCGATGCGGCGCAGCTGCGTCATCGGGATCACACCATACTCGAGGTTGCGCGGCCGCATTGATGCGCAATCCGTGATCGAGCGAACGGAAGTTCTTCGGCCGGTCTCGCATTCTGACGAAGGCGAGGTCGGCCGGAACGTATTGCGCTAAGCCATCTGCCATGAGGGCTTGCCCTTGAGGCTATTTCGTAGGCTTTTTCTGCACCAGGCATGACCTGTCGGGTGATTTAAGGAGGATTGCACGCACATGAAGGTGCTGTTTACGCCGTATTCCGGCGGCGCCATCGCGCATGTCGCGCGTCTGCTGCCGATTGCCGACGAACTTGCCGCACGCGGTCACGTGACCCGGTTCACCACGTCGGTGTCGAAGAGGGCGTTCATCGAAGCGGCCGGGCACGCCGTGCAGGGTGCCGGTCACGCCGACGTCAACCTCAATGACGAGCACGACCAGGGCATCGGCTACTTCGCGAAGAACCGTGGTCTGTTCATGGACTGGCTCGGCGACGAGCTCGCCGCGGCGAGCGCGTTCCGTCCCGACGTCATCGTCAGTTCGCCGAGCTTCTTCGGTCCGATCGCAAGCCTGAAGTTCGGTATCCCGCAGGTGTCGGTCATCAATGCGCAATGGCTGCCCGAGTTCAAGGGGCTGCTCGGGCTTTCGCGCTCCGGCGACAGTCTGACGCATCGCGTCGAACGCGCACTCGGCAAGCCGTTCTTCGAGCGCAAGTTCAGCTCGAGCTATCTGCGCGAAATACGCTCCTTCTATGCTGAACTCGGCGTGGCGCAACTGCCGCGCAACCGGCGCGAACTGAATCAGCACACGGCGGTGCTGGTGCCGGGCTGTGCCGAGTTCGAGCCGATCGAACATTCGACGCGAAGCGACGTGCACTACATCGGTCCGCTGTTCTGGTCCGGTTTCGAACACGCCGATTTCGACCGCACTTCGTTGTTCGGCGACGATTCGACCAGGCCGCTGGTCTACGTGTCGCTCGGCGGCTCGGTCTACCGCAGACAGAGCTACGACGAACTGATCGCCGCGCTCGCCGCGAGAACCGACTGGGACGTGCTGCTGACGCTAGGGCCGAATTTCTCGCGCGATGGCTTCCCGCGCGACCGGCCCGGCTTCGTGGTACAGGCCTACACGCCCGGACACAAGGCCAGCGAGCACGCCGACATCGTCGTCACGACCGGCGGCCATGGCACGGTCATGCAGGCGTTGTGGCATGGCAAACCGGTGGTCGCGCTGCCACATAACATCGATCAGGCGACGATCGCGTCGCGCGTCGAGGAACTCGGCATCGGCGTCAATCTCAATCCGATCGGCATCCGCGATTTCGCCGATCGCCAGCGCTATTTCGACCGCGCCATTTCGATTTCATGGGATCGCGTGGTCGAGCGCACGGCGCAGGCGCTGGGCGACCACGCATTGCACGCGAATGCGCGCAAGTTCGCCAGCAGCCTGACCCGCCACGGCGATGCGAAAAAGACCGCCGCCGATCTGGTCGAGCGTTACGCCGGAAGGTGATCCGCGCGCGCCTCCGACCGACACGGCGGCGGCGAGTTCAACCTGTCGTGGATTCGGCCGTCGTCGGCACGGCATGCAGCAGCAGCGACAATGGCCTGCCGCTCGCCGCGTCGAGCGGCTCGAGCCAGCGCTCGATGCGGAAGCCGGCCGCGTGGATCGTCGTCGCCCACGCTGCCAAAGTGCGAAAATACCAGGGCATCGCGGCGCGAAAATCAGCCCCGAAATCCGCAAACGTCTCATTGCGCCAGCCGTTGACGTACGGGGCGTCGCCGCAGGCAATCCAGGGATGCACCGTCTGCACGATCAGCTTGCCGCCATCGCGCAGCAAGCCATGCAGCGCGCGCAGCGGCGTCTGCAAATCTTCGCTGAGCAAGGCGAAGTTGCAGACGACCGTATCGAAGCTGCCGAATTCCGGCGTACGCGCCGAAAGTTGCGCATAGGTGACGACTTCGAAACGCGCCCCGCCGAGCTCGCTCGCTTCCGCCACCAGTTCCGGGCTGGCATCGATGCCGACGACATCGCAACCCGCCAGCGCGAGCGCGCGCGCGAGCCAGCCTTCGCCGCAGCCGACATCGAGCACGCGTGTCGCGCGCGTCTGCAGCACCGCATCGATGATCGCGGCATCGGTGCCGGCGCGCCGGCTGGCGATGCGTTCTTCGCGCACGGCGCGCGTCCACGCGAACGCGTTCGTGCGCCAGCTCTGTTCGAGCCGTGCTTCCAACGCGGCGGCTTCGTCAGTCATGGCCTGTTCGACGCCTCAATGCGACGGCGACATAAACGTCCGCCGCCGTCCGTCCTCGATCACAACAGCAGCGGGACCAGCAGACCGCAGCGCCCGTTGGCATTGCGCGCGTCATGGATCCACCGATGAATCGGACGCCATGACGGACGGCCGCAGTACATCGCCGATCGACTTCGCGTGCGGCCGATAGTGCTGCACGCCTAGCCCGAACACGATCAGCGCGACCAGCGTCAAAGCAAACGCAGGCCAAGTTCTGCGCAACGCCGTGTCGAGCCAGTGGCGCCTATCGCTTCGACGCAGTCGCCGGTACAGGCCGGTCGCGAGAATGCCGTCGAACAGCAGCTCGGCGAACAACGCAGGCGCCATGTAGACGATCCACGCTGAGGCACACACGACAATCGCGACGAAGACGATCAGCAGCAGCGGGATCGCGAATTCGTCACCGACGTCGACGCCGCTGAGAGGATCGATGCCGTTGGGGCCGTCGCCGGAGTGCTGCGGGTAGCGCCAGCCGCTGCCGAGATCGCCGATGTCGGGCGCATCGAAATAGTCGCGTGGCCGCGAACGCAGCCATGCCCACAACAACAGCAGGAATGCGGCATAGGCGGCGCACAGCGCGAGCGGATAGCGCAGTGCGATCGATTCGACACCGTGGTGCAGCATCACGACGGACGCGAGGAAGCCGCAACCGCCGGTCAATGCGACGATCAGCAGCATGCGCAGGCGCGGGTATTCGTTGCGCTCAAGCGCGAGGCGCATGCGTTCCACTTCGCGTTCGCGTTCGAGCATCGGACGGACCCTCAGTGCTCGTAGCGGTAATTGACGCCGGCACGATTGCCGGTGGTCGCGTTCTGCGCCTCGAAATTGAAGTGCTTGCTGAACAGATAACGCAGGGTGATCACTTCGCCCGGCGTGAACAGCCCGACGCCGTAACTCAAATACAATTTGGGAGAAAGGTATTTGCCGACGGTGAACGCGCTGCCACCGATTGCGCTGTTGTCTGACACGCCGGCGTCGACGCCGAGCCGTGCGCCGAGGCCCTTGGCGAGCAGATCGCCACCGGCCGAGCCAAGGGCCTGTGCGGCGCTGTTGAGCATGGCGCCGTCGCCGCTCTTGAGTCCCGAGAGCGGCTTGCCGGTGATCAGGTAGGACAGCGCCTCGGACTGCTCCATCGACGGCTCCGAGAACACGGTCAGCACCGGTACCAGCGCGGTACCGCGCACCATCAGGCCGGCGGTGACCGTGTCGTCGCCCTGGCCCTGCGAAGGGCCGAGGATTTTTCGCACCGCGCGGATATCGAGGCCCGGATTGTCGAGCGAGGTGCCAGCGAACAGAATGCGCCCGGTCTGGATGCTGAGATCCTGGCCGTACGCCTTGTAGGTGCCGCTGACATTCAGCGTGCCAGTGCCCGTTGCGAGCCGGCCGGGTCGCTGGTCGACCTTGAGGTCGCCGGCGATCTTGCCGTCGAGACCGAAACCGACGAGCTTGACCTGGTCGCCGAGCTTGACCATGACCGCGACGATGATCGGCAACGGTTGCCCCGGCGCCGGCTGGTCGGCGTCGGTGATGACGACATCCGGCGACTTCTTGCTGACGCCGCCGCCGGGCAGCTTGGCGAGGTTGACGTCGGTCTTCGGGATGCCGACGCTGCCGCCGACCGTGATGTTCTGTGCGCTGCGCTCGATCGTCAGATCCGGCGAGATCACGACTTTCGCGGCCGGGATGTCGGCCGCGAGAAAGTTGTCGCCCTTGATCGTCGCGTGCAGCGGCGCGGTCGCACCGATGCCGCCGTTGCCGGACAAGGTCAGCGTGCCGTCACCGGATTTCAACGTGCCATCGAGTGCAAAGTGCTCGGCGTCGGTGGCCTTCAGCGTGATGTCGCCGTCGTGTAGTTTGAGTCCGGCCGATGGAATTTCGGTGGCGAAGCCTTTCAGTGTCAGCGCGCCGTTCAACCGCGGCGCAGCGGTGGTGCCGGCGATCGCGTAGTTGGCGGCAAGCTTGCCGCTGATGTTGGCGACTTCGGGCGTCAGCAGCTCGACGAAGCCGAGTGAATTCAGCGCCATGTCGACGCGGCCGGACAGCGCCTGCGCGCTGCCTGGCGCGCCGCTCAGCGTGATGTCGCCTTCGAGCTTGCCGTCGTGATCGAGCGCAGCGTGCAAGGTCACATGCGTCGATTGCGGCGACAGCTGCGCATTCAACGCGAAGCCGCTGTAGGCGAGCAGCGGTTGCGTCGCATTGTCGGGGTACGCGACGCTGCCTTTGTCCGAGCCGATCGTCGCATGGCCGCTCAGCGCGCCGCTTGCGTCGCGATGAATCTCGCCTTCGCCGCTGAGGATGCCTTCAGCCTTGAAAGGAGCGTCCGGCGCGGCGAGCTTGGTGATCAGCGCGAGCGGCAGCTGTTCGATTCGATAGCGGGCGACGACGGCGCCGTCGCTGCCACCATTGCCGGCGACGCAAACCTTCGGCCCGTTGCCCGCAAGGCAGATGTCGGTTGCACTGAACTGCTTGCCGTCCCAGGCGAGTTGCGCGGGTTGTTCGAGCGAAAGGCGCGGGATGTCCTTGATCGCGACATCAAGCGTCTTCAGGCTGCCGTTCCAATGGCCGTCGTCCCTGGCGCTGCCGGACAAGGCGAGTGTGGTCGCCAACGGCGTACCGACCGCGGCGAGCTTGAGTTCATGCGACTGCCGGCTGCCGCTGCCGTCCACGCTCACCGTGTCGAATTCGAGGCTGCCGGCATTGACCTTGGCGAGTTTCAGGCTGAGCGAACCCTGCGGCGTCTGAATGTCGCCGATCGTCGTCGTCAGCTGCAGCGAGCCGATATGCGTGCTGCCGGACATTATCGCGCTGCCGCTCGCGCTGCCGCTGATCGCGAGCTTGGGCCAGCGTCCCTGCACATGAAAGTCGCCGTTGAGACTGCCGCCGGCATCCGGCACCCAGTCACCGAGCGAGGCCACCGCGAGCTTGATCGTCGCATCGGTCTGTCCGCTGCTGCCGCTGCCGCTGACGTCGACGCGGCTCTTGCCCGACGCCACATCGAGCGTACCGTCGACGATGTAGTTCGGCTTGATCTTGAGGTCGGCATTGCCGGAAAGCGTGCGTCGACGCAAGCTGCCGCCGAGCTGCTCGAGCTTGAGCGTGGCGTCGGGTCCCTTGTCGGTCAGCGTGCCGTCGGTCGCCAGATCGAAATTCAGCGCACCCGGCCATTCGGCCGCGAACGCGCCTGGATCGAGCTGATTTGCTTTTGCGGTCAGCTGCCATCCGATCGCGGGTTTCAGCTTGATCGTGCCCTGCGCGTCGAGACCGCCCTTGACCTGCTTCAACGCGAATCGATTCAGCGTGATCAGTTCCGGCGTGCCGTCGATGTTGACGGAGAGATCGGCCAGCTTGCCGGGCGGGCCGATCGACAACGCGCCTTCGGCGTGGAATTTCTCCGCGCTGCCGCGCGCATCGAGTTTACCGTGCGTCGCGAGCACCTGGCCGGCCAGATCGGCCGGCAACTCGACACCGTCCCAGTCCAGCGCGAGGGTAGCCGAGAGCGGTTTCGCGTCGAGCTGGATCGCGCCCTTCGCGTTGAGACGTCCGGCGGCTTCCGGCGTTTTCAAGGTCAGCGCATCGATCTCAAAGGTCTGACCTTGCAGCGTGTAGCGCAATGGCTCGAGCTGCACGCGGTGATCGTTGATGTCGATCATCGCGTTGAGGTCGCCGTGCTGCTTGTCGCCAGATCCCTGCAGCGACAGTGCGAGCGCATTCAGTGAGATGTCCTTGCGCAGCTTCTTCGGATCGAAGCGCGGTACGTTGACTTTGGCGCTCCACGGCAGGTCGGCAGACTGGGTCAATTCGGCGCTGATCGTCGCCGGCGTCGGTTCGCTCAGGCTGAGATCGAGCTTCGCCTGTTTACCGTCGCCGAGCGCCTTCAATGTGCCGGCGATCGTCTGCTCGGCCACTTTCCAGCGGAACGTGACTTCGCCATTGCCGGGATAGCCGGCCAGAGCGGACACGGTGCCGGCAAGGTCCACGCTGCCGTCCGGCGCACGCAACGCGAGCTGCTTCACCACGGCGCCGTCCTTGGTCCACACGGCACCGACATCGAGGCTGTCGAGCGCGAACACCGCGTTGCCGTCCTGGCTGATTGCGGCCTGCTGCAGGGCAAGGCGGTCGAGCACGAGGTCGATCGGCGCTTGCAGCGTAAACGGTTGCGACGAGGACGGCGCCGGCTTCGGTGGCACGGTCGTCAGTGCGACGTCGAGCCGTTCGAGTTCCACATTCGTGATGTGTACGCGCCGCGACAGCAGTTCGAGCGGCGCCAGCTCGACGCGTACGCGGCCAAGCTTCGCATCGACGCCGTTTGCGGCATCGTGGTAGCGCACGCCTTCGAGCGTCAACGGACCGAATAGGCGACCCTCGGACTTCTCCACGCTGAGCTTGCCTTCCATCGCATCGAGTGCCCGCCCCAGCGCGAATTTCGCGCCGGACGCGCTGCCGAGCAGCCACCACGACGACAGTACGAGCAGGAGCAGCAGCCCGAACAGGACGATACCGATCCATTTCAGCAGTCGCGGCAGCGCAAAGCCTCTGTGCTTGCCTTTTCCCTCCGCGAGAAGGCGCCCGCAGGGTCGATGAGGGAAACCGCTGGCCCGCGTGGAAGGCCGACGCGCAGTGGCAGTCCTTTGCTCGTCCGCCTTCGGCATCTCCTCCCGGACGGAGAAGGAACAGCATGCGTCATGATCGCGTTGCATGCTCATAGATCCGGTCCGATCACGACATGCAGCTCGACCACGCTGTCGGTGTCGCTCTTGTTGAGCGGAAAGCCGAGATCGGCGCGCACCATGCCGACTGGCGAGCGCCAGCGCACGCCGAAGCCGACGCCGGTCTTCTGTTCGTAAGAACTGAAGCTCGAGAATGCATCGCCGCTGTCGACGAAGGTCGCGATGCCCCAGCTCGGCGTGAAGTAGTACTCGTACTCGGCGCTGGCGACGATCAGGTTCTTGCCGCCGACGATGAAATCCTTGCAGTCCGAATTCGGATTCAGGGCGCAGCGCGCGCGCGCGAGTGGAATCAGATCGGGTGCCAGTGGAGGCCCTATCGTCTGAAACGCATAGCCGCGGATCGAACGGTCGCCACCGGCGAAGAAGCGCAGTTCCGGTGGCAACTGATCGAAGTCGTCGACCTTGGTCGCCCCGAACGAGCCGCGTGCGATAAAACGGGAATTCTCGCCAATTCCACGTATCCACTTCGCATCGGCAGTGACCTGAGCGAAGTTCGTGTCGGACAGCAGGCTGCTCGCGCCGGCGCGAGCAGCCACGGTCAGCGAATAGCCGCGACGCACGAACATCGGATCGTCGGCCTGCTTGCGCGACAGCGAAACCTCCGGGTAGAGCAAGGTGGTGTCGCCCTGCAGGTTGGCGACTTCGAAATTGCCGGTCAGGAACTTCAGCCCGAGCGTGCGCGTCCAGCCGCGCCAGATCGCCGAGTCGCTCGCTGCCAGCCCGAACGTGCGCGACGTGCTGGTGTCGGTGTCCTCGTCGCGATAGGTCGCGCCGAAGTTCAGGCTGTGGTTGTTTGGACCAGCCAGCGGAATCGTGTACAGCGCGGACAAGGTCTTCAGCTGCTGCGCGATGACGGTTTCGAACTTCAGCTTGTGGCCGCGCCGGTTGACCCAGCGCCGCTCGATGCCGCCGCGCACGCCGGGGCCGGTGTCGGTGCCGTAGAACACGCCGGCGGTGTAGACCGTGCGCTTGGCCGGCGCCAGCACGACCTTGATCGGCACGATGCCGTCGTGCGCATGCTCGGTATCCGGCTGCACCTGCGCGACCGCGAAATAGTCGGCGTCGACCAGGCGCTGCTGCAGCGACAGCACCTGATCCTGCGTGTAAAAGTCGCCCTCCTTCCACGGGATGTAGCGATCGAGGAATTCATCCGGGAACTGGCCTCCCTCAAATGTCGTCGGACCGAGGCGATAGCGCGGCCCAACCGTCCAGGCAAGATGGATCTCGGCGGTGTTCGCGCTGCGCTGTACGTCGACTCTATGGGCGATCAGCTGCGCGTCGAGATAGCCGCTGCCGAACAGCGCGGCTTGCAGGGTGGCCTTGCTCTTCTCATAGGCGGCGTCGTCGAGGGCCTGCCCCTTGGCCGGCGCAAACGCGGCAAGCGCCTTTTGCACGGACCGCTGGCCATCGGCATCGCCATCGAGCTTGATCTCGAGCGTGCTGATCTTGACCGGCTCGCCGGCGGCAACGTGCAGGATGGCGACATAGTCGCCGCCGTTCTCCTTCAGCTCGCCCTGCACCTTGGCGGCGTAGTAGCCATAGGGTTCGAGTGCCGACTGCGCCTGCTCGTCGGCATGCTCGTACAGGCGCCGCGCTTGCGCTGCGGTGACATCGCGATCGCCGTACTGGTTGATCTCGAGCCCGGCCAGCACCGCATCGCGCTGGAGTCCGGTGACGCCGTCGAGCTGGACCGTCACGCGTCCAGCCTGTGCCGTGCCGGTGAACAGCAACAGGGCAACGAGCAGCAGGGTCGGGATGCGGCGTTGGCGGAGACAACCGTCGGGCGTGCGCATTTCGTAGTTATAGCAGGAACGGTGTTGGCGTCACGTGACCAGCGCGGGGTCGCGGCACTCATGTTTGCAAGTTTGCGTGGCGTTACGGTTTCGTCGCGGGCGCCTTCGTCTGTGTATCGTCGACCACGTCGATGTAGGCGCGCGCGAGACCGGACGCCGCCTTCGCGAGCGCGCTGAAGCGCGGCGCCAGCGAGGCCACGATCTGCTTGCCGCGTGCGATCTCCTGCCGATGTCCTTGCCACCGGTCGAAGGCGAGCGCGAGTAGCAACGCGCGCACCACCAAACCGGCTCGATCAGGATCTCGGCCAGCATTTCGCGCGCGCGTTGGCGCAGTCCGGACGGGCGAGGCGTTTGGAATCGTTCATCGGCGCACCGGGCATGCCGTTGCGCCGAGTGGTACGGCGACCGTGTTCAGGGTACGGCGTCGAATCCGTCCGCGAAAATCGTGTCGGAGTCGTCGCCGTAGGACACGATCACGTTGTCGGCGCCGAGGTGCCAGCACGCGCTATAGGTGATGTCGTCCGGACTCACCACGAAGAAACGGATGAGGTCGATGTTCTGCATCAGTTCGGGCCAGGTGTAGTTGAGATCCGGATCGGCATTGAGTACCCAGCCCGGCGGCGTGTCGGTGGCTTCGCTCGGGATCGTGAACGAAGCGGTCAGCCACGGAAAGAATCCGCCGGGCGAATCCGGACCGAGCGTCGTGTGCGCTTCGATCGCGGAGTCGTTCCCACGCAGGTGTTCCAGTTCCAGCGTGACCGTGCTCGGCAGGTCATAGATCGGAAAGCAGCCACTGACGTCGCTCGTATCGAGCCGTTGCAGGTCGATCGAGGCTGTGTGCAGTGTCCCGCTGGCGAGCGCGGCGCGCAGCGGCGTGCCTGCCGGCGGCAGCGCGGTGAAGTTCGGATGGTCGACGAAGTAGGGCACGCTGCTGTCCGCCCAGGCGCCCGGGTTGCCGCCATCGGGCTCTATCATCGCCACGCTGGCGCTGCTGTTGGTCCAGCCCCACTGGTTCGGGTTGGTGCCGGATTCGAAATCGTCGACCACCTGATCGGCGCCGGCAGTAAATGTCGCGGTGAGCAGAGCGAGTCCCATCAACCTTCGCATGCGAAATCTCCGTGGCTGGATCGGTTCACGCACCATCTCGCGAGCAGGCCTGCAAGTCTTTCCAGAACGCCTCCAGTTCGATTCCACTTGCGTTTTCATTCATTCACGCCGACGGCAGCGGCGCTTGCCGGTGCCAGCGGTGGCGTCAGCGCGACGGCAGGAATCTCGCGTTCGCCGGCCAGCGTGCGTGCCTGCCGCAGTGCGGCGGTCCAGGCCTCGACCTTGCCGAGCGCATGGAACAGGTCCACCTGCAACAAGGCGCAGTCGTAGTCGCGCTCGGCCCATGGCGATACGCGCCCGATAATCTCGCTGGCCTGCTCGGTTCGACCTTGCTTCAGAAGCCACGGGCCATACGATTGCGTGACCAGCGCGACGTCGTAGGGGACGCCGCGTCGTTCGGCGAGGTCGAGTGCGGTGCGGTAATGCCGTTCGGCCACGGCGGCATCGCCGTCGGCGACCGCACGCTCGGCCGCGAGTACCGCTTGAACCGGATAGGTGGAGTCTGTGTCGCGCAGCGTGCGTGTCCGGCTGGAGGTCGCGGCAAGCTGCGCGCGCTGCTCGACCAGTTCGATCTCGGCGATGCCTTCACCGCTGTCGTCGGTCGGCGCGGGCAGCGCGAGCGCTTGTTGTGCTGCGCTGGCGGCATCGGCGTAACGGCCCTCGGCGAATGCCAGGCGCGCGCGCAGCGCCGGCAGCCGCCGCGCGAGAAATGGATTCGCGTTCACGGCAACCGCCGGCAGGCCGGCCAGCCATCGAGACGCTTCGCTCAGGCGGCCAACCGCCAGCAGTACGTCGACGCGATCGAGAACCAGATTCAGGCCTTGATTCGGGTCCGTCACCCGCGCGGCCAGGGCCCAGCTGCGGTCGCTCGCCGCGAGCGCAGCGGAAGGCCGCAGCAGCGCGAGGTTGTCGGACACCAGGCTCTCCAGCGTCTCCATCAGCTCGTTGATCGCGCCGTATTCCTCGAAGCGCGTGGCGGCGCTTTCGAGGTAGCCCAATGCCTGCTCGGGGCGGTCGCGATTCATCTCGAGGCCACCGAGGTTGCTGTCGACGCGCGCGATCGCGAGCACGTCGCCCGCTGCTTGAAGCTGTGCGCGCGCCTCGCCGAGATCGGCCAGTGCGGCTGCAAACGCGTGTCGGATTCCGCGCGCGACACCGCGACCGGTCAGCGCGAGGCCGAGTTCGGGGGCATGCTTGCCACCGCGCAGCAGCGCGATGGCGTCGTCGTAGTCGCGCTCGGCATCAGTGTCGTCGTCCATGCGCAGACGCACGCCGGCACGCGCGTTCAACAGGCGCGCATGAAACAACGGCTCGCTGGCGGCGGGTTCTGTCAGCAGCGCACTCAGTGATGTCTCCGCGCGCCGATACTCGCCAGCGCGAAAATCGACCTGGGCGAGGCGGTAGCCGAGCTGCGGTTCGGCGTGCGCGAGATCGGGATCGCTGATCAGAATCGCGCGCGCTTCATCGAGATCATTGGCGAGCATCGCCGCCTGCGCGCGTTGCAGGCGCTCCCGCACGGGAGCGGGAGCGACGCCGACGGGTGTCGGCGCTTGCAGTCGGCCCAGTCGGCCGAGCAGGCGGTCGGCCGCCTCGCGCGCGGCATCGAGCGCCTGCGGCTGCGACGATTCGACGTCGAGCCGGGTGCCGTCCGCTGCAATCGCGTGCAGCGCGAGACTCCAGCGGTTGTCGCGATGCCGGAACGAGCCGTCGATCAGCCATGCATTCGGCGCGTCGCGGCGCAGCAAGGCGGAGTCGGCGCCCCGCGCCGCGTGCAGAAGGGCGACGACGTTCTCGCTGGGCAGCACGGTCATGCCGCCATCGCGCAGGCGATCCGCGATCAGGTCCATCGCGCCAAGCCGCAGCCAGGCCTGATCGGGTTCCGCATCGACCTGCAGCGGCAGGACGACTGCATTCGCGCTGCCGCCCCCGCTGGCGGTTTCGCGCCGGAGGAAGTGACCGCGCAGCGCGAACAGCACACCGAGCAGCATGACGAGACCCGCGGCGGCGATGATGAATCGAAGCCGCCGCCGTGATGGCCGGGGCCAATCGCGGCCGTCGTCGTCGAGGCCGGGTCGATCCGCGTTGTGCGGCGGTGCGGCCGTGAACTCCGCCGCGGGATTCGCATCGCCGCCGTCAACGACCTCGACGTCGGCGATCCAGTGATAGCCGAAGCGCGAGACGGTACGGATCACGTGCTGCACCTGACCGTCGTCGCCAACCGCGCGGCGCGCCCGCAGCACGGTTTGACCGAGCTGGGTGTCGGAGACGTTCGGGCGGCCCCAGATGGCCTCGACGAGCTCGTCCTTGTTGACCGCGCGCTCGCGTTGTTCGATCAGATAGACCAGGCAATCGAACGCGCGCGGCGACAGTTGCACGCGCACGCCATCGCGCCGCAGTTCGCGCGCAGGCGTGCTCAGCGTGAAATCACCGAAACGGTAGAGGGGGCCGGGCATGCGCGGCGGGGTCCAGCAGGCTCGATGATCGCGACACCGTTGTTCGCGGTCGCTTTTGCGGCAAGCGCTGCCGGTGCGTGGGTGCGATCTACAGGTGCAGGATCGGCAGCAGCCCGATGATGCCGACGATGATCAGATAGATGGCGACGACGTAGTTCAGCAGGCGCGGCACGAGCAGGATCAGGATGCCGGCGATCAATGCGATCAGCGGCTGCAGGGCGACGTGAATATGCATGGGGTGTTCCTTGCGGTCGGGTTCCGATCGCGCAAGTTAACAGCAGGCCGCGGCGAACGCACCCTGCATCCGTACGCCGCGTTCGTTCAGCGCGGAAACACCGAAGCGGCCAGCAGGCGCTTCATCTTTTTCTTGCCGGCAACGGGTTCGTGCGCGCGCCGCCCGCTGCGCAGTTCTGCGGCGGTCGCTTCCGCTGGCGCGTAGCGCGAACGTCGCGGTGTCCATTCGAGCAAATCGATCGCATCGTAGGCGTTGACCACATCGAACACCTCGGCCATCGTCGCGCCCGCGGCGGCGGCGATCCGGTGCAACGGTGCCGGCCGCAGCATCGTCATGGCGATGCGGTACTGCCGGCGATAGCTGCCGTCGACCGAAATCCAACTTTTCACCCGGTAGCTGCCGCCGGGGTCCAGATGCGAGGCAAGCCAGCCGTTCGAGCGCAGCAGGGCAGCGAGCCAACGCAGACGCGCCAGCGGATGGGCGGGCGTGCTGTCGCGCAAATCGGCCAGTCGCACCCCGCTGATCGGGCGGCATTCGCCGCCCTTCACGGGTTGCAGCAGGTAGGGTTCGAGTTCCGACAGGTCGGCACCCGACAGGTAGCTGTCGTTGCTCGGATCGAGCACCAGCGGCGGAAGCCCGGCGCGCTCAATGATGACGCTGCCGCGACCGTGCGCGACCAGCTTGTCGATATCGGTGACCAGGCGCGAGCGCCGCGCCGGATCGAATGAAGCGCGTCCCTCGTCCTCGGCTTCGGTGTCCGCTTGGACGTCGGGTATTGGCGTCAGCAGGATGGGCGCGGTGCGGCCATGCAGGGCGCCGCCATACGGCAGATCGAGCCCCACGGCCGGTTCCACCACCGAACGGTTCAACACGTCGGCCAGCAGCTCCAGTGTGACCGGGCGGCGCAGAACCAGTCGCGCGCCGAGCGCGTCGGCTTGTGCATCGGCGAGCACCACGAACGGTTTGCGTTCGTCCAATGCCCGTACCCGTGCGACGCGTCCGGCGAACTGCTCAAGATCGACGATGACGAGGTCGGGCGGGGCATCGCTCTTCTGCCAGTTGTCGTCCAGGCGTGCGTCGGCCTGGCGCAGCAAAGCATTGATATGTGCCTTGTCGGCTTCCGAGATGCCGACCATGACCAGATGTTTTTCGTTCTTCATGGGGTTCACTGTGACTCTCACGGGCACGGCTTTTGACGAGCGGATGCCAGCTTGAATGCCGCCTGCACCGTATTCAATGCAAAAAACGTGACACGAACCCGGGTTCATCGCGACCGCTGATAGGGCAAAGATCGATGGGTTCCCCGCAAACCCGCATGACAGAAGGGTTTCAGCAGTGGCGCGCCGCGCACCTGGCTGTTTCCCTGTCACACATGCTTGCAATTCCGAGCGTATAGCCCGGTTCGGCCGGGTTTGGTGACGCGGTTCACTGCTTGACGACGCGAAGCCGCGCGCGCGTCCTTTGGACCGCTCGCGTCACAAGCCGACGATGGCCGGACCCGGCGGTCTGTTCGTCGACGACGTGCTGCGAGCGCGCGGCATATTCCGCGGGTACGCCCTGCAGGCAGAAACCGCGCATTGCGCATCCTCTGCGTATTCGACGCCATCACGATCGAACGGCGCACACGCTGCAGGTGTCGCACGCGGCAGGCAGGTTGAGCCGTGCTTGCCACCCTTTGCGCAGGCGCGGCACGCTCTCGGATCGCGTGCCGTGCGCGCTCGCCTCAGCCGGTCAGTCTTCTTCCACTTTCGGCCGATAGGCATCGGTCAGCTGCTTCTGCACCTGCGCCGGCACCGGTTCGTAGTGGCTGAATTCGATCGCGTAGCGACCCTGGCCGCCGGTCATCGCCTTCAACTCGGTCTGGTAGTCCGCCACCTCGGCCAGCGGCACCTGCGCTTTGATGATGATCTCGCCGCCGCGCAGCGAATCGGTGCCGTTGATGCGCGCGCGCTTGGACGAAAGGCCGCCGGTGACGTCACCGATATGCGCATCCGGCACGAACACATCCAGATTGACGATCGGCTCAAGCACCTGCGGGCGCGCCTTCACGATCGCATCGAGGAAGGCCTTCTTGCCCGCGCTGACGAACGCGACTTCCTTCGAATCGACTGGGTGATATTTGCCGTCATACACGATTACGCGCACATCCTGCAGCTGGTAGCCGGCAACCGCGCCGTGTTCGAGCACCTGGCGCACGCCCTTTTCCACGGCCGGGATGAACTGACCCGGGATCGTGCCGCCCTTGACCTCGTCGGCGAATTCGAAGCCGCCGCCGCGCGGCAGCGGCTCGATGCGCAGGAACACTTCGCCGAACTGGCCGGCGCCGCCAGTCTGCTTCTTGTGGCGGTGGTGGCCTTCGGCCTTTGCGCCGATCGTTTCGCGATAGGCGATGCGCGGTGGTCGCGTGGTCACCTCGACGCCGTAGCGTTCCCTCATGCGCTCCACCATCAGCTTCAGGTGCAGGTCGGACAGGCCGCGGATGATCGTCTCGTTGAGTTCCATGTTGTGCTCGATGCGGAAGCACGGATCCTCCTCGCCGAGCCTGGCGAGCGCGGTCGCGAGCTTCTGCTCCTGTCCCTTGTGCGCCGGCGTGACGGCGAGGCCGAACATCGGCAGCGGGAAGTCGAGCGGCTTCAGGCGGATCTGGTCCTCGTCGTGCGAATCGTGCAGCACTGCATCGAAGTGCACTTCCTCGACCTTGGCGACGGCCGCGATATCGCCCGGAATCGCCTGCTCGATCTCGACGTGATCCTTGCCCCTCAGCTTGAACAGATGACCGACCTTGAACGGCTTCTTGCCGTCGTCGACGAACAGCTGGGTGTCCTTGCGCACCGTGCCCTGGTAAACGCGGAACACGCTGAGCTTGCCGACGAAGGGATCGTTGACGATCTTGAACACGTCGGCGATCACGTGCTTGGCCGGATCAGGCTCGGCCGTGATCGGCTGCGCATTCGCGCCGCTGCCCTTGACGAAGGCCGGCGGATTGCCTTCCTTCGGATTTGGCAACAGCTTGGCGATCAGATGCAGCAGTTCCTTCACGCCGACGCCGCTGCGCGCGGAGACGAAGCAGATCGGCACCAGATGGCCTTCGCGCAGGCACTGCTCGAACGCATCGTGCAATTCCTGCCCGGAAAGGCCGGATTCACCGTCATCGAGATAGTGACCCATGACGGTTTCGTTGATCTCGACCACCTGGTCGATGATGTGCTGGTGCGCCGCGGAGACCGAGGAGAAATCCGCCTCGCCGCTCGGCTGGAAGAAGCAGTCGACGACCGCGTTGCCGCTCTTCGACGGCAGATTGATCGGCAGACACTCGGCGCCGAATTCGTCGCGCAGCGATTCGACGATGCCTTCGAGGTCGACACCGACCTGGTCGATCTTGTTGACGACGATCAGGCGGCAAAGGTTGCGCTGCTTTGCCCGGTCCATCAGCCGCCGCGTCGAGTGGGCGATGCCGGTCGCCGCGTCGACCACGATCGCGCAGGTCTCGACCGCAGCAAGCGCTGACAGGGTCTGTCCGCGGAATTCCTGGAAGCCGGCGGTATCGATCAGGTTGATATGTACTTCGCCCAGATCGATCGAGGCGATTGCGCTGCTCATCGAGTGTCTTCGCTCGCGTTCCATCGGATCGTGATCGGACACCGTCGTGCCGCGCTCGACCGCGCCTGCCGTCTGGATTGCGCCGCCGGCATGCAGCAGGGCTTCGAACAAGGTGGTTTTGCCGGCGCTCGCATGGCCTGCGAGTGCGATGTTGCGGATGCCATCGGTGATATACGACATGACTGAAGCCTCCCATCGTGATGTGTGGGCGAGGCCGTCATGGTCGTCCGTGCGGCGGGTCGTGGCCGTACGGGCATTGCGCCACGCGGGACGTTCATGGCGGAACTGGAGCGTCATGTCCGTGCAGCAGACGCTCCGGCCGACATAGACTTGTCCGATCGAGCCGGAGGGTCAAGACGCAATGCGTGATAAACGCGCGGACGAGCCGGCAATCGTGGTCTGCGTGCACGGCGCCGGCGGTGGCGGCTGGGAGTGGGGCATCTGGGCGCGCGTGCTGGGTGCACGTGGTTTCGGCGTCATCGCGCCGGATTTGCAGCCGATCCCGGCCGGCATCGCGGCAACGCGCTTGGCCGACTATCGTGCTCAGGTCGTACAGTGGTGCCAGGGCGTCGAGGGCCCGATCGTGCTGGTGGGCGCGAGTCTCGGTGGTCTGCTTGCGTTGGCGGCCGGCAGTGACGCAGGCGCCGCTGCCCTGGTATTGATCAATCCGCTGCCGCCGGAGGGTCTGGCCAAACCTGGCTCGCCACGACCCGCGCTGATTCCATGGGCACGCGAACGTTCGCTCGCAAGCACGCGCCGCGCGATGACAGATGCCGACGATGCGGCACGGCTGTATGCGTTTCGGCGTTGGCGCGACGAATCGGGTACGGCACTCGACGAGGCTTGCGCCGGCTTCCCGCTCGAGCCACCCAGGTGCCGCACCCTCGTGCTGGCGAGCGAATGCGACGACGACGTGCCGGCGGCGAGCGGCCGCGCCCTCGCTGGAGCACTTGGCGCCGATTTTGAAGGACTGACGGCGGCCACGCACCTGGGTCCTCTGCTCGGCCGCGGCGCCGCCGTAACGGCCGAGCGTGTGGCGGATTGGATCGTGCGCGTGCATCCTGCGTCGGCAAGGCGCGGCAGGATTTAGCGGCGCTTTAGCCGAAGTTGATTATCCTGCCGGTCTCTGCGCGCCCGTGATTCGGGTGTTTGCGCCCACTCGATTGCTCGCTGATGCCGCTTACGCAAACGCCCGCCGATCCGCCAGTGCTCGATCGTCCCGCTGACCTGCGCTTCGCCACAGACGCGCTGCCGTGGCAGCGCAGCCTGCGCTGGACGAAACCCGTGCGCGATCGGCGCCTGTGGCTGCTCGGGGTGTTGGCTGCCTTGCTGATCACTGCGCTCGAGCTGCTCGGCTTCGCGGCCGGCATGCATCCTTACCCGCGCCAGGCCGCGCAGCGCTCGGTGATCCAGGTCGTGCTGATCGAACCGGAACCGGAGGTGCCAGCGCCACCGCCGGAGCCCGAGCCGCCGCAATTCGTGCGCCGCCCGAGCCGTATCGTGATCGCGCCGCCGAAAGTGCGCACGACGCCACCAGCCGCCTCGGCGACCGAGACCAGCGATGCGATGACGGCGCGCATCGGCGTCGCCGGCACGCCTGTACCGCCGACGCAGCTGTTCAACCCGGACGGGTCGATCCGTCTCGGCGAGGGCAGCACGGCCATCGCGCCGCCCAGTGCACCGAAGAATCCGCAGGAAGCGGCCAAGGCACGTTGGGCGGAAATCCAGAAGAAGGGCGAAAACCCGCTCGACTGCAAGAAGACGCGCTTCGCGCAGGCCTTCGCCCCGGATGAATCGGTGGGCAGCGGCGTCGCGCGCAAGTATCTGTCCTGGGCAGGCCTGTACGACCCGCACGATACACAGAGGCGCGCGGCGCGCGCAGCGGAAGGCTGCGATCCGCCCAAGTGAGCCGGCGCCTCAGCAGTCCGCAAGACCACGATATCGCACTCCTGGTAGACGCCGTGGGGATCGCAGATCAGCTGTGCCGCGAGCCCGCTGGTGGCGGTATCGCTGTTCGGCTGCGGTTGGGGCCTGGCCACGCCGGAGGAACTGCAGCGTGTGCGCGCCGATCCACCGATGCCCCGTGCGCCTGCGAACGACAATGAGGCGACCACGCCGCAGCCTTGACGGAGGGCGGCGGCGTTGCAGCGAGCACGCCTCTACTATTCGCTGTGATCCAGCACCAGGTCCGCGGTCAGATCGTCTGCGTGATCGCGCGCTGGCGGACGCTGATCGGGCGCCTTGCGGACGCGAGCGCCCACGCGCTTGCGTGCGGACTGCCCGAAAGCCTCGCGTGGAGGAAACGCAAGCGTGTATGGCTCGCCATAGATGGCCAGATTCGGGTTGTAGCTGGGGTCGTTCTCGAGCACGCCAGCCCATCGCTTCTGCATGAGTTCGATCTCGCTGTGGAAGCGCTCCTGCTTCTCGGGCGTATTTTCGTCGCCGCGCGATGCGGATTCGTGATGATAGAGCTCGGCGAACGGCGTCCACAGGTTGCGATAACCGGCACGGCCGATGCGCAGGCAGAAGTCGATGTCGTTGAATGCGACGGCAAGCGACTCGTCGAGGCCGCCGACTTGTTCGAAAACGGCACGGCGCACGAGCAGACAAGCTGCGGTCACCGCGCTCATGGACTGCACCAGCAGGGCGCGCCCCATGTAGCCGGGGTAGCCGCGCTGCATCCCGCAGTACGCGTGTGACGCCACGCCCTGGATGCCGGTAACGACGCCGGCGTGCTGGATGGTGTCGTTCGGGTAGTACAGCATTGCCCCGACCGCGCCGATCTCCGGCTGCGCGGCATGGCCGACCAGCTCATCCAGCCATTCCGGCGTAATCACTTCGATGTCGTTGTTGAGCAGGCACACCATCGAGCCGCTGCATTCGGAAACTGCGTGGTTGTTGATGCGCGAATAGTTGAACGGTCCGTCGTGGTGCACGATCTTCACCAGCGGCTGATCCGCCAGACCCGCGAAGTAGTCGAGGGTCGCCTGCTCGGCCGACTGATTGTCGACGATGACGATCTCGTAGCGCGGATACGTGGTCCTATCGAGGATCGAATCGACGCACTGGCGCAACAGGTCGAGCCGATCGCGCGTGGGGATGATGATGCTGACCAGCGGCGGCGGAGACGGCAGTGCGTAGCGCACGCGGAAGGCGCCTGCCATGCTTTCGATATCGAGGACTTCGGCGGTGACTCCGCTGCGCTCGAGATGCTCGCGAATCGCGCGACGACCGCTCACATGCGCATAGTTTTTTTGTTCGACCCCCATCGAGGTCGAGCCAGGCAGCACGCGCCAGTGATACAGCACGCGTGGCACGTGGCCGATCTGAGTCTCGTCGAGACGTTCCGCACAGCGCAGCACGAGATCCCAGTCCTGACTGCCTTCGAGCCCTTTGCGGAAGCCCCCGACGGCATGCAGCAGGTCGAGCGCATAGACGCCCAGATGGCTGAAGCAGTTGTGGCCGCGCAGCAGTTCGATGTTCCAGTCCGGCTTGAAATACGGATCGAAACGGCGTCCTTGCGTATCGATCTTGTCCTCGTCGGAATAGATCAACTTCCAGCGCGGATGTTCAGCAATCGCCTCGGCGAACGAGTGCAGGGCTTCCGGATGCAGTTCATCGTCATGGTCGAGCAAGGCCGCGTAGTCGCCGCGCGCCAGCTCCAGGGCACTGTTGGACGCCTCGGAAATGTGCCCGCGTGCGCTGCGCAGCGTTACGCGGATGCGCGGATCACGCGCGGCATATTCCTCGAGCACCTTGCGCACCTGCGGTCGCGACGACGCATCGTCGGCGACGCACAGTTCCCAGTGCGGGTAGGTTTGCTGCAGCACGCTGTCCAGACAGCGACGCAGCCAGCGTTCCGGTGTGTTGTAGGTCGGCAGCAGGATCGAGAACAGCGGGGCTCCGCGTTTGCCGATAACCGCTGCCGGCGAGACCGCGCTGGCGGCGTGCGCTTGGCTGGCGGCCTGCGGTTGGTCGAACAGGGTCAGCCAGCGGTCGTAGCTGCGTTGTTCGACGCCGCGGTCCATGTAGGCGGCATATAGCCAGGTGGCGAATGCACTGGGTCCGTGCTGGCGCAGAAGCTTGCCGAGTCCGCCGCACAGCCAGCCAAGCCGCGCACTCCACCGCGTGCGGCGCGACCAGACATCGCTGACCATCGCAACCGCGGCGCGCGCGCGCGACACCCGACGCAGGCGCATGCGCCGCGTACGAAACTCGCAACGCGTAATCGCCGGGTCGAAACGCAGGCCAGCGACGTTCTGCGCGAGCAGCACGATGCCCTCGTGTCGGGCGGCCGCCGGGTGCACGAAATTCAGCGTGAGCGATCGTGCCTCGCTGAGTCCCTGGCCGAAATCGAAATACAGGCGCGGTGGCGATATCTTGTCGTCGAGCGACTCGAAATCGAGGCTGAGACGATACCAGCCACCACGCAGGGGATAGGCCGATGTCCGGCAAGCGAACTGTGGATCGCCACCGGTGGCCAACCAGGCGCCTGGTGGTGCGGACAATGATTCCAGCTGCCACGCCGGCCGCAGCGCGATGCGAATAGTTCCGAAGCGTCGAATCCTTGTCCAAAACCGTCGAATACCCATAGATCCATTCCTTGCGACGCACTCTCAAGGAGCGCAACGACCCCCTATCCCCGATCTGGCTTGAGCCAAGACCATAGCGTACGCCTGTTCAACTGGTCGAGTCTCTTTTCAATTTGTTGTAGTTGTTCAGCCAGCGCATGCGCTGTCGATGCAGACTGTTCCGCCTCCGTGTCGAGACGGGTCTGCAGCCGTACGACTGTTTCGCCCAAGCCGGCATGCTGGTCCTGAAGTTGCGGCAATGCCGAGCGGATGAATGACGATTGCGCGTCGAGGTGGGTACCGATCTGCTGCAAGTCTTCCTTCAATGCCGAACTCCTGACGCCGGCATCGGCCTGGACGTTCTGCATCCTCTCCAATTGCGCGCAAAGGTTTTCCCGCATCTGCTCGATCAGCGTTTCGGAGCGCGTGCGCAGTTGCCGCGTTGCGTTGCGCTCGATGGCTAGCTCGCGCCCGAGCGAACGGATGTCCATATGCTGCGCCGCGGTCGAGCGAATATGCGAGAAAGCGGCGGCCTGCAATGCCAGCACGCGTCGCGCCGACGGGGTGTCGACGAGCGCCTCACAGTCGATTCGCAAGGTGACTTCGATCTGTCCGTGCACCGGTGCGTCCGCCAGCAGGTCACCGACGGCGAATTCCAGATAGGGGTCGTCGCTGAAGCTGGCAAAACGCAGTACCTGCGCCCCACTGGGCTCGAGTCGATCACCGTTGATGTGGCCGAGACGCAGAGGCAGATCGTTCACAATCCAGGTTTGGCCGCTGGCGACTGCACGCAGGTTTGCCTCGATGACGCCGAACACGCCAGGCAAGTCAGCCGGGTCGAGGCGGAGATAGTCGGGTCGGCCGTTTGTGGGCAGCAGGAAACGCAGGTCGAGCGTGCCGATCGTGTCCGGCAGCGTCAGCGAGACCATGCGGGCATCGTCGAAGCTCTCGTTCTCCTGGCGATAGTACAGATGCGCGACCGGAATCGTTTCGACATCGATATTGCCGATCGGAAGCGCGTCATCGGCGCTGACCAGGGTCGCGGCCAGGCCTTCGAAGAATGCGCGGTAGATCTCGGGCTGCGCCGTCGCTGCTGCCAGGAAATCGAGGAAAGGCTGCGGGACGTCGCTGCCCACGGCCGCGATGCCGAGGCCGTTGCTGTGGCGAAAATCGAATGTGGGATAACGCTCGGCGATCTCCGCGAAGAATCGGCCGACGCCGAATTCGCGATCGTGAACATTCGTATCGTGGAAAAGCACGACAGCGCGCTCGCTCAGTTTAGGCAACCACGATGCAAAATCGTGGCTGACCGCGGCATAGGTGTGCAGGCCGTCGATATGCAGGAGATCGATGCCTGCATCGGCGAACTGTGGCAACGCATCATCGAAACGAGCGCGCAGCAGCTGCGAAAATGCGCCATAAAGCGGATCGTGTCTCGCACGCAGTGCCAGATAAATCTCGTCACCATAGCGACGTGCATGCTCATCGCCCTCCCACGAGTCGATCGCGCTGCAATGAGTGGACAGATCCAGCCGCTGCACGGCCTGGCAGAACGCCAGATAGGAATTGCCGGAGTCCGTGCCGAGCTCGACGAAGCGGCGAGGGCGCAGCAGGTCGACAGCGAGGTAGGCGAAGGGTATGTGTCCGACCCAGCCGTATGGGAAGCTGATACGGGGCCGCATCAGCACCAACGGATGATCCTCGATGCGGAATTCAGCCCTCATGCTCGATCCGCTCCAGGCGGATTTCATGCATTGGCAGGCCGATCAGTCCGGTCACCATATCGCCGCCCGCGGCGGTGAACCTGAGCGCCTCGTGCAGCCAGTGTTGGACCACGTGCTGCTCCTGTGTGCCCTCGGACAGGCCGACCGTGATGAAGTAGTCGCCGCTGCTGAGCCGCGGCATGTCGAACTGGAAACGTGCGCGGAACGTTTCTCCGGCATCGACTGCGAACCCTTCGCGATAGTCGAGGAACGTATTGTCGCCGAACAGCAGCTGGCCGAGTTTGTCCTTGACGTAGAAGCCAAGGATGACACTGTCGATCGCCGCATCCGCGACCATGCTGACCTCGAGGATCACGCATTCGCCGCCGAGCAGATGCGCAAGCGGGCGGCCGTCCTCGCCACAGAGCGCGACATCGGTCACGCGCGCCCGGAACTCTCCGAACGCCGGCGCATCCGGCCGGAACGGCAACACGGTGATGTCGTTGCGCAATTGCGAGCGATCGAGAAGTTCGCGGCGCGGATCGGCACGCCGGCGCGGCAGGCCGTCGTGGCGCTGTGCGAGATCGACCGCGCGATCAGCGAAGCTGCCCTGGCGGTCGAGCATCGAGGCCTCGAGATAGGCGCTCATCACGCTGCGCGTTTCGCCGATCGCGCGCAGCCGCCCCTGTTCCAGCCACAGCACGCGATCGCACAGGCCGGCGATCGCGCCGGCGTCGTGGCTGACGAACAGCAGTGTGCCGCGCTGCTTGAATTCGCGCAGGAAGCGCATGCACTTCTGCATGAAGAACGCATCGCCGACAGCGAGCGCCTCGTCGATGATCAGCACCTCGGCGTCAACGTGCACGACCACAGCGAATGCCAGCCGCATGACCATGCCGGTCGAGTAGTTGCGGATCGGCTGGTCGATGAATTCGCCTATGTCGGCATACGCCAGGATGTCGGCGATGCGCGCATCGATCTGAGCGCGACTGAGGCCGAGGATCGAGGCGTTCAGATACACGTTCTCGCGACCGGTGAATTCGGGGTTGAAGCCGCTGCCGAGTTCGAGCAACGCCGCCACATTGCCACGCACATGCGCGCTGCCCGTCGTCGGCTTCAGCGTTCCTGCAATCAATTGCAGCAGGGTCGACTTGCCCGAGCCGTTGCGACCGACGATGCCGAGCGTCTCTCCACGGTGCACCTCGAAGCCGAGATCGCGCAGCGCCCAGAATTCCCGGTACAGATGACGGCTGTCGCCGATGAGGCTTTGCACCATGCGATGAATCGGCTTGTCATAGAGCTGATAGCACTTGCCGAGGCCGTCGACGGATATCGTCGATTCCGCGAGGGGCGCGAGCAGATCCGGCATCGACACGGCGTCAGAGGACATCGGCGAACCCATCCCGCGTGCGCTGGAACCACCAGTAGCCGAGCAGCATGACCACGCAAGCAACGACCGTATACACGCCGAGCGCCGGCCAGTCTGGCGATTCGCCGAACATCACGAGCTTGCGCGTCTGGTCGATGATCAGGGTCAGCGGATTGTAGGCCATCCAGCCACGGTAGCTCGGCTTGAGATTGCTGGCCGGATAAAACACCGGACTGAGAAACATGAAGACGGTTGCGATCACGCCGGATACCTGCACGATGTCACGCATGAAGACGCCGAGCGAGGCCATGAACCAGCTGATGCCGCACAGGAGCAGAGTGTAGGGAAGAAACACCAATGGGAGATACAGAACCGTCGGACTCAACGTGTGTTGCGAGGCAAGCACGAACAGCAGCAGCACGACCAGGCTGAGTGCGGCGTGGAACAAGGAAGAAGCGACGGTGACGCAGGGCAGGATGGCCAGCGGAAATACGACCTTCTTGACCAGGTTCGTGTTGCCGACGATGCAGGTGGGAGCGCGCGTGAGGCATTCGGCGAGCAACGAATGGACAATCATGCCGCAGAAGATCATCAACGAAAAATCCGCGCGCGTATCCAGGTTCGGCCAGCGCATGCCGAGGAACTCGCGAAACGCCAGCGTGTATACGCCGAGCATAAGAAGAGGGTTGAAGAACGACCACACGAGGCCGAGATGCGAACCGCTGTAGCGGCCGCTGACCTCACGCTTGACGAATTCCAGAAAGAGGTCGCGCCTATTCCACGCGCGACGCAGGAGCGACGTTGGCTTCATGACAGATCGCTGTCGCGTGTCCTCAAGGTGGAAGATCGTTCCGACGAAAGCGGAACGCGCCGGCGTTTTCAAGCACAATCCCGCGGCATTCGATCTGTAGAGAACGAATTCGATCTACATCGCTAGAGTATGCTTCGTACTTTGCTCACCCGCAAGGCGCGCCAGATTTCATGGCCGCGACAAGTTGCGGACAATGCAGATAGTCGATGACGCTGGAAAGTTCCGCGGCACAATGCCGGTCGCGGGTTGCACGAAACGATGGGACGGCTTTTGACATGCAGGATCGCAACACTCCACTGTGCGTGGATCTCGATGGGACGCTGTTGCGCACGGATCTGCTCATCGAGTCGGCCCTTGGCCTGCTGCGTACCAATCCGCTCTACCTGGTGCGCTTTCTCGTCTGGCTGCTTGCCGGCAAGGCGAACCTGAAGCGCCAGATCGCCGCACGTTCCAGTCTGGATGTCGCCTCGCTGCCTTACGAGACACGCGTAGTGGACTGGTTGCGCGGCGCGCTCGACGGGCAGCGACGCGTGCTCTGCTCCGCCTCGGACCAGAAATTCGTCGACGCAGTCGCTGCGCATGTGGGTGGGTTCGACGAGGCGATCGGTAGCGACGGGCGGCACAATCTTGCCGGCGTGAACAAGGCGGCCGCACTGTCCGAACGCTATGGCGAGCGCAACTTCGACTACGCCGGCAACGCGGCCGCCGACCTGCACGTCTGGCGGCGCGCGCGCAAGGCCATCATCGTGAATGCGCCGTCCGCGGTCGTCCTGCGCGCACAGCGGGAATGTGACGTGGAGCGCGTGTTCGCGCGCGAGGGCAACTCGCTCTCATCGTGGCTGCGCGCTCTGCGTTTGCATCAGTGGTTGAAGAACCTGCTGGTATTCCTGCCGTTGCTGGCAGCGCACATGCTGCTGCAACCACCCGCAGTAATGGGCGCGAGCATTGCCTTCCTCAGCTTCAACCTGTGCGCCTCCGGCACCTATGTCCTCAACGATCTGCTCGATCTCGACGCGGATCGACGCCATCCGCGCAAGAAAGCGCGGCCGTTTGCATCCGGCGCGTTGCCGGTCGCTGCCGGCCTGGTTGCTGCGCCACTCCTGGTATTGACGGCATTTGCCGTCGCATTGGCGTTGTCGCCGCTTTTCGCGCTCGTGCTGCTCGGCTATTGCACGCTGACGATCGCCTATTCGCTCTCGATCAAGCGCGTAGCGATACTCGATGTGGTTGTGCTGGCCGCGCTGTACACGATCCGCATCGTCGCCGGCGCCGCCGCCATCCGGGTAGGCATGTCATTCTGGCTGCTCGCGTTCTCGATGTTCCTTTTCCTCAGTCTGGCGATGATCAAGCGCTACACGGAACTGCGGGCGCTGCTTGCCGACGGGCAATCGCATGCGAGCGGGCGCGGCTACGCAGTCGACGATTTGCCGCTGGTGCAGTCGCTCGGCGCGGCCAGCGGTTATCTCAGCGTGCTGGTGTTTGCGCTCTACATCAACAGCACGGCCAGCGAAACGCTGTATCGGCATCCGGCGGCGCTGTGGATGCTGTGTCCATTGCTGCTGTACTGGATCAGCCGGATCTGGCTGATCGCGCACCGCGGGCAGATGCACGACGACCCGGTCGTGTTCGCGGCCACCGATCGCGTCAGTCGCATCGTCATCGTGCTGTGCGCGCTGGCCGTGCTGTCGGCGATCTGACCGGTGTCTGCGACATGCGAGGTTGCCCGCGCTGACGGGGTCGTGTATTTAACGCGCCTCGATTTTGCGGGCGGCGTCTGCGCCCGCGCATCGATCTCGAAAGGACTGGAACGCCGCATGACGATGTACTTCGCCGCGTGATCGCCAAGGACGCCAAAATCGTGCTGACCGGCGCGGCGGGTCTGGTCGGCCAGAATCTGCTGGTCGAGCTCGAGGCTCAGGGTTACACGCGCCTGGTGGCGATCGATAAACACGCCTACAACCTCGACGTGCTGCGCAAGCTGCATCCCGACGTGCAGGCGGTGCTCGCCGACCTTGCCGAACCGGGCGAGTGGCAGCGATGTTTCGAGGGTGCCGCGTGCGTGGTGCAGCTGCATGCGCAAATCACCGGCAAGCATTCGCAGCTGTTCGTGCGCAACAACATCGACGCGACTCGTCAGGTGCTCGCTGCCACGCACGCACATCGCGTGCCTTACCTCGTCCACATCAGTTCGTCCGTGGTCAATTCGGTTGCGTCCGACGACTACACGAATACGAAGAAGGCGCAGGAGCGGCTCGTCGTGGACAGCGGCCTGCGCCATTGCATCCTGCGGCCCACCTTGATGTTCGGCTGGTTCGATCCGAAGCATCTGGGCTGGCTCGCGCGCTTCATGGCGAAGACCCCGGTATTTCCGATCCCGGGCGACGGCCGCTACATGCGCCAGCCGCTGTACGAACGTGATTTCTGCCGCTGCATCGTCGAGTGTATCCGCCGCCAGCCCGACGGCGCGGCATATGATGTCTGCGGCGATACGCGTATCGACTACATCGACATCATCCGCACGATCAAGCGCGTCAAGGGCCTGCATACGTGGATTCTGCCGATTCCGTACAGCCTGTTCGTTGGTCTGCTGCGTACCTATGCGTTGTTCAGTAGCAAGCCGCCATTCACCGTCGACCAGCTCGAAGCGCTGACCGCCGGCGACGAGTTCCATGGCGTCGACACCCGCGAGGTGTTCGGCGTCGAGCAGACGCCGTTCGAGGCGGCCGTGCGCGAAAGCTACTGTGATCCGCGCTACGGCGGCATCGTGTTGCAACGATGAAATCGGCGCCGTTCGAGCGTTCGGTGCCGCGCGCGAACGCGGCACCTCCTTGGGCGTTCGCGTTCCTGCTCGCCGGCGTGGTGCTGGTGCTGAAGGCGCCCGATGCCTTGACGCATGCGCAATTCTGGGCGGAAGACGGCGTCATTTTCTTTCTGACACAGCATGGAGAGGCCGCACCACAACTTTTTGTCGAATACGCGCACTACCTGCTGGTCATTCAGCGGCTGGTGGCGTGGATCGCCAGTGCATTTTCGGCGGTCGATGCGCCGTTGATCTACAACGCAGCGACGCTGCTGATTGGCGCCGCCGCGCTGGCTTCACTGCGCAGCCTGCGCAGCTTCGGTCCAGGCTTCATGTTCGCGTTGCTCAGCATCGCGCTGGTACCGACCAACGGTGAAGTCTTCGGCACGCTCACCAACGTGCAGTGGCTGGTTCAGTTCTACCTGATTACATTCCTCGCGCGCCTGATTCGCGGCGAGTCGTCGCGTTTGCCGGTCCTGCGCTTCGTTGTCGCGGCGTTGGTCGGACTGAGCGGCCCGATTTCGTGCTTTGTCGCGCCGGTGGCCGTGGTGACATGGGTATGGACGACAAGACGCGGCGAGGGCGCGCGGCCCCGGCATTCTTCGGTGGGTGGCGAGCTGATCGTGCTGGTCGCATGCGCAGCGATCCAGGCGATTTACATCGCGACCTCGGGCGGCGCCGGAGACGCCGGAGAGTCGTTGCAGCTCGCCGCATGGCTGCCGTTCCTGGCCAGTCTGCAAATCCACGTATTCGGCGTGCGTGTCGTGCCGACATGGTTGTTCCTGGTCCTGTTCGGCGCGCTGGTGGCGGGCGCATGCCGGCGCGCACGCGCCGACGAACGAATCTTCGTATTCGCATGGCTGGCCGTCGTCGGCCTGGAATTGCTTGCGACGGCGTGGAGATTCTTCGGCGAAGTGGACAAGTTCCTCGCGTTCGGATACGGCGATCGTTATTTCCTGCTGTTCAAGGTGACGTTCTGGTGGTTGTTCGCCATTGCGCTTGCGCGCGCGTTGCCACAACGCCGCGCCGGCTCTGCAGGGCTGGTAGCGGGCGTGCTGCTCTGTTGCAATGCCGCTCTGATGGCCGACTCGCTGACACGCAAGCCGCTGGCCGACCTCGAGTGGGAAAGCTACGCACGCCGCATCGATAGGGGCGAAGCGGTCGACGTTCCAATCAATCCTCCGCCATGGCGGATCCAAGTGCCTGCGGAGAAATGACAGGGAATGCAAACTTCATACGCGATATTGGGCGCCGGGCCGATGGGTCTGGCCTGTGCGCTCGAACTGCTCAAGGCGGGTCATGCTGTCGATATCTACGAACGCGACGATCGCCTCGGCGGCATGTCCGCGAACTTCGACTTCGACGGCCTCGCGATCGAACGCTACTACCACTTCATCTGCAAGACCGACGTTCCGCTGTTCGATCTGCTGGAAGAACTGCAGCTTTCGGATCGACTGCATTGGACCGATACGAAGATGGGTTTCTACTGCGACGGCCGCCTGTATCGCTGGGGCACGCCATTCGCGCTGCTCGCTTTCGACAAGCTCGGCTGGTTCGACAAGCTGCGCTATGCGGTCCATGTGCTGCATGCGAAGGGGATTTCGGACTGGACTACGCTCGATGGCGTTGGCGCGGTGTCGTGGTTGAAGCGATGGCTCGGCAACCGCGGCTACGACGTGCTCTGGCGGCGCCTGTTCGAACTCAAGTTTTACGAGCATGTGAATCAGTTGTCGGCATCCTGGCTCGGCACGCGCATCAAGCGCGTCGCGTTGTCGCGCCGCAGCGTTCGGCAGGAGTCGCTGGGCTATCTCGAAGGCGGCTCGGCGACCTTGCTCGATGCGATGGAGCGGCGTATCCGCGAACTCGGAGGCCGCATCCATCTGAAGAGCGGCATCGAGCAGGTGACGACCACTGATGGGCATGTCCGCGGTATCGTCATTGGCGGTCAGGAACGCGCGGTCGACAAGGTCGTCAGCACCGCGCCGCTGCAGTACGTGCCGGACCTGGTACCCGGCCTGCCGGCCAGCTTCGCCGCGCAAATCCGCGCAATCGGGAACATTCCAGTCGTCTGCGTGATCCTCAAGCTGCGTCGTCCGTTGACCGAGAATTTCTGGATGAACATCAGCGATCCGACGATCGAGATCCCGGGCCTCATCGAATACTCCAATCTCAATCCCGGCACGGGTCCAAGCATCGTCTACGCACCGTTCTACATGCCGAAGACGCATCCGAAATACGCGCGCGACAATCGCGCGTTCGTCGACGAAGTGCTCGGTTACCTGCCACGCATCAATCCGGAGTTCCGCCCGGACTGGGTCGTCGCGACGCACTGCCATCGCTACGACTTCGCGCAGACGATTTGTCCACCGGGCTTCCAGTCGATGCTGCCGTCGATGCGCACGCCCATCGCCGGCTTGTTCATCGCCGATACCTCGTACTATTACCCTGAGGACCGCTCGATTTCGGAGAGCATAAAGACCGGTCATGCGCTCGCGCGGGTCGCACTCGCATGAAGAAGGATGTGGCGATGGCAGATACGGGATCGGATCTCGAGCGACTCTATACGCAGCGATTTCCGCAGCAGGAACTGGCGCGCAAGCATGCGATCTGGCAAGTGCTGTGCACGGACTTCTTTGCCCGTCATGTGCGGCCGACCGATACCGTCGTCGACATCGGCGCGGGCTATTGCGAGTTCATCAACAACATCCGAGCCGGCTCGAAGATCGCCGTAGACCTGAATCCTGACGTCCGTCGTTTCGCGGCGCCCGATGTGCGCGTGGTCAACGCGCCGTGCACTGCGATCGGCGAACTCGCCGCGGCCAGCGTCGATGTCGTGTTCATGAGCAATTTTCTCGAACACCTGCCGAACAAGCAGGCCGTGCTCGACACGTTCCGCGAAGCGCACCGGATTCTCCGCAACGACGGACGTGTGATCGTACTGCAGCCGAATATCCGCTTTCTGCCAGGCGAGTACTGGGACTTCTTCGATCACCACACGCCTCTGACCGACCGCAGCCTGGTCGAGGGTCTGCAACTTGCCGGCTTCGAGCCGACCGTCGTGTATCCACGCTTCCTTCCCTACACGACGAAAAGCCGCCTGCCGAAGGCGGCGTTCTTCGTGCGGCTGTACCTGAAATTTCCGCTTGCCTGGCGGGTGCTCGGCAAGCAGGCGTTGGTGGTCGCGGCAAAGCGATCATTGCGCGCGTTGGCGCCATGAGCGAGCGGCAGGCAGCGAACGACGAATCCGCCTCAACCACGTCGGCGTTCTGGCGACGGTTTGCGCCATCGGCGCGTTTTGCAGGATTTCTGCTGGTGAGCAGTGTTGCCGCTATCGCAAACTTCACTGCACGTATTCTGTTCAGTCTATGGCTTCCCTATGCGTTGGCTGTGGTGCTCGCCTTTTTCGTCGGGCTCGGCACAGCGTTCCTTCTCAACCGTCGCTATGTTTTCCGCGATGCCGCCAATGAGCTGCACCAACAGGCGTTCTTTTTCTTCGCAGTCAACATGCTCGGCCTGGCACAGACTCTTTGCGTCAGTCTTCTGCTGGCGAAGTGGTTATTGCCGCTACTTGGCTTGCATTGGCATGTCGAGGAACTTGCGCATGCCGTCGGCATCGCCGCCCCGACGATCACCAGTTACCTGGGGCACAAGCACTATTCGTTTCGGAGCAGGGGGTGAGGGAGGCCGGGCGGCGGGATGGGGTGCAAACGCATGGCTTTCCTGCTTCGGCTGCGCTCTTCGAGGCGAAATCGCGAAACCGCTACACAGCACCCATGTTGTTCGCAGCCGTCCTATGCGTTCGCATCGTCTATGTATGCTTGTTTGCGTCCAGCACGCCTTTCTGGGACCAGTGGGACGCGGAGGCCGATCTCTTGCTGCGGCCATGGGTCGAGGGAACTTGGACCTTGCAGGGACTGTTCAGTCCCCACAACGAGCATCGCGTGGTGTTAAGCCGGCTGCTGTTGCTGCTGCTGTTCGGCGCGAACGGGCAGCAGTGGGACAATCTCGTCGAAGCCTGCGCGAGTGCCGTCGTGTTTGCTGCCTCGATGGCGTTGCTGTATGCGCTGCTTTGCAGGGGCGAGCGGCATCGCTCGATCCGCTGGGCGATGTTCATCGTCGCACTGGTCATCGCTGCCTTACCGTTTGGCTGGGAAAATTTCCTGGTCGGATTTCAGAATCAGTTTTATTTCATGACGGCCTTCGCGCTGGGTTCCGTGGGCGTCGTCGCCTATCGCCCGCTGGGGCGGGTGACCTTGTTGGTGGCGATTGTGCTTGCCGTCGGGAGCCTGTTCACGATGGCTTCCGGACTGGTTGCCTCGGTCGCGGCCCTGGTCGTCGTGCTGATGCGCAATCTGCGTGAGCGGGTACGGCCCGCCACCCTGCTCGCGTTTGTGGCTTGCCTCGGGGCGGTCTGCCTGACGGGCTTGCTGATCCTGCCGGATGTGCCGCCCCACGCTGTGTTCAGAGCGAATGGAGTGGGGGAGCATCTGGCCGCCCTGGCGACGATTTTGATGTGGCCGTTGCAGCCGATCGATCCGGCATCGATGCATTGGCGCTTCTACTGGCGCGCCTTCTTCGCACTTGCGATGTGGACGCCTGCTGGCATCTGGCTCCTGCGTTTTGCGCGACGGCGCGTCGCCACCGAGAACGAGCTCTTCGCGGCCGGCATGGCCGTTTGGGTGCTGCTGCAGGCGTTGGCGATCGCGCACTCGCGAGGTCACGAGATTGTCGCGGTGACGTCGCGCTACTCGGAAATTCTCGCGATCGGCGTGCTCGTCAATATCTGGTTCGCCTTGCGCATGATCGGGATGGCATCCATCGGGCGACGCTCGAGCCGGCGCGCATGGATCGGGGCAGCGGCCTACCTCGTCGTAGTGGCCTATGCATTCGCTCTGCGCACACCTTTGGATGTGCGTGCGATGGTCGACCGGTCAGACGCCATGAAGCTGCAGACACGCAATGTGCGGGCTTATGTCTCCAGCGGCGATGTACGGCATCTGCAGCAACCTTTTTTCCAGATCCCGTATCCGGATGCCGAGCGGCTGCGCAGTCTGCTCGACAATCCGACGATTCGCGCGATGTTGCCGGCTTCGATCCACGCGCCGCTACCGAACGGCGCGGCAGCGCCGGTGGGGCGATTGTCGAATGACGCTCAGCAATTGCAGCGGTTTGTCCGCAACGCTGTCCACCTTGCAGGGGAATGATCACGTGACAGCAGATGTTGCGTGTCACAACATCCGCATCAATTCCGGCATCAGCGGCAGCTTGCGCACGCGCACCGTGGTCGCCGCATAGACCGCATTGGCGAGTGCGGGCGCGGCGCTCGGCACGCCCATCTCGCCGGCGCCGCAGGGCTCGGCGACGGATTCGACGATCGTGACCTCGACGTCATGCGGCGCCTGCGCCATGCGCAGGAGCGGATAGTCGGGGAAATTCTTCTGCTGTACCTGGCCGTCCTTCAAGGTGATCTCCAGATGCAGCGCGGTCGAGACGGCGTCGACGGTGCCTCCGATCATCTGCGCCTCGACGCCGAGCGGATTGACGACGCGGCCGACATCGACGACGCCGACCGCGCGGTGGATGCGCAGATCGCTGCCGTCGATCGACACCTCGAATGCATGCGCCGCGTAGCCGCCGAATGTGAAATGGCAGGCGATGCCGATGCCGTGGCCGTCGTTGCGGCGAGTGCCCCAGCCGATCTTGTCGGCGCACACGTTCAGAACGTGGGCGAGACGACCCGTATCGAAGTTCGGACCGCCGTGGCCCTGGTAAGGAATCTGGCGCGGCTCGCCGAGCAGATCGAGACGCAGCTTTACCGCATCCTGCTGGGTGATCACCGCGATTTCATCGATGAAGCTCTGCACCGCGAACGCATGGAACGTGTGCAGCGGCGCGCGCCACCAGCCACGGGGCATGCCGGAGGCGACGCTGAAAAAGGTCTTGTCGAGATTGGCGACCAGGCCAGCCGGGAAGTCGTCCGGTTCGAGGCAGCCGGTGTAGATCGGCCGCTGCTTCATGCCAGCGTCGCGATAGTTGCGCGGTGTCGCCGCGCAACGGTGCGACCAGCCTGTCACGTGCTTCTTGCGATCCACCGTGGCCATCAGCGCATGCACGCCGAACGGCCGGTAGAAGTCGTGCTGCAGATCGTCCTCGCGTGTCCACATCAGCTTGACCGGCTTGCCGGCCGCCTTCGCGATCAGCACGGCCTCGGCGACGAAGTCGTTCTTCAGGCGTCGGCCGAAGCCGCCGCCGGCACGCGTCATGCGCACTTCGATGTCTTTCTGCGCGAGACCGGTCATGTCGGCGATCATTTTCGAGGCGCCGTCCGGGCTCTGCAGCGAGGCCACCAGGCGTGCGCTGTCCTGCTTGATCTCGATCAGCGCGCCCGGCGGCTCCATCGTCGCATGCGCGAGAAACGGCATCTCGTAGCGTGCCTCGATGACTTGGCGCGCCTGCTTGCGCGCCTTGGCGAAATCGCCATCATTGCGCACGCTGACGCCGCCTTCGTTCTTGTCGAGCAGGTCGTTCGCGCTGGCGGCGAGCGCAGCCGTCGACTCCTTCGTCCAGGGTCCTTCCTTCCAGGTCACCTTCAGCGCATCGCGGCCTTTCAGCGCCGCCCAGGTGTTGTCGGCGAGCACGGCGATGCCGGCCGCGAGCACGCCGCTGAATGGCGCATCGGGCGTAGGGCCTGGAATCGCGATCACATCGCGCACGCCGGCGACACGGCGCGTTTCGCTGTCGTCGAACGAATCGAGGGTGCCGTCGAGATGCGGGCAGCGCGCGATCACTGCGACGAGCGCGTTCGCCGCGTAGGCATCGATGCCGTAGTGGCTGCGCCCGGTGACGATGTCGCGCGCGTCGACGACGCGCGTCGGCTTGCCGATGATGCGGAATTGATCCGGTGACTTCAGCGGCACCGGCTGGTCCGGCAGCGCGATCGACGCGGCACTGCGCGCCAATGCGCCGTAGCTGAGTCGACGGCCGTCCGGCGCGACCACCTGGCCGGCTTCGCTGCGAAGCTGCTCGACCGCCACGTTCCATTCGCGTGAGGCGGCCTGCAGCAGCAGCCAGCGCGCCGTCGCACCGGCCTCGCGCAGTTCCTTCCATGCATCGGGAATGCTGGTGCTGCCGCCGGCGCCCTGGTCGCCGTACTTGTTCGCTGGGCCCTTGTCGGTGTCGATGTAGCCGAATGGCAGCTGTACGACGCGCACCTGGGCCCAGTCGACATCGAGTTCTTCGGCGATCAGCATCGGCAACGCGGTCATCACGCCTTGGCCGATTTCGCAGCCGCGCGCGCCGATCACGATGCGGTTGTCGCGCTCGATACGGATGAACGGTCCGAGTTCGGTCAGATCGTCGCCGAGCAGTTCCATCGGCAGATCGGCCGGCGCCGGATCGGCAAGTGCCACGCGCATGCCGATCAGCAGGGCGCCGCCGACGCCCAGCGAAACCGTCAGGAAGCGACGTCGTCCTGCATCGACGGACGTACTCATTTCTTGTCGCCCTGCATCAGCTCGGCCGCGCGCAGGATCGCCTTGCGAATCCGCGGATAGGTGCCGCAGCGGCACAGGTTGCCGATCAGCGCGATGTCGTCGTCGCCAGGTTTCGGCTTGCGCTGCAGCAGGTCGACCGCGGCAATGATCTGGCCGGCCTGGCAGTAGCCGCACTGCGGCACGTCCTGCTCGATCCATGCCTGTTGCACCGGATGCAGGCTATCGGTTTCGAGACCTTCGATCGTGGTGATCTTGTGCGTGGCTGCGGCCTGCATCGGCGTCACGCACGAACGCGTCGCCTTGCCGTCGAGCAGCACCGTGCAGGCGCCACAGGCGCCGATGCCGCAGCCGAACTTGGTGCCGGTCAGGCGCAGCGTGTCGCGCAGGAACCACAGCAGCGGCATCGCCGGATCGCCGTCGTGGTAGTACGGCTTGCCGTTGATCGAGATCGCGAGCGCTTCTGGCGGGTGGGCGGCGGCAGGTTTGGTGGCGGCGTCCGCCGCGTGTTCGGCTTGATTCGACATGGGCGCATTGTCGCATCAGTCGTTGTCACGGCACAGGCGCACAAGCGGCCGCCGCGTCCTTGTCCTGTGGACGCGGCGGCCCACCCCGGGTAGAGGGTGAGCTCCCGGGAGGATCCGGATCGGGCGGGACCGGATCCGGCGGCCGCTCCCTCGGCCACGCAGAACCGTTATGGATCAGCCGTTGCAGAGCAGGCTGATATCGGCATGGCCGAGCGTCACATCGGCCGTGATCAGGCCGGCGACGTCGATGTTCAAATGCAGCGCATTCGTCGACATCGTCATCGAGTTGACGCCGTCGCCGCCGGTCGTCTGCTCGTTCAACATCAGCGTCGCGCCGACGATGCCGAGCGCCTGCAAATTGATGCCGGTATTCGGTGGCGGATTCAACGGCAGGTTCGGCACCGCAATGCCGAGAATCGAGACTTGCAGACCCGGCAGGTCGACGTTGTTGACCGGCAGCAAATTGCGCGTGTCGAAGCCGTTGCCATACAACAGGTCGTTTATGACGTCGCTGAGATCGTTCGGCTGCGGGCCATGCGCATGCGAAGGATGGGCACCGTTCGGACCACTCGGGCATTGGCCCGCGATCATCGTCAGCGAATGTACCTGATCGGCGCTGATTTCGATCAGGGCCGAACCGAGCAGACTGACTGCGCTGACGGCGACATTCGTCGCGGTCGCTTCGGCACCGACGATGATTTCCGATACGCCAGGGACCCATTGCAAAGCCGAATCCAGAGTGCCTGCGGAGACGCTGCCAGCCGCGTTGCTGTTCGACCAATCCTGCAGCTGATCCTGCAGCGCAAATGGGTCGGCTTGCGGCGAAATCTGTACTTGCTTGATCGGGCTGATATCGAGATTGATCAGGCCGGCTACACTGATATGGGCCTGGATGTCGTAGGCGTTGCCGCCAGCGACCTGTGCGAAAGCCGGTGTGCCGGCGCTGCAGATCGTGCCGACGACGAGCCACGCGAGCATGCGACGCGCGAATGAAAAACGGGTCGTGGATGACATGACGTTCCCCTCCTGAAACTTCGCCTGCGCCGACAGAAATACGGCGGCGACGGAGCGGCGGGAACCTGTCGATACTTACAGGAGGAAGCAGGGCGATTCTTCACGCGAACGCGATGTTCGCGGCATCAGACTTGTCGAACGTTCAACAGGTGAAGCGCGCGTGAAATATCGCGACGCAATCGTTGCACCGCCGCCACAGGATTTCAGAGCGTGTCGCGTCTGCCCGCTGGCAGCCGCCGCCAGATGAAATACAGCGGCAGACCGGCCAGCGTGATCAACGCACCCATGCCGGCGTCGCCCGGATGCTGCCACGCCGTCACCGCGACCACCCACAGCACGGTGGCGAGGAACAGCAGCGGCAGCAGCGGATACCACGGTGCGCGAAATGGCGCGCTTTCGCCGCGCTTGCGATACCAGAACAGCGTCGCGACGACCGCCGCGTAGCCAAGCCAGTCGCCGGTCGTCGAATAGTTCAGCAACTGGTCGAACGTGCCGGTCAGCGCGAGCAGGCACGACCAGCCGGCGAGTACGACCAGCGCGATGTTCGGCGTGCGCCAGCGCGGATGCAGGCGACCGGCGCTGCGGAAGAACACGCCATCGGCGCCCATCGCCTGGAACACGCGCGCGGCGCCGATCAGCGAGATATTGCAGAAGCCGAGGGTCGAGATCGCGATGCCGGCCGCGATCAGGCGCGCGCCAGGTTCGCCGAGCACGTTGCGCATCAGGTCCGCGGCCGGAGCCTTGCTCGCGGCGAGCCCGGCATGACCGAGCACGGCGAGATAGGCGAGATTGACCAGCAGGTAGCACGTCGCGACCAGCAGCATGCCGAAGAACAGCGCGCGCGGAATATTCCTTTGCGGCTCGCGGATCTCGCCGGCAATGTCATTCGCATAGGTCCAGCCGCCATAGGCGAACAGCACCGGCAGCAGCACGCCGCCGAGCGCGAGCGGATTCATCGGCGCCGCCGGCGCAGTCGGCGGCGGCGCGCCACGCGCGACCAACCCGACCACGACGAGCGCCGCGACCGCGGCCAGCTTCAGCACGGTCAGGATGTTCTGCGTCAGCGCCCCGGCACGGATGCCGAACCAGTTGATGCCGGTCAGGAACACGATGGCGCCGACCGCATACGGCCGTGCATCGGCCACCTGCAGGCCGAGCGCCGCCGCAGCGTACTGCACGAACACCATCGCGACCGCCGCGATGCTGCCGGAGTGGTTCACGACCAGCAGATTCCAGCCGTAGACGAACGCGATGACGAGCCCGAATGCCTCGCGCAGGTTCACGTAGCCGCCGCCGGCCGCCGGCCGGCGTGCACCGAGTTCGGCATAGCAGAGGGCGCCGATGAGCGCGAGCACGCCGCCGATGGCCCAAGCCAGCAATTGCTCGGTGCCCGATCCGGTCTGTCGCGCGATTGCGGCCGGGGTCAGGAAAATGCCCGAGCCGATCACGCCGCCGACCACGATCATCGCGGCGTCCCAGGCGCCGAGACGGCGCGCGTAGCTGACCGCTGTGGGCGCCGCTGCCGTAGCGCTCGAGGGTTCGGTCGGGGTAGTCATGAGTGGGCCTCGAATTCGAGCAAGCCGCGGATGCAGGTGACGCAGGCGCCGCCTATCTCGACCACGCCATTGCCTGGATCGACGACGATCTCGACGATGCCGTCGCGTCCGACCTCGCGGCCCTGGCTGGCGCGGTAGCGATGTCCGATCGCATCGAGCGCACCGGATGCATGCAAGAGCGCACCGATGGCCGCGTTCGCGCTGCCGGTGACCGGATCTTCGTTGATGCCGTCGGCCGGGCAGAACACGCGCACGGCAATCGCCGCGTCGCCGGATGGCTCGGGACCGAACGCGGCAACGCCGACCGATCGATGCCGCGTCGTCAAGGCGGCGATCGCACCGAGATCCGGCTGCAACCGGCGTACTGCGTGCGCGTCGACGAGCTCGGCCAGCAGCCAGCGCGGACCGATATCCACCGAGCGTGTCATCGCAACGGCCTCGGCGGCCACGCCGAGCGCGCCGGCGAGGGCGCCGCCGAGCGCATCGGCGATCGCGGCCAGTTGCGCGGCAGGTGCCTGTACGAAGATCAGCGGCCGCGGTCCGCTTCGCTCGACGCGCGCCGGCAGCAGACCGGCGGCACATTCGAGCTGCAGGCGCTCGCACCCAGCCAGCGTGTCATAGGCCTCGAGCACGGCATGCGTCGTGCCGACCGTCGGATGGCCGGCGAAAGGAAGCTCCTGGCGCGGCGTGAAGATGCGCAGGCGAAAGTCCGCTGCCGCCTGGCGCGGCGTGAGCACGAAGGTCGTTTCCGAGAGATTCGTCCACGCGGCAAAGCGCTGCATGGCGGCGTCATCCAGATCGTCCGCGTCGAATACCACCGCGACCGGATTGCCATAGCCGGCTCGCGTCGTGAATACATCGACCTGCGCATAGCGACGCGAACGCGCGCTGCCGTTGGCGATCATCGCGCTGGAGCTCCGGCGAGAAAGGCGACGATCATGCCCGAGACGCAGGCCGGCGTCTGCGTGGCGACTGCCATCGAAAGCGCCGCGGGCCGCCCGGGTGCCGACATCCGATTGCGTTCTGCTACGTCGCACGAAAGAATGCCGTGTTCATTGTCCGTGGAACCCCCTGTGAGTGCAGTCTCGAATACGGCACCGGCGCTGCCGGCGCCGTGGGTCGTCATCAAGTTCGGCGGCACCAGCGTGTCGCGGCGCGAGCGCTGGGAGAACATCCGTCGCATCGCCGCCGCGCACCGTGCGCGCGGTCGGCACGTGCTGATCGTCGTGTCGGCGTTGTCCGGTATCACCGATCAGTTGAAGGCGATCGCCGAGGCGCGGGCCGACGAGGCGCGCTGTCGCGAGGTGCAGGCGGCGATCGTCGAGCGCCACCAGGCGATGCATAGCGAACTCGAGCTGGCTGCCTGCACGCGCCTGGCCGATCGCCTCGTCGATCTCGATCGACTGATCGCCGATCCACGCCGCAGTCGCGCTGCGGTCGCCTGGCAGGCCGAGGTGTTCGCGCTCGGCGAATTGATGTCGAGCGCGCTCGGCGCGCAGTTCCTCGGCAGCGGCGCCGACGCGCTGGCGGCAACCTGGCTGGACGCGCGTGACTTCCTGCGCGCCGAGGCACTGCCCAATCAGACGGCCTGGGGCCGCTACCTGTCGGCGACGGTGCCGGTCGCGCACGACGCGAGCGTCGCTGCCGCGCTCGCCGCCCAAGGCGAGGTGTTCATCACGCAGGGTTTCATCGCGCGCAATGCGGAGCAGGAAACCGTCCTGCTCGGGCGCGGTGGTTCGGATACTTCGGCCGGATACTTCGGCGCCTTGTTGAAAGCGGAAGTGGTGGAAATCTGGACCGATGTGCCGGGCATGTTCAGCGCCAATCCACGCGTCGTGCCGGACGCGCGCCTGCTGTCGCGGCTCGACTACGAGGAGGCGCAGGAGATCGCGACGACCGGCGCCAAGGTGCTGCATCCGCGCTCGCTCGGCCCACTGCGCCGCGCGCAGGTGCCCCTGGTCATCAAGGATACCCATCGCCCGCATCTGGCCGGCACCGAGATTCGCGCCGCCCCGGCCGATGCCGCGCCGTGCATCAAGGCGATCAGCGCGCGCAAAGGCGTCACCCTGGTGTCGATGGAAACCGTCGGCATGTGGCAGCAGGTCGGCTTCCTCGCCGACG